>CALXEH010000046.1 GCA_944387285.1 uncultured Oscillospiraceae bacterium | reverse complement strand
GCCTACATCGGCGCGCTCATAGACGACCTCGTGACCCGCGGCACGAACGAGCCCTACCGCATGATGACCTCGCGCTCGGAGTACCGGCTGCTGCTGAGGCAGGATAACGCCGACGAGCGCCTGACGCATATAGGCTATGAGCTGGGCCTGGTGCCGCGCGAGCGGCTGGAGGCCGTGGAGCGCAAGTACGCCGCGGTGGAAGCGGAGCTTGCGCGGCTCGAGCACACCCACGTCGCGCCCACGCCGGAGCTCTGCGCCGCGCTGGAGGCGCTGGGCACCGCCGCGCCGGTCTCGGGCGCCTCGCTCGCGGCGCTGCTGAGGCGGCCGCAGCTGGGCTACGCCGAGCTCGCGCCCTTCGACCCGGAGCGCCCGGCCCTGCCCCGGGCAGTTAAGCAGCAGGTGGAGATCAGGCTGCGCTATGAGGGCTATATAAAGCGCCAGCTCAGGCAGGTAGAGGAGTTTTCCAGGATGGAAGACCGCGCCCTGCCGGAGGATATCGACTACGAAAAGGTGCCGGGCCTGCGCACGGAGGCGAGGCAGAAGCTCGCGGCCCTGCGGCCGGAGAGCTTTGGGCGCGCCTCGCGCATATCCGGCGTCTCGCCGGCGGATATGGCCGCCCTGGCCATGTATTTGGGGAGGCGGGACAGATGAGCGAGGGCATAGTCCTGGGCTTTTCCGGCGGCGTGGATTCGGCCTGCGCCGCCGAAATACTCAGAAGGCAGGGCTTCGATGTGCGCTGCCTTTACCTCGAGACCGGCTCGGGCGAGGCGGAGGCCGCTATGGCCTGCGCGAAGGCCATGGGCCTGCCGCTCGAGGTCATCGACGCGCGCGCCGAGCTGGAGGAACAGGTCTGCCGGCCCTTTGCCGAGGCGTACAAGAGGGGCGAGACGCCGAGCCCCTGCGTCCTGTGCAACCCCGCGGTGAAGCTGCGGCTGCTGTGCAGCTACGCGGACGGGCTGGGCATCGGACACATCGCCACGGGCCACTACGCCTGGGCGTCGGCCGGGGCGCTATATATGGGCCGGCCGGAGAGCGACCAGAGCTACATGCTCTGCCGCATCCTGCCGGAGCAGCTGGCGCGGCTGGTGCTGCCGCTCGGGGACATGATAAAGGCCGAGACCCGCTCGCTGGCGGAGCGCTGGGGCCTGCCCGTTGCGAAAAAGCCCGACAGCATGGAGCTGTGCTTCGTGCCGGACGGGGACTACGCGGCCTGGCTCGAGCGGCGCGGGGACGCGCCGGGGCCGGGCGATATCATATACAGGGGCGAGCCTGTGGCGCGGCACGGCGGCATCCACCGCTTCACCCTCGGCCAGAGGCGCGGGCTGGGCTATGCGGCCGGCCGGCGCGTGTATGTGTCGGAGCTGAGGCCGGAAACGCGCGAGGTCCTGCTCTCGGACGGGGACGGGCTCTATGTGACGGAATTCCACGCGGGCTCGATGCGCTGGCTCGCGCCCGTGCCCGAGGGTCCCTTCGACTGCGAGCTGCGCGTGCGCCATTCCAGGACGCTCACGCCCGCCAGGGCCTTTCCTGAAAAGGACGGACGGCTGAAGCTCGCCTGCGCGCAGCCGCTGAGGGCCCCTACGCCCGGCCAGGCCGCCGCCGTTTATCAAAACCGCCGGCTGCTGGGCGGCGGCTTCATCGTGCATGATACAAAAGATACAATTTAGATACATTTGCATTGACAAGAAAGCTGAAATCAGGTATCCTATAACTGTATTATTCTGTCTGATACGCGGAACGAGTTAGGGCTGATGTTATGGTAATAAACATCAATTTCAGAGATTCACGGCCGATATATGTGCAGGTGAAGACCGCGCTGAGGAAGCTCATCGTCTCCGGGGCGATGCCGCCGGACGAAAAGCTGCCCTCGGTGCGCGAGCTTGCCGCGCAGCTGGTCATCAATCCTAATACCATACAGAGGGCCTACCGCGAGCTGGAGCAGGAGGGCTATATCATCTCCATCCCCGGCAAGGGCAGCTATGCCAACATCCGCACCCAGGTGGACGCCGGGCGCAAGCGCGAGCTGCTCTCGGCGCTGGATGAGATCGTGACGGAGCTGCTGTTCCTGGGCGTCACCTCGGACGAGCTGGAAGAACGCATCAGGCAGAAGGAGGCCGCCAATGAGGGTTGAATTCAAAGCCGTAACCAAGGAATATTACGGCCACAGGGCGCTCGACGGGCTCGATCTCTTTGCCCCTTCGGGCGCGGTATACGGCCTGGTGGGCCCGAACGGTGCCGGCAAGACCACGGCCATGAAGCATCTGGCCGGCATACTCAGGCAGGACTCCGGCGAGGTGCTGGCAGACGGCGAGCCGGTCTATGAGAACCCCTCGGTCAAGGGCCGCATATTTGCCATACCGGATGAGGTATTCCACTTCCCGCAGGCCTCCATCCTGGACATGATGCGCTTTTACCGTGGCATCTATCCCAACTTCGACACGAAGCGCTTCGAGCAGCTGCGCGAGGTCTTCGAGCTGGACGTGAAGCAGCCCATGCGGCGCTTTTCGCGCGGCATGCTCAAGCAGGCCGCGTTCTGGCTGGCGATCTCCATGCGGCCGGAGCTGCTTATACTTGACGAGCCGGTGGACGGGCTCGACCCCGTCATGCGCCGGCAGGTCTGGGCGCTCATCATGCAGGACGTGGCGGAGTACGGCACCACGGTGCTGATCTCGTCCCACAACCTGCGCGAGCTGGAGGACGTCTGCGACCGGGTCGGCATCATTGACCGGGGCCGCATGCTGCTCGAGCGCGTGCTCTCCGACATGCAGGAGAACATGACCAAGCTGCAGCTGGTGCTGCCCGAGGGCGTCAGCCTGCCCGAGCTTGAGCTGGACATCCTCCACACCTCCGGCCAGGGCCGGCTGCGGACGCTCATCATAAGGGGCAGGGCCTCGGAGGTACTCGAGCGGGTAGAGGCGCTCGGCCCCGTCTTTGTGGACGCCGTGCCTCTGAACCTGGAGGAAATATTCATATACGAGCTGGGAGGTGAGGGCCATGAAGTCCGGGACATCATTCTTTAACGCCCCGCTCTTCCGCAAGACGGTGCTGCGTTTCTGGCCCCTGTGGTTCTCCTACGCCTTTGTGCTGGCGCTGGCTCTGCCTGTGCGGCTGGCGGGCCGGCTGGGGCACGCCGTGTCCGAGCTGGACGCCCTGAGGCTGGCCCAGTACGTCCCGCTGGAATTTTTGGACGGCATCGGGAAGATCGCCGCGCCCGCCATCGGCTGCGCGGCTGCCATGGCGGTCTACAGCCACCTGTACTTCCAGCGCTCGGCCTCTGCCTACGGCATGCTGCCGGTGCGGCGCGAGGGCATCTTCTGGTCTCTGACGCTGGCGGGGCTGCTGCCCGTGCTGGCTGTTAACCTGCTGGCGGCGCTGGCCTGCCTTGCGGCGGGCGCCGGACAGTTCGAGGTCCTGCTGCCCGCGACGGCCGCCATGTTCGCGGGCACGAGCCTCATGGTGCTCGCCTACTTCGGCATTGCCGCCTTCTGCGCCCAGCTGACGGGCAGCATCATCGTGCTGCCGGTGCTCTTCATCGCCGTGAACATCGCCGCGGCGGTGTTCCAGGGCGTATTGTACTCGGTGCTGGGCGAGTTCGTCTACGGCTACACCGCACGGGATCAGGGCATGGACCTGCTGCTGTTCTCCCCGCTCGTGGGCATGCTGGCGCACAGCCAGTACCAGCCGGTATACGAGCAGCTGGCGGACGGCTCCGTGCGCGCGGCGGGCTATATCTACACGGGCTGGGCCTACTCCGCCGGCTGCGCCGCCGTCGGGACCCTGCTGCTCTGGCCCTCCTGCGTGCTCTACAAGCGCCGCAGGCTCGAGACGGCGGGCGACGTCGTGGCCATCGGCATACTGCGGCCCGTGTTCCGCTACTGCGCGGCGACGGCCTGTGCGCTGCTGCTGGCGGTGCTGCTCGCCGACCTGCTGCTGCCGAACGCGGCCTGCATGGGCGTCGCGGGCGCGCTGATCTTCGCCGGTTTCATGCTGCTTGGCGGCCTCATCGGCTGGCTCGCGGCCGAGATGCTGGTGCAGAAGAGCTTCAGGGTGTTCAGGATGGGCCGGAAATGGCTCGGCTTCGGGGCGCTGTGGCTGCTGCTGACGGCGCTGCTCATGTGCGGCGAGCTGGACGTCACGGGCTACGAGCGGCGCGTGCCGCAGGCCGATGAGGTCGTCCGGGTCGAGCTCTCCTACGCTGGGGACAGCATGACCCTCAGCTCGCGCGAGAATGTGGAGGCCGTACTGAGCCTGCACGAGAGCATCATAGAGGGCAAAGAACAGTACGAGACCGCCGGCGGGCAGGCGAACGGCGAGCTGGGATACATCCCGTACAACATCCGCTTCAGCTATGAGCTGGAGGACGGAGGGCGCATGCAGCGGCGCTACTATGTAAGCCTGGACGCGCAGGACGCCGGGCTGCTCGAGTCGGTGTCGAACACGGTGGAGGGCATACTCTCGCGCAAGCTGCCCTCGATAGAGCCGGCGCTGTCCACGGTGGATTACGCCACCGTGAACTGGGTAAACGGCGCGGGCGAGGTCGAGAGCCTGACGCTCAGCGCCGCCGAGGCGCTGGAGCTCTACCGCGACTGCATCCTGCCGGACATGTCGGAGGGCAATATCGGTCTCGTGTGGTACTGCGGCGGCGAGCTGGAAAACACCTACGACTGCCGCATAAACATCGATATCACGAGGGCCGGCGGCCCCAACGGCTACGATTACAGCTACTTCTACACCTACGCGACGGTGTATTCCGAGCGCACGAACGCCTGGCTGGAAGCCCACGGCGTGCTGCTGCGCACCCCGAAAGAGCAAGGCCGTGATTTCCTGCTGGCCTGAAGCGCATAAAACTCATAAATACACCAAACGCCCCCGGCTGTATGGCCGGGGGCGGTGTATGTCTGAAAGCCGTTTTTCATGGGGCAGGGGGTTCTTTTTCGCCGCGGCGGTCCATGCTGCCGGTCTCGGACAGGCAGGTATAGGGCCGGCCGGAGTTCCGGAAGAGCTCGTCCAGCCGGGACATGTATCCGCCCTTGAAAAAGGCGCACTTGGCCGGGTCATAGTGCCTGTAGTCGCCCGTGAAGGCCAGGGCGATGGCGCGGCAGCCGCCCATGCAGCATTTCCAATACTGGCAGCTGCGGCAGGGCCCGTTGTGCTCTTTTATCTCCGACACCGGCATGGTCACGAGCTCAAGGTACCTGCCGCCGCTGAGCAGCTCGTGCAGCGGCGTCGTCTTCACGTTGCCGAAGCTCACTCCCATGCTCGCAAAGGTGCCGGAAGTCTGGTTGCACGGATAGACCTCGCCGTTATACGACACCGCGACCGTGCCCCTGGCCCCTCTGCAGGCAGGTATACCGTCCCTGTACCTGCCGCAGTCCGACTGCACCGGGTGGAAGTAGTAATTCCCCTGCCGCGGCCGGAAATGCGCAAACTGCCACACGTCCACGCCGATGCCGAAGCCGCTCTCGAGGCAGCGGCCTATGAGCTTCGTCATCTCGTCGTAATACTCCGTGACGCCCAGCGCGGCGTCCCCGCCGTTTTGCCGCCAGCGCGGGGTCTCAGTCGTTCGGATGATGCGTATTTCCTCCACGCCAAGGCCGTCCAGCAGCGCTATCGTGTCGTACATGGCTTCCAGGTTGCCGCGGTGCACGTTCGTCTGGCTGCGGACCCTGAAGCCCTTCTCCTTCGCCAGCTTTATCGCCCGCAGGGCCTGCTCCTCCGCATGGGGCACGCCGCGCAGCCAATCGTGCCAGCCCAGGCCGTCAAAGCTGAGCTTGAGCTCCGTGTCCATATCCAGGGCCTTCAGCTCGTCCAGCGCCTGCGCCGTCAGCAGGCTGCCGTTGGTGTTCAGCTCAATGAGGTACATGCCGCGCCGGGCTATGTCGCGCACGATGTCCATGAACCTGGGATGCAGCATGGGCTCGCCGCCCGTGAGCGTCACACTCTGGATACCGCATTTTTCGCACTCGTCCAGGAACGAGACGCACTCCTCCCAGGTGAACTCGCCCAGCATGGGCCCGTTGTCCGCAGCCATGAAGCAGTGCCGGCAGTTGAAGTTGCACCTGCCGGTTATGGCCCAGTTTACGCCGGGGAAGTGGCGGTTATCGCAGCGCCTGGGCGCGGACCACTCGCTCCAGGTCTCGCCCTCGCGGGCCTCGTGCACAAAGCCCGCGCGCTCGAGCCGGCCGAGCAGCTCCGTCTGCCCGAGCTCCTGCACCCCGTCGCAGCGCGCGAGCAGCTCGAACTGCTCGCGGCTGAGTTTCTGCGCGTACTGCCGGCCACGCACATAACAGGCCCAGGGCACCAGCTCCCAGGAGCGCAGCGCCACATTTTGGTCCAGGACATATCGCATCTGCCGGATGCTCCCGTTTTCCCGCGTTTATCCGCAGATATTCACGATAGTAGCGACCAGCAGCGCGCTCGGCGGCGCGGACTCCGAGCTCTTGGCCTCCTCGACGGTATTGCAGCCGCCGCCGGCCACGGCGTCCAGCTCGTCATCGGTCAGCTCGCCCTCGGCCGTCTGCTTCGCCCTGATGAATTCCTCCGCCTCAGCCTCGCCGGCCTCGCAGCCCTGGGCCTTCAGGAAGCCCGCCAGGTCGTTTTCCTTGACCGCGGCTATGAAGGCCGCCTTCAGCTCGTTGCTCGCCAGCACCTCGGCGTAAAGGGTCTCCAGTGTCTTCATATCGATCTCCTCCTAAAAGTTTTATGAACGTATTTCGCCCTGTTCCCCGCCGCCCCGGAACAATATGCCCGGCAGCCGGCCCGGCAGGGCGTATCTGAGCAGCTCGTAGCCCACGCCCGCCGCGCCGTAGAACAGCTCCGGGACGGGCGTGCCCCGGAAGCCCTCAGGCAGGTAATTGAAACCGCCGTTTCTCCCCGCGCGCTCCAGCATGAAGGCCAGCAGCCGGCCCGCATGCTCCCGGCCGTCCGGCAGCGAGAGCAGGAAGTCCAGGCTCGAGCTGTTGCCGCAGCAGAGGTGATCCCTGTACAGCGGCGGGCGGCCCAGGCAGCAGCGCCGCGCCCGCTCGAGGTCTCCCTCCAGCTCCGGATAGTCCAGCCCGCTCTCCCGGCAGGAGAGCAGCGCCAGCCCGAGGCCGGGCTCGCCCGAGCACAGCCCGTGCATGACCCTCGCCGGCACCGGCGAGGAGCGCAGGTCCGGCCAGCCGCCCAGTTTTTCCGAGTAGATGCCGTGCTCGAACTCCAGGGCCGCCCGCGCCGCCTCAAGGCAGCGCCCGTCGCCGAGCAGCCTTCCGGCCCGGGCCAGTGCCGCGGCTATGCCCGCCATGCCGTGCCCGGCGCCGCTGATGGGGCGCCCCTTCCCGAGCGTATCCCAGAGCAGCCGGCCCCGGTATTCCAGCGCCCTTCCATCCAGCAGCCGCCCGGCTGCCCGCGCCAGCTGCGCGCGGGCCAGCTGCGTGCCGCCGGCCTCGTATTCCCTGCACAGGGCCCAGACCAAGCCCGCCGCACCGGAGTACACGTCCAGGCGCCCGGCCTTCTCCACCTCGAGCCGCTCCAGCAGCCCCAACAGCCTCTGACCCAGCGCCGCGGCCCGGCCGCCGCCCAGGCCCTGTTCCATCAGCGCCAGCGACGTCATCACGCCGGCAAAGCCGTCCGTGAGGCCCAGCGGCAGGGCCGCCTCCGGTATCCGCCGCGCGGCCTCGAAGTGCCCCACGGCATCCTCCAGCTGGGCCAGGCAGATGCCGGCCAGCTCCGACGCGCGCCGGGCACAGGCCCCGCCCGCGGCGTACACCGCCGCAAAAAACACGCCCAGGCCCGCCGTGCCCCTCGCCAGCTCCGGCCGCATTGCGGCCAGGCCCGCGCTGCGCCCCGAGACTACCAGCCAGGACGAGCGCCCGCCCGGCCCCGTCAGCAGCAGGCCGTCCAGCAGCCGGAAGAGCCCCTCCGCCGCCGCCAGCGCCTCCTCCCGGCCGGCGGGCTCGAAGTCCTGTACGCTCCGCCCGCCGCCGCGCGCGGCCGTAGCCGCCGGTATCACTGCCCTGCTCATGCCCTGCCTGAGTATGCCGAGCTCAAAGCGCTTTTCCGCTTCCGAGAGCCGGCAGATGCGCTCGCGCGCGTTCTCGACGGCGCTCCTGCCGAAAAAGCCTTCGACCAGCACGCCGTCGCAGCCCAGGAGGTCATGGCCCGCGCCCTTTGCGCCGAACCAGGGTATGTCGCCCTCGAGCAGGCAGGCCTCCTCCCAGTGGGCTATGGGCAGCATGTGTTCCGCGCCGCGCTGGCTGAAGAAGCCGCGCAGCCGCCCCGTCACCTCGCGCCGGTCCTCCTCCGAACGGAGCGCCCCGGCGCTGTTCAGCCGCGCCAGCAGCCGGGCATAGCTGCCCGTATCGCGCATGAGCTTCCTGACCGGCAGCCCGCGAAAGCCCTCAAGCGTCCCGAGCAGCTCTTCCCTGCACTCAAGGCAGCGGTCATAGCCCTCGGAAAAGCCGGCGAGGAAGTCCTCCTCATAGCCCAGCACGCCGGGCCTGCCGCCCTCCGTCCCCGGCTGGCAGGCCGGGCCGGACAGCAGGGCACTCAGCTCTTTTTCTCCGCGCCTGGCCGGGAGCAGGCCGCTCGGCAGCAGCGAGCGGGCCGCGTCGAAAAGGAAGCCCTCGTCCTCCGCGGGCTCCGGGAAGACGCTCTTGTCGTTGAAGGGCCGCGGCACCGGCGAGAGCAGCGTCTCCAGATCCACCAGGGCCGGGAAGCCGCCGCTGCATATCCAATTCCCGGCGTGGAGGTCGCTGCTGCCCAGCGCCTGCATGAGGGCGCAGGCCGCGCCGAAGCGGCGGTAATAAAGCCTGAGCCCGGCCTCGGAGCCCGGCAGCCCGCTCTCCAAATACTCGCACCAGCCGCAGCCCTCGCGCACGAGGCAGTCCGGGACCCTCAGCACATCCGGGAAGTACCGGCGCACCAGCTCGCGGAAGCGGGCGTCCAGGCCGCAGTCCCTCGGCTTATACACAAAGGCGCCCCGCCCCGTCCTTATGACGCGGGTGCTCCGGCCGTGGAAGTGCAGGTCCCCGGCCTCCGGCTCCAGGTCCGTGACCGGCCCCGGGTCCTCACCGCCGAAAAAGCGGGCGCAGATGTCCGCCCAGTCCCTGCGCAGCCGGCCCAGGAACTCCCGCTCCGCCGCGACGAAGCGCGCGGCTTCCCTGTCCAGCAGGCCCCTGAGCAGGGGATACGGGCCGAAGGCGCACTCCCCGCCGCTGCCCTCCAGCTCCGAGAGCAGCCGCTCGGACGCCGCCGCCCGCAGCTCCAGCGTCGCCAGCTTCGGGTCCAGCCTCAAGACCGGCTCCGCCTCGGCCATATAGGCGCTCTTGAGCTCTTCAAAAGCGCTCCTGCACAGGCCGTACAGCCGGGTGAACAGCCAGCCCGTCAGCTTCAGGCCCGCCTGCCGCGTCAGCAGCGAGGGGTCTCCCAGCTCCTCGCGCAGCTGCTCTTCCGCCCTGCGCGTCCAGGCCAGGAGGTACAGCGCGTCCACGCCGTCCGCCGGAAGCTTCAGCTGTTCTCTGCCCAGGCCCGCCATACGTCCCACCTCCGCGCTTTGTACCGGGCGCGCTAGCCCTCCATTATGAGCCTCAGCTTCTCCAGGGCCCTGCGGTGGATGAGCTTTGCGCCGGAGTATGATATCCCAAGCCGCTGCGCCGCCTCGCCCAGGCTCAGGCGCTCATAGTAGTGCAGGACGACCAGGTCCCGCTCCTTCTGCGCGAGGCGCCCGAGCGCCAGCGCCAGCCGCTCCAGCGAGTCGGCCTCTATCAGCCGTTCCTCTACGCCCGGGCCGCAGTCCTCCATCGCCTCGTCCAGCTCCTGCGCCGGGCGCGCGGCCCGGTAGTGGCTTATGACCGTGTTCCGCGTTATCGTGAAGATCCAGGTCGAGAGCGAGGCCCGGCCCGGGTCAAAGCTGTCGAGCTTAGCATAGACCTTCTCAAACACGGCCGAGACCAGGTCCTCCGCCGTGTGCTTATCCGCTATCCGCCCGCCTATATAGGCGGCGACGCGGCCGCGGTATTCGAGATATACCCTCTCCCTTTCCGGCTCAGTCATCATGAGGGACCTCCGGCATGTAAGGCAGCCCGCGGACGTCCCCGGCCTCGCCGGCGGCGTTGACGAGGCCGAGTTCGTCCTCGTCCAGCTGCGCCGGGCAGCGCTCCAGCGTCTCGGCTATAAGCCGCGCCAGCCCGGGCTCGTTCTCGAAGCGCTGGTATTCAAAAAGCTCGCTCAGCCTGAGCTCAAAGCCCTTCGCCGACATCGCGCACCTCCTTTTCTCCGTCCCTCGCTTCTTTATACGGGCGAGGGTGCGGGCGGGACATTACTATTTTCCGCAGGCTCCGGCCCGCCGTCCAGCCGCTGCCTTGCGACCAGCTCCGCAAAGAAGCCGCCCGCGGCCATGAGCTCGTCGTAGCTGCCGTCCTCAACTATCCGGCCGCCGTCGAGTACGACGATCCTGTCGCACTGGCGTATCGTCGAGAGCCTGTGGGCTATGACTATCCTCGTACACCTGAGCCCGGCCAGCGAATCGGAGACCTGCTTCTGCGTGATGTTGTCCAGCGCGCTGGTCGCCTCGTCGAACATCAGGATCTTCGGCCGCGGCGCGATGGCCCGGGCTATCATCAGCCTCTGCCTCTGCCCGCCGGAGACGCCGCCGGAGCCCTCAGATATGAGCGTGTGCATGCCCATAGGCATGCGCCTGATGTCCTCGGCTATGCCCGCCAGCTCCGCCGCTTCCCAGGCCGCGTCCATGCCCAGCTGCGGCGCCGAGATCACGATGTTGGAGTATATGTCGCCCTGGAACAGCTTGCCGTCCTGCATGACGACGCCTATCCTGTGCCGGAGCGATTTGAGGTCCATGGTCTCCAGGTCGCGCCCGTCGTAGTACACCGCGCCCTTCTGCGGCTTCTCGAAGCCCAGCAGCAGCCGCATGAGCGTGCTCTTGCCGCAGCCCGTCTTCCCCACTATCGCCACATACTGGCCGGGCTTTATCTTGAGGCTCAGGTTGTCCAGGACCCAGGGCATGCTCTCCGTGTACCTGAAGGACACGCTGCTGAGCTCCACGCCGCCCGAGAGCCGCGTGACCACCTGCTTGCCCTCGGCTATCTCCGGCACCGCCTCGAGTATGGGCTTTATCATCTCCAGCACCGGCCTTATCTGGGCCATCGTCATGGCTATGGCGGCCAGGGAGCTGAATGCGCCCGTCACCATGCCGTAGGCCGTATTGAAGGCGTAGTAGTCCGCGAGGCCCACGCCGTTCGTCACCGCCATGTTGTAGATGACGATGGTGCCGGCGAGGCCTATCGCCGTGCTTATGACCGGGCTGACCTTCAAAAACAGCGGCGGGTTATAGCTCAGGCCCGCCGACTTCGCGCAGCAGCCGCCCCAATGCGCAAAGGCGCGCTTTTCAGCGCCCGAGAGCTTTATCTTCTGCACGCCGGAGATGAGCGCATAGCTCACGCCGCTCTCCTTCACCGCCGCCTCCATCTGTTTTTTTGACACCCGCGCCTGCAGCGCCGTCGTCACGAGCGAGAGCAGCAGCGTCGCCAGCACCACCGCCAGCGCCGGTACGACCAGCGCAGGCGAATAGACGAAGATCTGCGATATATAGGCCAGGGAAAACAGCGAGGTCAGGCCCGTGGACAGCACCGCCGACACCAGCAGCTCGCAGATGACGTTTATATACTGTATCCTCTGGTAGAGCTCGCCCGAACTGTAACCCTTGAAAAACTCCGCCGGCAGGGACAGCACCCGCATCATGCTCGCCGCCTGCACCGAGACCTCGAGCTTTGTCTTTATCCGGGCCATGAGCAGCGCCTTCACCGAGTTGAGCAGCGCCGTGCTTATGGCCAGGCAGACCAGGAAGACCAGCATGGCCCCGGCCAGTCCCGGGCTGCCGCTCTCCACGATGTCCGAGAAAATGATGTTGTTCAGCTTCGGCCCCAGCAGGCCCACCAGCGTCACGGCCAGCGTCGCCAGGCCGATCAGCACGAAGTCCGCCGCCTGCAGGCACTCGGCCATGTAGCGCAGCAGGTCCGGGATGCCCATGCTGCCGAGAGGAAAGGGCTTATAAAAGCTGATGGCTTCCTCTTCAAACAGGGCCTCGCTGCGCCTGTCCACCCTGACATACCTGCCCCGCTTCCGGTCGTAGAAGCTGTAACCCGAGAGGCCAGACGGGATGAGCGCGACGATGCTGCCGTCCTCCCGCCGGATGCCGAGCATGGCGCCCATGGCGTCCCTGTACCAGCCCCTGCCCAGCTTCACCGTCCGGCGCATGACACCGTAGGGCCGCATCAGGTACTCCAGCTGTTCGTTTATGTCCGTGACGCCCTCCGGCAGCTCGCGCAGCTTTATGTGGTAAAAGCGCAGCACCTCGCCTATGGCGTCGCTCGCCGCGGCGCCGTCGCCCTTGAGCGCATCCGAAAAGCGCCTGCCCGCGACGGCCCCGGCTATGTCAGCAAAGCTGTCCGCAAACGCCTCGTCGTCGCAGAGCTTCCGCTGCCTTATCTGTTCGTCAAACCAGCCCATGCCGACGCCTCCTCATTCGCTCGATATCAGCCGGGCATAGGCCCCGCCCAGGGCGTACAGCTGCTCGTGCGTGCCGCGTTCCACGACCCGCCCGCCCTCCAGGACGATGATCTCGTCGCAATCCCGGATGGTCGATAGCCGGTGGGCCACCACTATGCAGGTGATGCCCCTGTCCTTTATGGACTTCACGACCTCGTACTCCGTCTTCGCGTCCAGGGCGCTCGTCGCCTCGTCGAGGATTATGATCGTCGGGTCCTGGGCCAGCACCCGCGCTATCTCCATGCGCTGCTTCTGCCCGCCGGAGAAGTCCTTGCCGCCCTCTGCCATCCTGTAGTTGTAGCCGCCCTCGCGCTGCATGATGTCGTCGTGCAGGCTGGCGTCGCGCGCCGCCAGTATGACCTCGAAATCCTCTATCGACCGGTCCCACATCCTTATATTATTGGCTATAGTGTCCTCGAAGAGGATGATATCCTGGTCCACCACCGCCAGCGAACCCGTGAACACGCTGCGGTCTATCTCCCTCATCGGCCTGCCGTCGAAGAGTATCTCGCCGCTCCAGGGCTGGTACAGGCCCGAGATGAGCTTTGCAAGCGTGCTCTTGCCGCTGCCGGAGGCGCCCACGAAGGCCACGCGGCTGCCTGGCTCGAGTTCCAGGTCAAAGTGCTCTATGAGCGGCGCCGCCAGCCGCGAGTAGCCGAAGCTCACGTCGCGCATGACCAGGCGTCCCGAGAGCTTGCCGTACTCCGTCGCCTCGTCGAGCTCGCTCTCGTTCTCGTAGGCCGCGTCGAGCGGATACTGCATGACGTCCTCCACCCGCTCCATCTGCGTGCGCATCTCCTGTATCGACTGCCCGGCGGAGACCAGCGTCATCGCCGGGGCGCTGAAGCTGCTCAGGAAGCCCTGGAAGGCCAGGATCATGCCCGCCGTGAACTCGCCGCGGATAGTCAGCCACACGCCCGACATCAGCACGACGCTGCCCGTTATCGCCGAGACCAGCGAGGGCAGGGCGCCCAGGTACTGGCTCAGTTTCTCATACCGCACCTTCTGCGTGTTCACGCTCGCCTGATAGCCCGCCCAGCGCCGGAAAAAGCCGTTTTCCGCACCGCTGGATTTTATCGTCTCTATCATCTCCATCGACGCCACCGTCGCGCCCGCTAGCTTGCCCGAATCGCGCAGCTGCACCCGGGTCATATTGACGCGCTTTTTGGCGATGAGCCGCGAGAGCGCAAAGTTTATGGCGATGGAGCCCACGCCTATCAGCGTCAGGGGCACGCTGTACCTGAACATGACCACCAGATAGCACAGCATGGTGACGGCATTCACGGCAAGGGGCGCGAGCACGTTCACCAGCGTGCCCGCTATCGACGCATTGGCGCTCTGCCGCTGCTGTATGTCGCCGGCCATGCGCTGGCTGAAAAACTCCATGGGCAGCCTCAGCACCTGCCACATGTAGCTGGTGCTGCCCACCACGGCCAGCTTGCCGTTTATGCGCAGCGAGTATATCGCCCGTATCCACTCCGCGGCCAGCCTCAGCAGCGCCACCAGGACCAGCGCCAGCGTGAAGCCGCCCAGCCAGTCTTCGTTCCGGCCCGTCAGCAGCCTGTCCAGGAAGACACGGGAAAAGGCGGCGTATATAATGCCCGCTGCCGCTATTATAAAGGTGGTGAGCAGCATCAGCAGCAGCGCCGTCTCCGCGCCGCTCAACCGCTTTTTTGCAAACTCCAGCATCGACTTCGGCCTGCCGCCCGGCTCAAAGCCCTCGCCCGGCTCGAACATCATGCAGATGCCCGTGAAGGCGCGGTCAAAGTCCTCCATCGACACCGCATAGCTGCCGCGGGCGGGGTCGTTCAAATACGCCCTGCCTCCCCGGAAGCCGCAGAGGACGACAAAGTGGTTGAAATTCCAATGTATGATGCAGGGAAAACGCCCCTTTTCCCTGAGCGTCCCCGGCTCGTAGCGGTAGCCCTTGGCCGTGAGGCCATAGCTGCGCGCCGCCTTCATGATGTTCTTCGCGTTCGAGCCGTCCCTGGACACGCCGCAGTCGGCGCGCACCTGCTCCAGCGGCACCCATTTGCTGTAATAAGCCAGCACCATGGTGAGGCAGGCCGCGCCGCATTCCAGTGCCTCCATCTGCATTATCACCGGCACCCTGGCCCGTCCGGCCGCGACGGGCTTTTTTACCCTAGTCGTTCGTCCCATATCAGACCTCAGCGCCACAGCAGCGAGATCGGCGCCAGACTTTCGACCACGATCTCCGCCTCGTATACCCCGTCGTCCAGCCTGCCCTCCAGCGGCGAGCTGCAGACGGCCTGCCCCGGCAGGAGGGCTCCGACGGCCAGGCCCTCGTCCAGCTGCAGCTGCGCGGACGGGACGCCGCTTATCGCCAGTTCCGCGTCCCCGGCCCTGACCGCCATGCCGGCGGCCACCTCATCGGTGCAGTCCGCGCTGTAATAGCAGACGGCCCGGCCGTCCTCCACGGCCACCACTGCCGGCACGGTGCTCTCCAGCCTGCTGCACACGCTCCAGACCAGGGCGCCTATCAGCAGCACTATTATGGCCGCGAGCACCGCCCAAACGCCGGGTGAGGCGACCTTTATGTAGTCGTTCAGCTGCTCCGGCGAAGCGACTCGCTCTATGCTCTTTTGCCTGTACAGCTCTCTTTTCAAGTTCCGGCCTCCGTTCAGCTACCGCCATTAAATTTCTTCAATTATAACATTCCCGCCCGCCCCGTTCAAGCGCCTGCGGAATTATGCCGGCGGAGCTCAAGAAGAAATTGTGAAGAGCGGAAAAATCTGATATAATGCCGGAAAGGCGCAAAAGGAGGTGGCGGATTTGGAGCGCAGGATGCTCTATACCGTGGTGGTCGCAGACGACGAGGACGAGCTGCGCGAGGCGGTCTGCACGATGATACCCTGGGAGGAACTGGGCTTCCGCCTGGTGGGCAGCGCGAGCAACGGGCTCGACGCCCTGCAGCTCGTCGAAAAGCTCGGCCCCGACCTGCTGCTCACCGACATACGCATGCCCTTCATCTCGGGCATCGAGCTCGCCAGGCAGGTGCGCGAGGTAAGGCCGGCGACGAACATAGCCATACTCAGCGGTTTCGACGACTTTGAATACGCCCAGCAGGCCATACGCTACAACATCATCAGCTACATGCTCAAGCCCCTGACCATAGAGGGCCTGGGCGCGGAGCTGGAGGCGATACGCCGGAAGATAGACGCGCAGTTTGCCATGTTCCGCCAGGCCCCTGCCAGGGCCGAGGGCCCCGACCAGCGCGCGGCCATGCTCATGCCCCTGGTGCTCGACGACTATGCCGAGGCCGAGGGCGAGTCCCATTCCGAGGCCTATGCCCGGCAGTGCGGCCTGCTCAAGGACAGGGCCGACCGGCCCTTCTACACCGTCATGGTCTCCACCCTGCTAGACGCGGAGGGCGCCAACCGCACGGCCCCGGCCTTCGTCGCCCCGGTGGACCGGCTGGCCTCCAAATACCTGCGCTGCGTCAGCTTCTTCGCCTCCGGCAAGGTCGTGAGCGTACTGCTCGGCCAGCCCTCGGATTTTGACGAGTACCTGCACATCCTCGCCGACGAGCTGCCCCAGATGGCGGAGCGCGTCCTGGGCCGGCGCTGCCGCATAGGCCTCAGCCGCGCCGTGCGCAGCCTCGGCGGGCTGCACGAGGCCTACCGCGAGGCCATGGAGGCCCTGCGCCAGGGCGACAGGACCGAGGGCGGGGCGCAGTTCATAAACGACATCGCGCCCGCCGTCAAGGGAGGCAGCCTCCTGTGCAAGCGGGCCCTCGAGGCCATTGACCAAAACTTCATGGACGCCGGGCTCTCCCTCGTCTCGCTCAGCGGCATGCTCGACGTCAGCCCCAACCACCTGAGCGCCTGCATCAAGAAATACGCCGGCGAGACCTTTATAAACATCCTCATCCGCAAGCGCATGGAGGCCGCGCGCGTGCTGCTCTCCGGCACGGGCCTCAAAATACAGGACATCTCCCTGCGCTGCGGCTATACCGACCAGCACTACTTCTCCTACTGCTTCAAAAAATACTGCGGCGAGTCGCCCAACGCCCTGCGGCGCAGGCTGGAGAGCGGAAAGGGCGGTGAGGAGGCTTGAACCGGACCGCCCGCCGCGGCGGGCCGAGGATCACGACCATACTCGTGGCCATGGTCGTCGGCGTCGTCGCCATCATCCTGGTCTGCTGCATCCTGCTGTTCCTGAACCGCTACCGCAGTGCCATGGTCCAGAGCGCCCGCACCAGCAGCGCCCAGGCCGTCAGCCAGGTCTCCAACACCGTGTCCAGCTACATGCGCGACATGCGCCAGGCCGTCGAGCTGGTGGAGCACTCCGTCTCCGAGCAGGGCGAGCGCCGTGACTGGCTGCTTGGCGCCTTCCTGACCTTCCGCCCCGACGTCATCGCCGTCACCAGCTATTCCGGTACCGGGCAGCTGCTCAACTGCTGGTCGCCGGGCCGCGAGCTGCGGGAGGAGATCTTCAAAAACCTCTCCTTCGACCTGGACAAGGCCCTGGCCTCCGACGGGTCCTATATCACCGCGCCCCACGTCGAGACCATCTTTGAGGGCTGGTACCCCTGGGTCGTCACCATGACCTCCAGGCTCGACGACGGAGGCGAGGCCGCCTGGGTCTCCCTCGACCTGAGCTTTTCGGGCCTGTCCAGCTACATCAGCAACGTCAGCATAGGCCAGCGGGGCTACTGCTTCCTCATGGACGCCGAGGGCAACATAGTCTACCACCCTCAGCAGCAGCTGCTCTACGCCGGGCTCAAGAGCGAGGACACCGAGGCCCTCGCCGCCCTGGAGGACGGCGCCTGGGTGGACGACACCGTCATCTACTGCCTGAGCAGCGTCGACGACAGCGATTGGCGCGTCGTCGGCGTCAGCTATGTGGACGAGCTCGTGAACCGGAACGTCAACGCCATGATCACTCTCTCCTTCTGGCTCGCGGCCGCCGTGCTCTGCGTGGCCCTGCTCACCAGCCTGCTGCTCTCCAGGCTGCTCGGCCGGCCCCTGCGCGGGCTCGCGGACGCCATGGAGAGCTTCGAGTCCGACGCCGACCACTTCTCCTACCGCCCCGTCGGCGGCACCAGGGAAGTACGGGAGCTCTCCGCCTCCTTCGGGCACATGGTCCTGCGCATACAGCAGCTCATGTCCACCGTCCGCGAGGAGGAGATCAACCTCCGCAAGACCGAGCTCAAGGCCCTGCAGGCCCAGATAAACCCGCACTTCCTCTACAACACCCTCGATTCCATCGCCTGGATGTGCGAGCAGGGCCGCAACTCCGACGCCGTACGCATGGTCCACGCCCTCGCCAGGCTCTTCCGCATCAGCATCAGCCGCGGCCACGAATTCATCCCCATCGCCCGCGAGCTCGAGCACGCCGAGAGCTACCTCCAGATCCAGATGTACCGCTACAAGAACCAGTTCACCTACGCCTTCGACGTGGACCCGGACTGCCTCGGCTACTACTGCAACAAGATCACCCTCCAGCCCATCATCGAAAACGCCATCAACCACGGGCTCGACCTCATGGTCGAGGAGGGCCGCATCGACGTCGTGGTGCGCTCCGAGGGCGAGGACATCGTCTTCTCCGTGCGCGACAACGGCGTCGGCATGAGCGCGGAGCAGATCGAGGCCATCATGCACAGCGACGCCTCGGACCGCACCGGCATCGGCATCCGCAACGTCAACGACAGGCTGCAGATCTACTTCGGCAAGAACTACGGCATAAGCATCTCGAGCGAGCCGGACGTCGGCACCTGCGTCGAGATACGCATGCCCAAGCTAAAGGAGGGCGAGTATGAAGCGAAATAACCTGCGCCTGTGCTGCGCCCTGCTCGGTCTTGCGCTCCTGTCCGGCTGCGCCGCGAACAGCACCGAGACGCAGCAGTATTCCGTCGCGCTCGTTACCAAGTCCACCGAGACGGAATTCTGGCTGTCCGTCTTCGCCGGGGCCGAGGCCGCCGCGACGGAGTACAACGTGAAGCTCAGCATCACCGGGCCCGAGACCGAGGAGGACTTCGAGGCCCAGAACGAGATGGTCGCCCAGGCGGTCAAGGACGGCGCCCAGGCCCTGGTCTTCTCCGCCATAGACTACGAGAACAACGCCGCCGCCATAGACGAGGCTGCGCGCGCCGGGGTCAAGGTCGTGGCCATAGACAGCTCCGTGGCCTCGGATATGGTCAGCACCTACATAGGCACGGACAACTACGCCGCAGGGCAGATGGCCGCCCAGGCCGCGCTAGACCGGGTGGAGGGCCCCATCGTCGCGGGGCTGGTGAACTACGACATCAGCAGCGCCAACGGGCAGGAGCGAGAGCGCGGCGCAAGGGACCTGCTCGCCGAAAGCGGCCGGGCCGAGGTCGCCGCCGTCATCAACACCCTCGCCGAGGCCGGCAAGGCCCGCACCGACACCGAGCAGATGCTCCGCGAGCACCCGGAGATCAACGTGCTCTTCGCTTTCAACGAGCCCACCAGCGTCGGCGCCGCCAGGGCCGTCGGCGAGCTCGGCCTGTCCGGAAGCGTCTTCCTCGTCGGCTTCGACTCCAACGTCGCCACCGTAGACGGGCTGCAGGACGGCAGCGTGGACGCGCTCATCGTCCAGAACCCCTACGCCATGGGCTATCTCGGAGTCGAGAGCGCCTACCGGCTCCTCGCCGGCCATGCCGATGGTATGGAAAAAATCGTCGATACCTCCACCCTGACCGTGGACAGGGAAAACATGTTCACCTTGGACGCGCAAAAAGCTCTGTTTGCCTTCGAACAATAAGTTTTCTAGCACCTTGCACAATACACCAGGGTCGTATTTTGATAAATTATTCTAATCGAATAAAAAATCACACTTCGTTTCGGTAAAATTTAACCTTGTAATCCAAAAATAATTTTTATAAGATTATGGTAGAGCGTGCGGGCTCTCTGAGTGGGCCCGCTCGGAATAATGAAATGAAAGAGGTAGATCCCGATGAAAAAGTTTCTTGCGCTGCTTCTGGCTCTGACCATGGTATTCTGCCTGGCCGCCTGCGGCAGCACGGACAGCACCCCGACCGACGCGCCCGATGACGGCGGCGCCGCGACCGACGCCCCCGACGACGGCGGCGCCGCGACCGACGCCCCCGACGACGGCGGCAGCACCACCGTTGCCAACAAGGATAAGCCCCTCGTCTGGTTCAACCGCCAGCCCTCCAACAGCACCACCGGCGAGCTGGATATGGCGGCCCTGACCTTCAACGAGAACACCTACTACGTCGGCTTCGACGCCAACCAGGGCGCCGAGCTGCAGGGCACCATGATCCTCGACTACATCAAGGCCAACATCGAGGGCCTTGACCGCAACAACGACGGCGTCATCGGCTACGTCCTGGCCGTCGGCGACATCGGCCACAACGACTCCATCGCCCGTACCCGCGGCGTGCGCAGCGCGCTCGGCACCGCCGTCGAGGTCGACGGCGTCATCGACAGCACCCCTGTCGGCACCAACATCGACGGCACCTCCCCCTACGTCAAGGACGGCACCCTCGAGATAGACGGCACCACCTACATCGTGCGTGAGCTGGCTTCTCAGGAGATGAAGAACTCCGCCGGCGCCACCTGGGACGCCGCCACCGCCGGCAACGCCATCGGCACCTGGGCCTCCTCCTTCGGCGACCAGATCGACATCGTGGCCTCCAACAACGACGGCATGGGCATGTCCATGTTCCTCGCCTGGTCGAAGGCTGAGGGCGTGCCGACCTTCGGCTACGACGCCAACTCCGACGCTGTCGCCGCCATTGCCGAGGGCTACGGCGGCACCATCAGCCAGCACGCCGACGTGCAGGCCTACCTGACCCTCCGCGTCCTGCGCAACGC
>CALXEH010000045.1 GCA_944387285.1 uncultured Oscillospiraceae bacterium | reverse complement strand
GCTCTCCCAGCTGAGCTACAGGCCCGAACGCTTGAACATTATAGCACATATTTCAGATTTGTAAAGAGTTAAAATCAATATTGATTAAAATAAAGTTTTGTAGTACAATAACCCCGCGGCCCTTTGCAAGGCTGCACCAGTCGGGGAGCTAGCGGTGCCCTGTAACCTGCAATCCGCTATAGCAGGGATGGATTCCTAAGTGAGGACGTGTTATGTGCCGTCTGACCCTTGTAAGCGGCGTTGAAAGTCCCGGCCCCGCGCAACGGACCCCCGTGAACCATGTCAGGCGGGGAACCGAGCAGCATTAAGCGGGCCAGTCCGTGTGCCGCGGGCCAGCCGGGGCCGAGTTGGCTGCAATCGTAACGGGTGTGTCGCACGTTCAGGCAAAGGTGTGCAGTCTTGCAAAGTGCCGTACTACTTTATATTTCTCCAAAAAGGTCGTGGACAACATCTACCAGGCCCTTTACCGCAAATACCGCCCGCGTACCCTCGACGAGGTCTGCGGTCAGGAACATATTACTGAAACGCTCAAGGCCCAGGTCGCCTCGGGCAGGCTTTCACATGCCTACCTCTTTATCGGTACGCGCGGTACCGGTAAGACCAGCTGCGCCAAGATCCTCGCCAAGGCCGTCAACTGCGAGCACCCCGTCGACGGTAACCCCTGCTGCCAGTGCCCCGCCTGCCGCGGTATCGACGACGGCACCGTCATGGACGTCGTCGAAATCGACGCCGCCTCCAACAATGGCGTCGACAACATCCGGGCCCTCCGGGACGAGGCTATCTTCTCCCCTGCCAGCGTCAAAAAGCGCGTCTACATCGTGGACGAGGTCCACATGCTCAGTATCGCCGCCTTCAACGCGCTGCTCAAGATACTCGAAGAACCACCCGAGCACCTCATGTTCATCCTCGCCACCACCGAGCTGCGCAAGGTGCCCGCTACCATACTCTCGCGCTGCCAGCGCTACAGCTTCCGCCGGCTCGACGCAGAGGTCATCTCCAAGCGGCTCGACTACATAGCCGCGCAGGAGGGCTTCAAGCTCACGCCCGGCGCTTCCGCGCTGCTCGCGCGCCTCGCCGACGGCGGCATGCGCGACGCCATCTCCCTGCTCGACCAGTGCTCGAGCTGCGAGGTCATCGACGAAAACGCCGTGCTCGAGGCTACCGGCCTCGCCGGCAACCGCCGCATCGGCGAACTGCTGACCGCTATCGGACGGCGCGACGCCGCCCGCGCGCTCGAGGGCTTCTCGGCCCTGTGGCGGGACGGGAAAGACCCCGCCGCTCTGCTCTCCGACCTCTGCGCGCTCATGCGCGACGTGCTGCTGCAGCAGCTCGCGCCCCGCGGCGGCGCGGCGCTCATGTCCGGCGCCTACGACGCCAAGACTGTCGAGGGCTTTGCCAGGCTCTTCACCCGCGAGGAGCTGCTCCGCGACATGCAGCGCGCCCAGGACGCCATCGCGGCGCTCCGGGACAGCCCCTCGCCGCGCACCTGCGTGGAGCTCTGCCTCGTGTCGCTCTGCGACCCCTCGCTCAATTCCGGCCTGCCCGAACTCATGGCCAGGCTCTCGAGGCTTGAGGCGGGCGCACCGCCTCCGGCGCGCGCACCTGCGGACATACAGCCCCTGCCCGAGGCCGAGGCCCCGGAAGCCCGGGAAGTCCCGGAAGCCCAGGAGGCCCCTGCGCCGGATGAGGGCGGGTATATCAAGGACGAATCCGAGCCCTCGCCCGAGCCCGTGGGCATATACTACGAGCCGGAACCCGGGCCGCCGGACCGGCCGGACAACGCCCCTGAGCCCGAGGCGGACATCGCCGCCGCGCCCCAGGGCATGCCCAGCTGGCAGGAGATAGTCGCCTCGCTCACTGGCGAGCTCAAGTCCGGCATCGTCAGGTCCCTTGGCGACAGCGGCATCGTCACCGCGCAGTTGAGCGAGACGGCGGTGCATCTGACCCTTTCGGGCGGCTCGCTCGCGGCGCGGCTGAACACGCCGGAGGTACTGGGCGCCGTAAGGGCCGCGGCCTCGAAGCTCTCGGGCCGCAAACTGGACATTGAAGTCACGCTCACGGGCGGCGGCAAACAGCCCACGCGCAGCATAGAGGAGCTGCGCGGGAATCCATTTGTAAAATTTGTCTGAAAGGTTGGTAGATACCATGGCAAAAGGCGGTTTCCGCGGCGGCTACGGCGGCATGGGCGGCATGAACCAGGCAAACATGATGAAGCAGGCGCAGAAAATGCAGGAGGAACTGCGCAAGATGCAGGAGGAGCTCGAGGCCGCCAGCTTCGAGGCCACTGCCGGCGGCGGCGTTGTAAAGGCCGTCGTCAGCGGCAAGCACGAGCTCACCGATCTCGTCATCGACCCCGAGGCGGTCGATCCCGAGGATGTGGAGATGCTCCAGGACCTCATAATCGCCGCCGTGAACGAGGCGCTGCGCAAGGTCGATGCGGCCTCCTCCGGCAACATGGCAAAGCTCACCGGCATGAAGGGCCTGCCCTTCTGAAACCAAACATTCTGTTAAATTGCGAGCATACTTGCCGCCATCCCAGCAGCGGCAAGTCATGCTCCTTTTGAACGATTGCGGGGAATCACATATGGTAAAACTATTTCAGCTCAGTCTGAGGGAATACAAGGGCGTATCCATACTGACGCCGATACTCGTCTCCCTCGAGGTCGTGATGGAGTGCATCATCCCGTTCATAACGGCGCAGCTGGTCAACGAGATAAAGGCCGGCTGCGACATGCAGGAGATCCTGCGCTATGGCGGGCTGCTGGTGCTCATGGCGGCGCTCTCGCTGCTGTTCGGGGCTTTGGCAGGCCTAACCTGCTCCACCGCCTCCTGCGGGCTTGCCAGGAACCTGCGGCACGACATCTTCCACGCCGTGCAGGGCTTCTCCTTTGAGAACATCGACCACTTCCTCACCTCCTCGCTGGTCACGAGGATGACGACGGACGTCACGAACGTCCAGTTCGCCTTCATGATGATAATACGTCTGGCTATACGCTCGCCGCTCATGCTGGTCTTCGCTTTTGTCATGGCCTTCATGATGGGCGGGAAGATGGCCTGGATATTCCTCTTCGTGCTGCCCGTGCTGGGCGTGGGCCTGGCGGTGGTGATCGCCAAGACCATGCCGCTCTTCAGGCGGGTCTTCAAGAAGTACGACAAACTCAACGAGTCCATCCAGGAGAACGTCAAGGCCATGCGCGTGGTCAAGGCCTTCGTGCGCGAGGACTACGAGTCGAAAAAATTCGGCGCCGCCGCCGAGGACGTCTGCGCGGACTTCACCAGGGCCGAGCGCATCCTCGCCCTCAACGGGCCGCTCATGCAGTTTTGCATCTACTCGGTCATGGTCTTCGTGCTCTCCTTCGGCTCCTACACCATCATCACCTCCATGGGCCTGGACTTCGACGTGGGCCAGCTCTCCGCCCTGCTCACCTACAGCTTCATGATGCTCTCGAGCCTCATGATGCTCTCCATGGTCTTCGTCATGATAACCATGGCCGGCGAGTCCACCAAGCGCATCATCGAGGTGCTCTCGGAAAAGAGCACGCTCACGAACCCCGAAAACCCCGTCTATGAGGTCGCTGACGGCTCCATCGACTTTGACCACGTCAGCTTCCGCTACTCCGAGAAGGCCGAGCGCATGGCGCTCTCCAACATCGACCTGCACATAAAGTCCGGCGAGACCATCGGCATCATCGGCGGCACGGGCTCTTCCAAGTCCACGCTCGTGAACCTCATCTCTCGCCTGTACGACGTGACCGAGGGCAGCGTGAAGGTCGGCGGCCGCGACGTGCGCGACTACGACATCGAGACCCTGCGCGGCCAGGTGGCCGTCGTGCTGCAGAAGAACCAGCTCTTCTCCGGCACCATCAAGGACAACCTGCGCTGGGGCAATAAGGAGGCCACGGACGAGGAGCTCGTCCACGTCTGCAAGCTCGCCCAGGCCGACGACTTCATCAGCCAGTTCCCGGACGGCTACGACACCTACATCGAGCAGGGCGGCACCAACGTCTCCGGCGGCCAGAAGCAGCGGCTGTGCATCGCCCGCGCACTGCTCAAAAAGCCCAAGATACTCATACTGGACGACTCGACCTCGGCCGTCGATACCAAGACCGACGCCGGCATACGCAAGGGCCTGCGCGAGTTCATGCCCGAGACGACGAAGCTCATCATCGCCCAGCGCACCGCTTCCGTCGAGGACGCGGACAGGATAATCGTCATGGACGGCGGCTCGATAATGGCTGTCGGCTCGCACGAGGAGCTCATGGCCTCCAACGAGGTCTACCGCGAGATCTACACCTCGCAGAACAAGGCAGGTGCGGACGAATGAAAAAGCGTACAGAAAAAGGCGGGGCCGTGGTCGGCCGCCTGCTGCGCACCATGCGCGAATTCTACCCCGTTATGCTGCCCCTGGCCATCGTGTGCATAGTCATAAACGCCGTGGTCAGCTCCATCCCCTCGCTGTTCATGCAGAACATCCTCGAGGTCATCGAGCGCAGCTGGCAGTCCGGCGACTGGGCCTCGGCCAAGGGCGACGTCATCCGCCTCGTTACGACGCTGGCGATATTCTACGGCGTCTCGCTCATCGCGGGCGCGGCCTTCAACCAGCTCATGGCCATCATCACCCAGGGTACGCTCAAGAAGCTGCGCTGCAGGATGTTCGACAAGATGCAGTGCCTGCCCATCAAATACTTCGACGCCAACAGCCACGGCGATATCATGAGCCACTACACGAACGATATCGACACCCTGCGTCAGATGATATCCCAGAGCTTCCCGCAGCTGCTGGCCTCCGCCATCATGGTCACTACGGTCTTCTGCATCATGCTCTACTTCAGCATCTGGCTGACCCTCGTGGTGCTCGCGGGCGTGGCGCTGATGCTCTACCTCACCGGCCGAATCGGCGGCAAATCCGCCAGCTTCTTCTTCCGTCAGCAGTCCGCGCTCGGCAGGGTCGAGGGCTTCGCCGAGGAAATGATGAGCGGCATGAAGGTCGTCAAGGTCTTCTGCCACGAGGAGGAGAGCCAGGCCGACTTCGACCGCATCAATGACGAGCTCTTCCGCGAGTCCGAAAAGGCCAACAAATACGCCAACACCCTCGGCCCCATCCTCAACAACATCGGCAACGTGCTCTACGTCGTCGTCGCCGTGGCGGGCGGGCTGCTGCTCATCGGCGGCGCGAAAAACCTCAGCATCTCGGGCATGGCCTTCAGCATCAGCATCGTCGTGCCCTTCCTGAACATGACCAAGTCCTTCGCGGGCAACATCGGCCAGGTCTCGCACCAGGTCAACTCGGTGGTCATGGGCATCGCCGGCACGAAGCGCATCTTCGCCCTGCTCGACGAGCCCGCAGAGTCCGACAACGGCTACGTCACCCTGGTAAACGCCAGGGAGGTCAACGGCGAGTACGTCGAGTGCAAGGAGCGCACCGGCCTCTGGGCCTGGAAACACCCGCACAAGGCCGACGGCACCGTCACCTACGTCCCGCTGCGCGGCGACGTGCGGCTCTTCAACGTCGATTTCGAGTACGAGCCGGAAAAGCCCGTGCTGCACGATGTCTCGCTCTACGCCAAGCCCGGCCAGAAGGTAGCCTTCGTCGGCGCTACCGGCGCGGGCAAGACTACCATCACGAACCTGCTCAACCGCTTCTACGACATCGCCGACGGCAAAATACGATACGACGGCATAAACATCACGAAGATATGCAAAAGCGACCTGCGCCGCGCCCTGGGCATCGTCCTGCAGGACACGAACCTCTTCACCGGCACGGTCATGGAGAACATCCGCTACGGCAAGCTGGACGCCACAGACGAAGACTGCATCGCGGCCGCAAAGCTCGCGGGCGCGGACGACTTCATCACCCGCCTGCCCGAGGGCTACGGCACCGTGCTCTCCGGCAACGGCGCGAACCTCTCGCAGGGCCAGAGGCAGCTCATCTCCATCGCCCGCGCCGCCGTCGCCGACCCGCCCGTCATGATACTCGACGAGGCCACGAGCTCCATCGACACGCGCACCGAGGCCATAGTCCAGCGCGGTATGGACGCGCTCATGCAGGGGCGCACGGTCTTCGTCATAGCCCACCGGCTCTCCACCGTCAAAAACTCCGACGTCATCATCGTCCTGGAGCACGGCCGCATAATAGAGCGCGGCACACACGAGCAGCTGCTCGAAATGAAGGGCCAATACTACCAGCTCTACACCGGCGCCTTTGAGCTGGAATGATCCACAAAGCAGAAAAATGCCGTCTCATCCGAGACGGCATTTTTTATTTGCCTTTTCTGCGCTCCTTTACGGCCCGCGTGAGCAGGTATTCTATCTGGCTGTTGATGGAGCGGAAATCCTCCTCCGCCCAGGCGGCTATCTCGTCCCAGAGGCTCGGCGACAGCCGGAGCACCAGCTGCTTTTTCGCGCCCTCCCGGGCCTTTACCGCCCGCTCGCGTTCCTTGATCTCGTGCTCCAGAGCCTCTATGCGCTCGAGCCTCTCTCTGAGCTCCTGCTCGCGCTGCTCCGGGCTCCTTGCCGCGGCCATCAGTATATCGACCCGCTGTTCACGACCGGCTGCGCGTCGCGGTTGCCGCAGAGCACCACCAGCAGATTGGACACCATGGCCGCCTTGCGCTCCTCATCCAGCACCACGACCTCGTCCTCGCCCAGCTTGTCTATGGCCATCTTCACCATGCCCACAGCGCCGTCCACTATCTTCTGCCGCGCCGCGATTATCGCCGCCGCCTGCTGCCGCTGCAGCATCGCCGCCGCGATCTCCTCCGCATACGCCAGGTGCGTTATCCGCACCTCCTCGACCACGATGCCGGCTTCCTCCACCCTCTTCTGCAGCTCAGCCTTCATGCTCTCCGCTATCTCCAGCGAGCTGCCGCGCAGCGACTTCTCGCTCGCCGCCGCGTCCTCGTCCTCGTCGAAGATGTCATAGGGGTACAGCCGCGCTATGTTCCTGATGGTAGAGTCCGTCTGTATCGACAGGAACGAAGGATAGTCCTCCACGCAGAACACCGCCCGCGTCGGGTCCACCACGCGCCAGATCACCACCGCGCCGATGATGATGGGATTGCCCAGCACGTCGTTCACCTTCTGCCGGCCGTTGTCCAGCGTCATCGTCTTGAGCGACACGCGCTTGCGCGCCGACACCACCACCGGCGTCGAGCCCGAATTGTGCGCGTCCGCCTCCTTCGCCTTCTTCATCGCCTCCGCTGCCGCCTTGTCATAGGCCGGGCTCACCGCCGCGCAGAAGGGGTTCACAAAGTAAAACCCCGGCTCCTTCACCGTGCCGTGATAGCTGCCGAACAGCGTCAGCACCAGCGCCTCGTTCGGCCGCACCGACTTGAGGCCCGCAAAGCAGATGCAGTCCGCGATCAGCAGTATCGGCCCCACAACTATCGCCAGCAGCCCGAACAGCACGCTCGTTTCCAAAATGACTACGCCGCCCACCATCAGCAGCAGCGATACCACTATCAGCACCAGCTCAAGTATAAGTACCGGTATGCCCTGCATCGGATGCAGCACCCGCTCCTGTATCTGCGTGTCTTTCATGGTCTATCTCCTTTGATATCATAATGATATCAATATACTACCACGTCCCCAGGCTCTTGTCAACCCAATTTCCGCACGAACGAGAATTCCTCCTGCGCGGGCGGCACGGCCATGGCCGGGTCGGCGAACACCGCGCCGCGCCGGACGCTGTCCAGCCCGTAGCGGCTGCGGAGCCGGTCCATCGTGCGGTCGAGCCGGCGCTGCTTTTCCAGCGAGACGTAGTCCGTGAAGACGTCCATCTGCTCCGGCGTCGCGGCAGGGATGAGCTCCTCCGCCCTCACGGCGAGGCTCCTGAGCGGCGCAGGCCACTCGTGCGCCTCGCGCAGCAGGCCCAGCGCGGTACACAGCAGCTCGCGGTCGCAGTCCGTATGGCGCAGCAGGCGGCGTCTGTGGCTTATCCAGCTCAGCTCCGTACTGCGCAGCTCCAGGGTCAGCACCCCGGCCATCACGCCCAGCTTGCGCAGCCGCGCGCCCACGCACTCGCACAGGCTCACGAGCACCGGCATGGCGTCCTCCAGACTCCGCATGTCCCGCGGCGTGGTCGTACCGTTGCCCACGCTCTTCGCCGGGGCGTACTCGCCCTCGCGCAGCACTGGCGAGCTGTCCAGGCCGTTGGCGTAGTCGTACAGCAGCTCGCCCATCTTGCCCAGCCTGAGCTTGAGCGCCCTGGCATCCGCGCGCGCTATGTCGCCTATCGTCCTTATGCCCAGCGCCGCGAGCTTTACCCGCGTCGAGCGCCCCACATACAGCAGCTCCTCCGCCGGAAGCGGCCAGACGATGTCCCGGTAGTTATCGCGGCCTATGACCGTCACCGCGTCCGGCTTCCGGTAGTCCGAGCCCAGCTTCGCAAACACCTTGTTCCAGGACACGCCCACGCTCACCGTCAGGCCCAGCTCCTGCTTCACGCGGCGGCTTATCTCCTTCGCACAGCGCTCGCCCTCGCCCGCCTTGATGCAGCCCGTGATGTCCAGCCAGCTCTCGTCTATGCCAAATGGCTCGCGCCGGTCCGTGTAGTCCGAGTAGATGCGCTGCACCTCGCGCGAATAATGGATATACCGCTCAAAGTGCGGCGGCAGCACCACCAGCTCCGGGCAGAGGTTCCGCGCCTGCCACAGCGTCATCCCCGTCTTGACCCCGGCCCGCTTCGCCTCCTCCGACTTGGCCAGGACTATGCCGTGACGCTTCTCCTCGTCGCCGCCCACCGCTACCGGCCGGCCCCTGAGCTCCGGCCGGAACAGCAGCTCCACGCTCGCGTAGCATGCGTTTATGTCCGAATGTAAAATGACCCTATCCATATAAGACATTGTACTATCTTATACGGATAGAGTCAAGCATATTTTATCTTGCCAGGATATCTTCCAGGGCATCCACTGTCTCAGCGAGATATATCGCGCCTGCAGAGAGCAGCTCGCCGGGTTCGGCGTAGCCCCAGGCGACGCCTATGCAGGGGATGCCGCAGGTCTTGGCGCCGTTGACGTCGTTATCGCGGTCGCCGACCATGACCGCGCCCTCGGGGCCGTGGCGCTTGAGCAGCTCGGAGATGACTTCCCACTTCTGGCTGCGCGTGCCGTCAAACTCGCTGCCGAGCACGTCGTCGAACAGCTCGCCGAGGCCGTGCTGTTCCAGGATATCCACGGTGAACTTTGTCGGCTTGCCGGTGGCGATAACGCACTTGCGCCCGGAACTGCGGAGCTTCCGCACCAGCTCGGGCACGCCCTCGTACACGGAGCACTCGAGCAGGCCCTCCTTGGAATAGCGCTCGCGGTATTTGGCGGTCATGCGTTTTGCCGTGTCCACGTCCACGCCGTAGCGGCGCATGAAGCTCTCGGTCAGCGGCGGGCCTACGAAGCAGCGCAGGGCCTCAAGATCCGGCTCCGGATAGCCGAAGGCTTCGGCGGCGTACTGCACGCTTTTGAGTATGCCCTCGCCGGTGTCGAATACGGTGCCGTCAAAGTCGAAAAGTATGGTCTTATACAAAGCTCTCACCTCGCTTTGGGAATTATAACCCCGCCCAGGGCCGTTGTCAATCGCGCCGGAGGCTGCATAAGGTGTATAGGGGTATGAAACATGGATAATTTGCAAAACCTGCGCTGGTTTCTCGGCGCAAACTCGGGAAAGGGCTTTGCCTCGCTGTACGAGGGCTTCTGCCGCGGCGACGGGGATTTTCTGCGCGTCATAAAGGGCGGGCCGGGCTGCGGGAAATCCACCTTCATGCGGCGCATTGGCGAGGCGGCGGAGCGCTGCGGCATGGAGGTCGAATACATCCTCTGTTCCGGCGACCCGGCCTCGCTCGACGGTGTTTACCTGCCTGCGCTGGGCCTGGGCTACTGCGACGGCACCGCGCCGCACATCATGGACCCGGAATGCTTCGGCGCGAGCGGCGATTACCTCGACCTCGGCGGGTTCTGCGACACGATGCGTCTGCGCGAGCGGGCGCTGGAGCTCGAGCGGCTGACCCTGAGCTACCGCAGGCGCTATGCCAGGGCCTATTCCCTGCTGCGCGCCGCCGCAAACGCCTCGCCCGCCGCCAGCGGGGCCTATCTGAGCGAGGCCGACCGGGCCGCCGCCGCCAAAAGGGCCCTCGCCATGGCCGGGCGCGAGCTGCCCAGGGCCAAAAAGTCCACGCCGCGCGGGCATGTCGCCAAGCGCTTCCTCGGCGGCGCGAGCTGTATGGGCCGGGTATTCCTGACCGGCACGCTGCCGCTGCTCTGCCCGCGGCTCTACCGGCTGGAAAACCAGCTCGGCCTTGGCTCCGTGTTCATCGAGGCCATGGCGGAGCAGGCGCTCGCGCGCGGGCTGGACGTCACGCTCTGCCCGAGCTGGCTCGAGCCGGAGCGTTTCGAGGCCCTGGCCATACCCGAGCTGGGGCTGGGCTTCGTCGCGGACAGCGGCGACGGCGCGGCGCTGCCCGTGTGCCGCCGCTGCCTGCACCTCGACTCGCTGCCCGACGCCGCCTCCGACCGTTCAGCGCGAAAAAAGTACCGCGCAGAGGCCAGACTGGCGTCGGAGCTGACCGGGCTTGCCGTGAACAGCCTGGCCCAGGCCAAGCGCCTGCACGACGAGCTCGAGGCCGTCTACCTGCCGTATGTGGACTTCAACGCCCTGGACGAGGCCTGCGCAAAAGAGCTCAAGCGCCTGAAATTAAAATAAGAACCGGGAGGGCTTTCGCCCTCCCGGCCCTGCCTGGTGCATTGAGAATTAGAGGAGTGTCGAAACGGTGGGGCTGAGGTCGACGTTCTCGCACAGGCGCATGAACATCGCAGCAGCCTCGGCGCGGGTGCAGGTGGACGTCGGGTTCAGAGCACCGGCGTCGTCGCCCTCGATGATGCCGGCGCCGCAGGCCCACTGGAAGGCCTCGACCGCCCAGTTGCTCACCTTGTCGATGTCAACGTAGCTGAGGATGTTCGTGTCCTCGCCAAGGCTCATGTCAGCGTCGCAGGCGTAGGCGTAGCGCCACAGCATCGTCACCAGCTCTTCGCGGGTGATAGCGCCCATCGGGTTAGTGCCGTCGGAGACGTCAAGGCTCATCGCCCAATCCTGGGCCTTGGAGTACCAGGTCGCGCCGCCCTCGGTGTCAGCGCCGTCCATGCGGGCCAGCATCGTCCAGACCATCGCGCGGGTCAGCGTGCCGTTGGGCTCGAAGGTGTAACGGTCCATGCCGTTCATGATGCCCTTGTCATAGACGTACTTCACGGCCTCGTAGAACCACTGGCCCTCGCGCACGTCGGTGAACGGGAAGGTCACGACCGGCTCGTTGTCGTCATCGCCGCCCGGCGTGCCCGGAGTGATGTCAGGCATGTTCGCCCAAACCGCAGTGAAGGTGACGTTGCCGGTGACGGTTACGGTCTCGCCCGCGTCATGCGTGTGCCCGTCCGAGCACTTCCAGCCCATGAAGATGTAGCCGGGCTTGGTGACGGTGGGAAGCTGCATGGTGCCGCCATCCTGAACCATTGTGGTAACAGTTTCATGGCCATTGTTGTACACAAAGGTGAGGCTGAAGACTTCCAGAGGAGTGGGGTTCTCTTCGCTGAGATCAGTCACAATGTCACCCGGCTTGGCGTCTTCCAGCGCCAGCAGAAAATGCTCATAGTAAATATACTTTCCGTCACTATAGAGCTCGCACTCGATATCGCCAGAGACATACTCAGCAACGGAGCTGCTGAATGTACCGCCGGCGACGCTAGCGCTTCCGCTTACCTCATTAATCGGTTCATCGCATATGATTGTGCCTTTTTCTATGTTAGTGACCGGATCGCCATAGCCAACCGCTTCAAGATAAAACGCATTCAGGCCAGCCTCTATAGAACCGCCCTTCATGATCTGCTGTCCGCCATAGTTAGCAAGGCCATATGCGTCAGAAACCAAATCAACACCGTTAAATATAAGTTCGGCGTCTGTATTCTGAGTTACAATCGCCAAAGTGTTATTTCCTTTAGCAACTATTTTGCCGTTGTTAAGGTTCGCAGTTGCATCGAAAACAAACAATGCACCAGAGCAGTAATTATTGCCAGATGTATCAACGGAGTTATCGGCAACTATAGAACCGCCGTTCATGTTGAAAACTCCGTGGCCGTTGGTATCGCCAGTAACTCTTATCACGCTGACATTGCAGTCGGTATAATAATTGCTGAATTCCTCCGACGTGATCGACAGCTCACCGCTTTGAAGGGTAAGCTCTGCATTTTTGACAAAAAGCAGAGAACCGCCGCCCCAGCGGGAGGTACCGGTAATCTTGCCAGTGCCAACACTGTCCTGAATAGTCAAGCTTCCGGCATATACTTCAATTCCGCCGTATGTATAATAAAGCTGTCCTATTGAGTTCATGGTTAAGGTCTTGCCGTTGAGTTCAAAGGTAATATCAATATCTTTATTCAGCTGGATAAACGATTTATTGGTCCCATCCATATAGGAACCCGGTCCAGTCAAAGTGACGTCCTTTAGGAGCGTGACAGTATCGCCATCTTCAGCAGCGTCAAAAGCTTCCTCGAGCGTCTCGTAGGTATAATTGCCTACCTTCGCAGCCGGGTCAGCAAGCTCCCTGTAGCACTTGACATACTCGCTCTTTATAACATTGTTGTCAGCATCATACCAGTCCAGCAGCAGGACATACTCCCTGCCGCCATAAAACAGAGTGTACTCATTTTCGCCAACTTTATCGGCTACCGGGAACCATTCCTGGAGCTTCTCGTTTTGATAAAACGCACCGGCATTTTTCATGTCAGCCGGAATGCCTTCGTTGTCGGTGTAAACCTTATCAACATCATTGCTCGGCTTCGCAACATAGACACCTACATATGTGTAAGTGGAAACACTGCCATCTCCGGAATCCTGATCCCAGCCAGTATAGGCATCTCTTGCGACAGTGTAAACGACCTTGCCGTCTGACACTTCGGCAGTCACGCCGTTTACAAGTTCAGTGCTCAACCTACTTTCGGGCACAGGCGAAAACGTCTTGCCGTCAATGGTTATGTCTCCCGCAGCTTCATCTGCCATGGCTACTGTCGGCATGAGCGACATAACCATTATCAGCGCGAGAAGAATGGGCAATATGCGTTTCTTCATTTTCGGTTCTCCTCCAATTCTTATTTTTCGGTGATCGACAGAATACCGATTCTGTCCTAAGACACGAGCGATAGGGCTTCCAGGAAGCGTTCGTGTTCGGTGAAGCTGGTCATAAGGTGAATTCTGGTCGTGTCTATGCTCGAGTGGCCCAGGACATCGGCCAGTTTTGTTACGTCACGGCTCGCCTCGTAGAAGCAGCGCGCGAACAGGTGCCGCAGATTGTGCGGGAACACTTTCCCGGGCTCCACGCCCGCACGCGCGCATTCCTTTTTCATCTCCTGCCACACCTGCTTGCGCGACAGGCTCCGGCCCGTCGCCGTTACAAACACCTCGCCGCGGCTTATGCCGCGGCTTTTTGCATATTTCAGCAGCTTGCGGCTCAATTTCGAGGGCAGCAGGATCGTCCGCACCTTGCCCTTGAGCCACACCTCCGCCCTGCCCTGTTCCAGCGCCTCCACCGTCACATACCGCAGCTCGCTGACCCTTATCCCCGTGGCGCCCAGCGTCTCCATCACCAGCGCCAGCCGTACCCGGCCCGCTGCGCGCGCAGAGCCGATCAGCCGCTCGTACTCACCGCGGCTCAATTCGCGGCTGCTCTCGCAGAACGCACGCCGCTGTACACGGATATGCCGCACACTGCAATCCGTCCAGCCCAGCCATCTGTAGAGCCCGTCCAGCGCGCTCAACTGGCCGTTGACCGTCGAGGGCTCGCGCCCCTCGGACGTCAGGTGCTCCTTCCATGCCGCCGTCAGCTCCCGCGTCACCTCCCGGCCCTCCAGCCAGCGCTCGTACTGCCGCAGCGCGCGCATATATTTCTCCACCGTAGCCTCCGCGCGCTCGTCGCGCCGCAACTGCTCCGCGTATCCCTCTATCAGTTCCGCCGTCAGCCTGCGTCCTGCCATTTTCATTCCTCCCTTTTCAGCAGTTTGTGCTTTCCCCGCGTTTATATGCAAAAGACCCGGAAAGGACTCTGCCTTCCCGGGTCTGGCTATCTCTTCAATTCTACAGCCCCAGCCGACGTCTCAGCTCGTCAAGGCTCAGGCCGCTCTCCAGCGCCATGCGTTTCAAGTCCTCGAACTCCGGCTTGGACTTCGCCACACCCCTGCCCTGCGCGTATTTGACCCTGAGCTCTCCAAACTGCGTCTTCACAGTCTCCGTCCGCCGCGAAAGTGTTATCCGCTCAGGGTGGTACACCCTCAGGCCCAGGGTCGGCGTATGCCGCAGCATCAGCGCCGCAAACTCCTCCTGGCGCTCCTCCTCGCACAGGCAGCCGAGCATGACGCCCGCCCGGCCCTTCTTCATGCCCAGCGGCAGCGTATACACGTCCAGCGCGCCCCGCTCGAGCAGCAGCTCCTGCGCGAACGCCAGGTCCTCTGCCCTGATGTCGTCCAGGTTGCATCTGAGCTCCGCCACCCTCGGCAGGCGTTCCGCCGCCTCGCCCACGATGGCCCGCAGGCCGTTCACGCGCTCATAGTCCCGCGTGCCCATGCCGAAGCCCGAGCGCTCCACCGTCAGTTCCGGCATGGGGCCGAACTCGCCGGCGAAGTATTTCACCAGCGCCGCGCCCGTCGGCGTGCAAAACTCGCCCTCGATATCGCCCGCGTACACCGGCACGCCCTCCAGCAGCAGCGCCGTCGCCGGCGCCGGCACCGGAAGCTCGCCATGCGCGCAGCGCACGGTACCATAGCCGACCCGCACCGGCGAGGCCGCTACCCGCTCCGCGCCCAGCTCGTACATCAGCAGGCACACGCCCGTCACGTCCGCCACCGCGTCCAGCGCGCCGACCTCGTGGAAGTGTACCTCGCCCGGCTCGCGCCCGTGCACGCGGCCCTCGGCCCGCGCGATCAGCTCGTACACCGCCTTCGCGTCCGCCTTCACGCGCTCCGGCAGCTCGAAGCCGTCGATGAGCGCCAATATCTCCGCGAGGCTCCGGTGGGCGTGGCCGTGGCCGTGCGCCTCCGCTTCGTCCTCGCCGTGGACGGTGACTTTCACGCGCCGGCCCGCTATGCCGTTTTTCAGCGTCAGGAACGACTCGACGCGCACGCCCGGCAGGCCCAGGGCCTCCAGCCGCTCGGCTATCCTGCCGCCCTCGGGCAGCAGCTCGGCCAGCGCCGCCATCAGCATGTCGCCCGACGCGCCCATGCCGCAGTCCAGATACAGCGTCCTCATCCGCCCACCCCCAGGTGGTTTATCATGCTGGCCAGGTAGCCCGCTCCAAAGCCGTTGTCGATATTCACCACCGACAGCCCGCTGGCGCAGGAGTTCAGCATCGACAGCAGCGCCGCCACTCCGCCGAACGCCGCGCCGTAGCCCACGCTCGTCGGCACCGCGATGACCGGGCAGTCTGCCAGCCCGCCGATGACGCTCGGCAGCGCGCCCTCCATGCCCGCGACTGCCACGATGCAGCGCGCCGTCATGATGTCCTCCGCGTGGTCGAGCAGCCGGTGTATCCCCGACACGCCCACGTCGTACAGCCGCTTCACGCGGTTGCCCAGGGCCTCAGCCGTCAGCGCCGCCTCCTCGGCCACGGGTATGTCCGTCGTGCCGCCCGTCGCCACGACCACCGTGCCCGCGCCGTCCGGCTCGGGCATATCGCCTATGCGCCCCACTTTGGAGACGGGATCGTACGCAAGGTCAAAGCGTTCCCCCACATACTCCGCGGCTTCCGCCGACATGCGGGTTATGAGCACCACCCGGTCGCCGCCGCTCCGGAGCGTCCCGCTGATCTTCGCTATCTGCTCCGGGGTCTTGCCCTGGCCGTAGATGACCTCGGCCACGCCCTGGCGCAGTTCGCGGTGGTGGTCCACCTTCGCAAAGCCTATATCCTCAAAGGGCGCGAGTTTCAGGCGCGTGAACGCCTCCTCGGAGCCAAGCTCGCCCCGCTCCACAGCCCTGAGTATCTCCATCACGTCCTGTTTTTTCACTCTGCCCTACCCCTCAGATCCAATGTCACCCGGCCGAAGCCGCCGAGCAGTTCCAGCAGCTTGCCGCGCCCCGACACCGCCCGCTCCAGCTGGCGCTCGGGCAGCTCCAGCCTCACGCCGCCGTCTTCGAGCCGCACGCGCAGGCCGCTGTAGCCCAGTTGCCTCAGCGCGTCCTCCGCGTCTGCTATTTTGCACAGCATGCTGTCTTCTATCCGGCGGCCTGTCGGTATCCTCGTCGCCAGGCAGGCATAGGAGGGCTTATCGTGCGTGAAGAGCCCCGCCTCCTTCGACAGCCGGCGCACCTCGGCCTTGTCCAGGCCGCAGTCGCGCAGGGGCGAGAGCACGCCCAGCTCCTGCAGCGCCCGGGTGCCTGGACGCTCGCCCGGCTCGTCCGAGGCGTTGGTGCCGTCCAGCAGCTCCGCATAGCCGTCGGACGCCGCCCGCTCGCTCAGGAGCGTGAACAGCGCCCGTTTGCAGTGATAGCACCTGTCCTTCGGGTTTTCCGCCACGCCGGGGACGGACAGGATATCGCCCTCTATTACCGTCAGCTCCGCGCCCAGCTGTGAGCAGAGCCGCCGTGCGTCCTCCAGCTCGAAACCGGGCTGGAACTGCGTCTTTATGTAATACGGCCTCAGATCCGCGCCGAAACTCAGGCCCGCGTACAGCAGATACGCCGAGTCCGTGCCGCCGGAGAGGCCCAGCGCGGCCTTGGGGTGCCGCGCGAAGAATTCCCTCAGCTCCATCTCAGCAGCGGCAGAAGCAGAAGCGCATCAGGAAGGAAGCCGCGCACAGGCTCAGGCAGAGCTTGCCCTGGGGCCAGTCGCCCGCCGGGAAGCCCGAGCTGTAGCTCGTATACACGGTGCCGCCGTACTGCAACTCCTCCAGGAAACGGCGGTATTCCTCGTTATCCGGCTCGAGCTGCACGGCGCGCTGCGCGAACTCCATGGCGGTTATCTTGTTGCCGAGGCCGGAGTTGGCGATGCCCGCGAGGAAATACCAGCGCGCGTCCCGCTCTGCCGCGGAGACCGAGGACAGCACGGTCATGGCCTCCTGGAAGTGCCGGGCCCTGATGTAGTTTTCCGCCGCGCGGTACTCGTTGCGCTCCTGGTACTGCTGCTGGCCCGCACCGCCGGCGTAGCCCCACTCGCTCCGGTTCCCGCCGAAACCCCAGGCGCCCCACGGGTCCCACTGCTGGCCGCCGTAGCCCTGCTGCTGGCCGTAACCGTAGCCGTAGCCGCCGCCCTGCGAATAACGATCCGCCTCGCCGTTCTTGATGGCGTCATAGGCGGCGTTTATCTCGTTCATCTTCTCCGCCGCCGCCTTGTTGCCGGGATTGCGGTCCGGGTGGTATTTCTTCGCCAGCGTGCGGTATGCTGTTTTTATCTCCTCATCCGTCGCGTCCCTCGAGACGCCCAGGACCTCATATGGGTCACGATTCAAGCGGATCTTCCCCCTTCTTGCCCATGCCTGCGGGCCATCTCCGCATTGTAGCGGAGCCAAACGCCTGAGTAGAGTATATTCCTCATAATGTCCGCGTCCCTTACGGCGGGCAGCCGCTCGAACACGGCGGCGCACTCGCCTATCAGCATGGTCAGGGTATAGCGCAGATCGTCCTCGGTCTTGCCCTCGGCGAACGCGGCGACGGGATTGTATCTGCCCTCCGCCTGGTCGCCCTCCAAATCGAGGACCGCGTCCATTATATATATGAATTCGCCCAGCTCCTGCCCGAAGAGCCTCAGCCGCTCGCTCCAGAGCTTGTCCGGGCCCTCGGCGAAAATCTCGCCCATGAGCCGCCCGAAGCAGCGCGCGCCCGCGTCCGGGTCGCGCTCACGCCGGCGCTCTATGTCCGAGAGCTCGTCCAGGCAGTCGTTTATGAATTTGCACTTTTCCGGGTATTTCTGCGTCACATAGAAGTATTCCTCGCTGAACATGGCGGCCTCGCAGCGGCTCACGACGCTGCGCTCGTCCTTCCAGTCGTCCATGCACTTGAGATAGGCCAGGGCCAGGTTCATGTCCGCGGCGTACTCGGTCACCCAGCTGGTGACCCAGTCGTGCGTCCTGACGGGGTGCATGATGCAGCGCGAGCTGCCGCGCGCCTCCTCAGGCTCGTACATGGAGTTGAGCAGCAGGATGAGGAAGGTCATGTCGTAGGTCAGCGTCAGCCTCGAGAGCGAGCCGTGCCGCTTCTTAAGCGCGTGGCACAGGCCGCAGTAGCACTCACGGTAGCGCCGCTCCTGCTCCTCGGTCATTATATCTTTGTTTGCGATGACGTAGCCGAACATATCCTCAGGTCTTCTTAATGAACGAGGTGCCGCATTTGCGGCACACGAGCTTTATCTTGCCCTTGCCCCTTGGTACCCTCAGCAGAGTGCGGCAGCTCGGGCAGCGGTAGAACTTATAGTCCTTCCTCTGCGACCAGCGCTCGCGCAGGCCGCGGAAATACGCCCTTATGCCGGAAGTCATATTCAGGTACTTGCGGTTCTCGGCCTGGCGCTTGTACACGTTCCTAGAAAATATGCGGAAATAGACGTAGGCAACGCCCAGCACCGCAAACACCCAAAGCACGCGCGAGACCTCGGCCTTGGTAAAAAGCCCGATGACCAAAAGCGCGATGGCTATGAATGATACAGCCCTGGATAAATTGTCGGCGCCGTTGCGCCCCGTCATGAATCTGATCAACTTTTCCCGCATACAGCTTCACCTTTTTAATCTTGCTTCAGACCATGATAACACCGCTTAAGGCTGAATTAATCAATAATTTGTTAATTTCCTTCGTCTTTCGCCGTGTTTTCGCAGCAGTTCAGGTCTCCGACGAGCAGCTCGAGCAGGTCGCTGAGCGTGACTATGCCCGTGACGCCGCCATATTCATCCAGCACGACGGCTATGCGTATCCGCTCGTCGCGCATCCGCTTGAAAAGCACGTCGGCCTTTATGCTCTCCGGCACGAAATAGGGCTGCTTCACCGCCTGGGCCATGGCCGCCTGCGCGCTGCGCTCCGGCAGGGCAAAGTAGTCCTTAATGTCCAGTATGCCCACTACCCTGTCCGTTGTCTCACGGCAGACGGGATACAGCGAGTGGCGCGAGGAGAATATCTCCGCCTCCCACTCCTCCGTCGTGCCCTCGGCCCAGAGCACGCTCATCTGCGTGCGGTGCGTGGCAAATTCCTCCGCGCGCAGGTCGTCGAACTCGAAGAGGTTCTGGATGAACTCGTTTTCCTCCTCGCCTATCGTGCCCTGCTGGCTGCCCGCCGTCGCCATCATGCGTATCTCCTCCTCGGAGTACACGTCCTCCTCCGAGTCCGGGTCAACGCGCAGGAGCCGCAGCATGCCGTTCGTGGACACCGTCAGCAGCGACACTATGGGCTTGAACACCACCGAAATGAAGGTCACCAGCCCCGATACCGCCAGGGCCAGCTTCTCCGCGTTCTTCATCGCCAGGCGCTTTGGCACCAGCTCGCCAAAAATGAGCGTGAAGTACGAGAGTATCAGCGTTATGACCACGACCGCGATGCTGTCCAGTACGCGCTTGTTCACCGTCGCGCCGAGCGAGACCATCCACTGCACCAGCGCCTCGGAAAAGTTATCCGCCGCAAAGGCGCTGCCGAGAAAGCCCGACAGCGTTATGGCCACCTGGATCGTCGCCAAAAACCTCGCGGGCTGGTTCGTGAGCCGCTCGAGCCGCACAGCCCGGCGGTTGCCCTCCTGCGCGAGGGCCGCTATGCGCGCGTCCTTCACCGAGATCACAGCTATCTCGGCGCAGGCAAACACGGCGTTGAGTGCAATGAGCACGACCTGGAGTATCAGCTGCCAAGCTAGTGTTGTCAATTTATTATACCTCCCTAACAAATAAAACGCGCCCGCGCCCACCGCCGGCGGCGGTAGGCGTGAGCGTTGCTGCTATATGCTGTTTCGTTTACAGGCGCCGTCGTCTTCCATGCAAGTGGCTGTCTCCTTTCCGCTATTACAACATATTTTCCCCGGCGCGTCAATAGTCCCATAAGCACAAGCCCGGCAAATGTCCCAAAGGACATCTGCCGGGCCCGCTTTTTGGAGGGGTGTAGAATACAACAATTTCCTGACCTTGGTCAAATCATAGTGTTGCATTACTAAATATAATATAGCATGCCTGAATTAGTTTTTCAACAGCGCATTTTGCATATTTTTATCGGCTCCGTATTGTATAATCTCTCAGGGTCAAAAATGCCGCTTGTTAAGAACACATGACGGGATATTCCAGGCCAGCGCGCTATTGCGCCCCGGCAGGCAGCGTCCAGCATTTGCCTTCAATACGGCGCAGCAAACGCTGAAATCCCGAAATTTTGCAGCAATTACAATGCACGGGATTCCCATTTCCGAGTTGAGGATGTGCCTGATCTAGCTCTTTTTAACGGTCATTCCGGTCTTTTTGAGCACATGCAGCAGCAGCGGCACACATATCGCTATGGCAATGAGCTCGGCTATCGGGAAGGAGAGCCAGACGTTCCCAAGCTCGCCCGTCAGGGACATGAGGTAGGCCACAGGCACGAGCACGAGCAGCTGCCGGGCCGCCGAAATGTAGAGGCTGTACATGCCGTAGCCGAAGGCCTGGCAGGCCGAGCTGCAGATGACGTTCACGCCGGCCAGCAGGAAGCAGCAGCTGACGATGCGCAGGGCCGGTATGCCTATGTCCAGCATGTTCTGCGAGGCGTCGAAGAACAAAAGCAGTTCTTTGGGGAAGATTTGGAACACCGCAAAGCCCACGGCCATGATGACGGTGGCGTAGAGCATGCTGAGCTTGATGGTCTTGTGGATGCGCTCCGGCTTGCGTGCGCCGTAGTTGTAGCCAATAATGGGCACCATGCCGTTGTTAAGGCCGAAGACCGGCATGAACACGAAGCTCTGGAGCTTGAAATAGGCCCCGAACACGGTGGCCGCCGTGGCCACAAAAGTCGTGAGGATGCGGTTCATGAAGAAGGTCATGACCGAGGAGATGGAGCTCATGACTATGCTGGGTATGCTTATCTTGGAGATGGCTGCGATGGAGACCCAGGAGGGCTTTGCGCCGGAGAGCGTTATTTCGGTGTTTTTGTGCTTGTTTATGAAGAAAGCAACGATGGCGGCCACGATCTGCCCGCCGACGGTGGCCCAGGCCGCGCCGGCGATGCCGAGTTTCGGGAAGCCGAGCAGGCCGAAGACGAGGATGGGGTCGAAGATGATGTTGAGCACGGCGCCGATGAGCTGGGTTATCATGGACAGCGTGGTGCGCCCGGTAGATTGGAGTATGCGCTCGAAGGTTATCTCAATAAAGACGCCGAAGGAGAAGATGAGCACGATGCGCAGGTAATCTACGCCGTAGCCGATTATCTCGGCGGCGTCGGCGGCCGGCACCTCGGAGCTTATCTGGGCGCGCATGAAGGTCTCGGTAAAAAACAGGCCGAGGACAAGGAAGATGACATAGCTCGCGGCCTCGAGCACCATGCCGCTGACGGCAATGCGGCTGGCGTGCTCCGGGTCCTTTTCGCCGAGCGCGCGGCTCATGAGGGCGTTGATGCCGACGCCGAAGCCCACGGCGAAGGAGATGAGCAGGTTCTGCATCGGGAAGGCCAGCGAGACGGCGGTGAGGGCGTTTTCGCTTATGCGCGAGACGAACACGCTGTCCACGACATTGTAGAGCGCCTGGACGAGCATGGAGATCATCATGGGCACGGCCATAGACAGCAGCAGCCTGTTAACGGGCATGACGCCCATTTTATTTTCCTTGACGAGCTGGTTTTCCAAGATTTATCTGTCCTTTATATGTACTTTATTATAGCTTAACGCACATAAATATTCTTGTCAAGCAGGCAAAAGCCGCCCCAAAAAAGGGCGGCTTCCGCTCCGGCGCGCCGGACTTACTTCATGCCGTTCTCGTAGGCCTCGATCATCTTCTTGA
>CALXEH010000044.1 GCA_944387285.1 uncultured Oscillospiraceae bacterium | reverse complement strand
TGCTTCTCGTAGTAGCTGGGCAGGAAGCTGCCGGCGTCGTCACGAGAGAAGCCGAAGGTCATCTGGGTCAGGTCGTTCGTGCCGAAGCTGAAGAACTCGGCCTCCTTCGCGATCTCGTCCGCCGTCAGGGCAGCGCGCGGGATCTCGATCATCGTGCCGACCAGGTACTTGAGGTCGCTGTTCTTCTCAGCCTTGACGGCCTCGGCAGTCGCCTTCACGATGTTGGAGACGTACTTGAGCTCCTTGAACTCGCAGGTCAGCGGGATCATGATCTCGGGCACGATGTCGTAGCCGCACTCGGCCTTGACATTGATGGCGGCCTCGATGATCGCGCGGGTCTGCATCTCGGCGATCTCGGGATACTTGACGGGCAGACGGCAGCCGCGGAAGCCCATCATCGGGTTGTTCTCGTGCAGGCTCACGATGGTGCCCTTGACGTAGTCAAAGGTCAGGCCCATCTCGTCGGCCAGGGCCTTGATGTCCTCGTCAGCGGTGGGCAGGAACTCGTGCAGAGGAGGATCCAGCAGGCGGATGGTCACCGGGCGGCCCTCCATGGCCTTGAAGATGCCCTCAAAGTCGCTGCGCTGCATCGGCAGCAGCTTGGCCAGGGCGGCGGCGCGGTGCTCCACGTCGGTGGAGAGGATCATCTCGCGCATCGCCGGGATGCGGTCAGCGTCAAAGAACATGTGCTCGGTACGGGTCAGGCCGATGCCCTCAGCGCCCAGGCGCACGGCGTTCGCCGCGTCGCGCGGGGTGTCGGCATTGGTGCGCACGTCGAGCTTGCGGATGCTGTCCGCCCAGCCCATGACCACCGCGAAGTCGCCGCTGATGGTGGCGTCGACCGTCGGGATGGCGCCGACGTACACGTTGCCGGTGTTGCCGTCTATGCTCATGACCTCGCCCTCGTTGACACGGATGTCGCCGATGGTCAGGTACTTCTCATCCTCGTGGATGCGCAGCGCGCCGCAGCCGGCGACGCAGCAGGCGCCCATGCCGCGGGCGACGACAGCCGCGTGAGAGGTGCGGCCGCCGGTGGCGGTCAGGATGCCCTTGGCAGCGGCCATGCCCTCGATGTCCTCGGGGCTGGTGAAGCTGCGGACCAGCAGGGTCGGGCCGTTCTTCGCGTGCTTCTTCACGTCCTCAGCGGTGAAGTACACAGCGCCGCAGCCGGCGCCGGGGCTGGCGGCCAGGCCGGTGGCGACGGGCTTGGCCTTCTTCAGGGCAGCCTCGTCGAAGCGCGGGTGCAGCAGGGCGTTTATCGAGTTCGGGTCTATCTTCAGCAGCGCCTCTTCCTTCGTGCACAGGCCCTCGTTCACCATGTCCACGGCTACCTTCAGAGCGGCCTGGGCGGTGCGCTTGCCGTTGCGGGTCTGGAGCATGTAGAGCTTGCCCTGCTCTATCGTGAACTCCATGTCCTGCATGTCCTTGTAGTGGCGCTCGAGGTTCTTCGCAACGGCGGCGAACTGGTCGTAGGCCGCAGCGTTGGTCTCGTGCAGCTGGTCGATGGTCTGCGGGGTGCGGATGCCGGCCACGACGTCCTCGCCCTGGGCGTTCATCAGGAACTCACCATAGAGCTTGTTCTCGCCGGTGGCGGGGTCACGGGAGAAGGCAACGCCCGTGCCGCAGTCGTCGCCCATGTTGCCGAAGACCATCATCTGGACGTTGACGGCGGTGCCCCAGCTGCTCGGGATGTCGTTCATGCGGCGGTAGGCGATGGCGCGCTCGTTCATCCAGCTGCCGAACACGGCGCGGACAGCGGCCATGAGCTGTACCTTCGGGTCGGTCGGGAACTCTTCGCCCGCCAGCTCCTTGTACAGGACCTTGAAGCGCGCGACCATCTCCTGCATGTCCTCAGCAGTCAGGCCGGCATCGGTCTCGACGCCGCGCTTTTCCTTCAGCTCGTCCATAATGGCCTCGAACTTCAGCCTGTCGTAGCCCATCGCGACGTCGGAGAACATCATGATGAAGCGCCTGTAGCTGTCGTAAGCCCAGCGGACGTTGCCGCTCTTCTCAGCCAGGGTGGCGGCGACATCGTCGTTGATGCCGAGGTTCAGGATGGTGTCCATCATGCCGGGCATGGAGGCCCTGGCGCCGGAACGGACGGAGACCAGCAGCGGGTTTTCCTTGTCGCCGAACTTCTTGCCGACGAGAGCTTCCATCTTGGCCAGGTACTCGAAGATCTCGGCCTCGATCTCAGGGGCGATCTTCTCGCCGTCCTCATAGTAGCGGGTGCAGGCCTCGGTGCTGATGGTGAAGCCCTGGGGCACCGGCATGCCGATGTTGGTCATCTCGGCCAGGTTCGCGCCCTTGCCGCCCAGCAGCTCACGCATGTTGGCGTTGCCCTCGGAAAACAGGTAAACGTACTTTTTGCTCATCCTTCAACGTCCTTTCAGATTTATATGAAGTTAATACTACGCAAGTGTTTTGACACGATTCAGACGTATCATACAACCCGTGGAAAGTATATCATCATTTTCCGCACAGTTCAAGTAGAATATCGCAGTATTTTTGTACTCCCTTTCGGTGTTTTTGTTAATTTTCAGTTAAATCCCGGCGAGGGCGTCGGCCAGCCGCGCGAAGTCCGCGCAGAAGAGCGTCTCGCCCCTTGCGCGCGGGTCTATGCCGGCGCGCGCGCAGGCCTCCGGCAGCAGGTCCCGGTATTCGGGAAGCCCGTTGCCCAGCGCGTTGGAGAGCGTCTTGCGCCTCTGCGCGAAGGCCGCCTTCACCAGCCGGAACATGAGCGCCTCGTCCCTCACGGCGCAGGGCGGCTCCGGCCTAGGCGTCAGCCTAACCACGGAGGACGTCACCTTCGGCCGGGGCATGAAGCACTCCGGCGGCACGTCGAAGAGCCGCTCGACCTCGCAGTGCCAGCCCAGGAACACCGTGAAGGCCCCGTAGTCCGTCGTGCCCGGCGCGGCAGCGAGCCGGAGCGCCACCTCACGCTGTATCATCACCGTTATCCGCTCGAATATCCCCGCCTCTATAAACTTCGCCAGGAGCGGCGTGGTCACGTTGTAGGGCAAATTCGCGCAGACCCGGTATCTCAGGCCCGGGCAGCGCTCGCGCATGAGCGCTGCGAGGTCCAATTTGAGCGCGTCGCCCGGCACGACCTCTGCGTTCGGCTGCTCCGCGAGCGTCTCGGCGAGCACGGGCAGGAGCAGCCTGTCCAGCTCCACGGCCTCGACCCGCTCCGCCCTCTGTGCAAGCTCGGCCGTGAGGCAGCCCACGCCCGGGCCGACCTCCAGCACGGCCAGGCCCTCGCCGCCGCCCTCGCAGCCCGCCTCGGCTATGCGCCGGGGCACGGAGGGCTCGATGAGGAAGTTCTGGCCCAGGCCCTTTGAAAACCTCACGCCGTGGCGCTCCATGAGCTCCTTTATCTCGTTCGGGCTCGTCAGACGCACCTTGCCCTCCTTGCCGCCCCGATGGCGGTGGCGCAGGCGCTGTGCTCCGGGATGAGGAACTGCGTCTTGTAGACCTCCTCAAAGCGCCTGAAATTCCGCCGTGAGGGCTCCGTGCCCGCTAACGCCCCTATGACCGCGATGGCCGGCGCCCCGCTGCTCGTGCAGGCCAGCAGGCTCATCGTGCCGATTATCTGCAGCACCAGATTCGCAAGCCCCGCCGCCCAGTCCTCGCGGCCCGCGTCGGGGTTTAAGCGCGCGAGGTTCGAGGCGGTTATCTCCGGGTCGAGGATGCCGTAGCTCTCGACGAAGTCGCCGATGAGCAGGTCCACCTTCCCGCAGTCGCCGGCCATGGCCAGCGCGTCGAACTCGCGCATGTTAGCGACGCCGAGCACCTTCACCGCCAGGCCCTTGAGCGTGCCGCCGCCGACGCCCGTGCCGCAAAGGTGGATATACTCCCCGCCCTTCGCGTGGACGAAGGCCGTGCCCGTGCCTATGCTCGCCACGATGAGCTCGTCCCGGCCCGTGAGCCAGCAGGCGCCCTCGCCTATGGCCTCGGGCTCCGGTATGTACTTCACCGGCGCGCCGAGGCGCTCCAGGCCCGAGTTTTTGGCCGACAGGCCCGTGAGCGCTATGAGCTCCGCGCCGGCCGCGTCGAGGCCCAGCCTCTCGAGCAGCGCGGGCATGTCCCCGCCCCTGCCGTGCTCGTAGTGCGTGAAGGCGACCTCGCCGCCCTCCAGCGCGCATATTTTGACCGCCGAAGCGCCCATGTCAACGCCGATTATCATTGGATGCACCTCACAGGCTCATTCGAGCGTATTTTGCGCCGCGCTGTCCACGACGACGTTACCGTTTGCGTCCAGCAGCGGCGTGATATGCGTCGGCGTGAGCCCGCCGACGGCGAGGTAGTTGACGCCAGTCTGCATGTCCACCACGACATACAGCATGCCCGCTCCCAGGCCCTGGTTCTCCTTGATAACGAAACGATCCGGTTTCTTCTTTGCCATGCTTCCCCCTCCTTTTCAGCAGCTCAGATAAGCTTCTCGTAGGCGTTGCGCCTCGAGTCGTGGCCCGGGTCCATGAGGCTGACGTCCACCTCGCCGCAGTAGGTAAAGCCCAGCTTCTGCTCCGCGAGCCGGTTCATGGCCCGGTTGTCCCTGTGCGTGTCCACCCTCACGGAGGCCTTGCCCAGGCCCGCCGCGAGGTCGAAGGCCAGCGAGAACATGTCCCGCGCCAGCCGCGTGCCCCGGTACTTGTCAGAGATCATCGCCCGGTGCACCACGGCGTAGTTGTCGCCCTCGGTCAGCCAGGCCCCGTCTATGACGTCGTAGCTCGGCTCGTGCCGCATGGAGATGCAGCAGTAGCCCGCGAGCTCGCCCTCGTGCTCGAAGACCCAGCCCTGGCCGTAGTCCATATCCCTGTACAGCACCGGCTCCGTCGGGTAGCCGTCCTGCCACTGGTCCACGCCGCTCTCGCGCAGGTAGCGCTGCGCCTGCGCCACTATCCCCATTATCCCCGGCACGTCCGCCGGCTCCGCGCGCCGCGGCTCGAAGCGGAGCTTCTCGCCCTCCGGCAGCCGCTCATAGCGTATCTCGTCCACGAGTTTTTTGTCCATTTTGTCCCTTATCTCCAATTTTTCAAACATGTCCGGGCGCTTGTCCAGCGTGCGCTCGAACTGCTTCTTCCGGCGCCACTTCGCCACCTTCGCGTGGTCGCCGGTGAGCAGCACCTCCGGCACGGCGCGGCCCTCCCAGACCTCCGGGCGCGTATACTGCGGGTACTCCAAAAGCCCGTCCCAGTGGCTCTCGCCCGTGTAGCACTCCTCGTCCGCGAGCACGCCCGGCACCATGCGGCACACGCAGTCCGCCACGGCCATGGCCGCGATCTCGCCGCCCGTCAGCACAAAGTCGCCCAGCGAAATCTCCTCGTCCACGCACTCCTCGATAAAGCGCTCGTCCACTCCCTCGTAGTGCCCGCAGACCAGCACGAGGTGGTCGTAGTCCCGCCGGAGCCGCCGGGCCTCGGCCTGGTCAAAGGGCTTGCCCTGCGGCGACATGTAGATGACCCGGCTGCGCCGCTGACCCGCCTTCGCCATGATATCGTCCAGGCAGCTCTTGAGGGGCTGGGCCATCATGACGAGGCCCCAGCCGCCGCCGTAGGGGTAGTCGTCCACCTGCATCTGCTTATTCTCCGTGTAGTCGCGTATCTGGACGCAGTTTATCTCCACCGCGCCCTTCTTCGCCGCACGGCCTATGATGCTCTCGCCCAGCACAGCCCTCATGCTGTCTGGGAAGAGGGTCATTATATCTATCCTGTAAGGCTCCACGCTACATCCCCTCTATGAGCCGCACGGTGATGACGCCCGCATCGGCGTCCGTCTTCAATATGAACTCCGGCACCGCGGGTATGAGCCGCTCACGCTCGCCCTTTACGACGTAGACCAGGGACGCGGGCGCGTCTATGACCTCCGTGAGCTTCCCTATGCTCTCGCCGTCCTCAGTGACGACCTCGGCGCCGATTATATCCTGTATGAAATATCCGCCGCGGGGCAGCTTCGCGTCCTCGCGGTCTATGAACACCCTCTTGCCCTTGAGCCGCATGGCGGCGTTCACGTCCTCCACGCCCTCGAGCGAGGCCAGCACCGCGCCCTTGTGTACCCTGGAAGCGCGCACGCGCACCGCCGCGCCGTCTATATACAGGGTCCGGAACTTGGCCAAAAACTCCGCCGAATCCGTCCAGGGCAGGACCTTCACCTCGCCCCGCACGCCGTGGGTGTTCACTATCTCCCCGGCCTCGATGTACTTCTCCTTCATGCTCTCAGCCCTTTCAAAATGCAAGCTAAGGGAGGCAGATACTTGCCTCCCTTAAGCGTTAGTCCATTATTTCAACGGACACCTTTTTGCCCTTTCTCTGGGCTACGGCCTTCATGAGGACGCGGATCTCCTTCACGATCCGGCCCTGGCGGCCTATGACCTTGCCCATATCGCCCTCGGCGACCCTGACCTCGAACACGGTCTCGCCGTCGGCTTTGCGCTCGGTCACGGAGACCTCGTCGGGATTCTCGACGAGGCTCTGTATGATGTAGGTCAACAGTTCTTTCATCGTCTAGTTAGCAGCTCCTTAAGCCTCGGCCTTTTTCAGCAGGCCCCTGACGGTGTCGGTCGGCTGGGCGCCGTTCGCGATCCAGTACTTGGCGCGCTCCAGATCCACCTTCAGCTTCTCGCTCTCGTTCAGAGGATCGTAAGTGCCTATCTCCTCGATGAACCTGCCGTCGCGCGGGCTGCGGGAATCCGCGACCACGATGCGGTAGTAGGGGGCCTTCTTGGCGCCCATCCTGCGAAGTCTGATCTTTACCATGTATTTTCACCTCCGTTAGTTTTTTCGTATATTGAGACCGCACGCGGCGGCGTCAACCTGTGTCACATGCCCGGGAAACCGCCCGGCATACCGGGGAAGCCGCCGCCCATCTTGGCGAGCTTCTTCATCTTGCGGCTGTTGCCCGACATCTGCTTCACCAGCTGCAGCATCATGTCGTACTGCTTCAGCAGCCGGTTCACATCCATCACCGTCGTGCCCGAGCCGGCCGCTATGCGCTTTTTCCGCGAGTTGCCCAGGATGCCCGGGTTCTCCCGCTCCTTCGGCGTCATCGACAGGATGATCGCCTCCGTGCGCGCCATGGCCTTTTCGTCCACCTTTGCGCCCTTGAGGCCCTTGGCGTTCATGCCCAGCATGCCCGCTATGTCCTCCATCGAGCCCATGCCCTTGAGCTGCTTCATCTGCTCGAGGTAATCCGAGAGCGTGAACTTGTTCTGGCGCAGCTTGTCCGCCATCTCGGCGGCCTTCTTCTCGTCGAGCGTCTGTTCTGCCTTCTCTATGAGCGTCAGCACGTCGCCCATGCCCAGGATGCGGCCCGCCATGCGGTCGGGGTGGAAGGCCTCGATCTGGTCGAGCTTCTCGCCCACGCCGGCGAATTTTATGGGCTTTCCCGTCACCGCCGTGACCGAGAGCGCCGCGCCGCCCCTGGCGTCGCCGTCCAGCTTCGTGAGCATCACGCCCGTCACGTCCAGGGCCTCGTCAAAGGCGGAGGCCGCGTTCACCGCGTCCTGGCCCGTCATCGCGTCCACCACCAGCAGGATCTCCGCCGGCTCCGTGGCCGCCTTGATGTTCTTCAGCTCGTCCATGAGCTGCTCGTCTATGTGCAGCCGGCCCGCCGTGTCCAGGAAGACCAGATCGCTGCCGAATTTCTTCGCGTGGGCTATGCCCGCCTTCGCTATCTCCACCGGGTCGCCCTGGCCCATCTGGAAGACCGGTATGCCCAGCTTCTCGCCCACCGTCTCCAGCTGCTTTATCGCCGCCGGGCGGTACACGTCGCAGGCCACGAGCAGCGGGCGCTTGCCCTGCTTTTTCATGAGCGCCGCGAGCTTCGCGCCGTTCGTCGTCTTGCCCGCGCCCTGCAGGCCCACCAGCATGCACACGCTCGGGCTCTTCGAGGAGATGTTCAGCTTCTGGTTCTCGCTGCCCATCAGCGCCCGGAGCTCCTCGTTCACTATCTTCACGACCATCTGCGCCGGGGTCAGGCTCTCCATGACCTCCGCGCCCTTCGCGCGCTCCGAGACCCGCTTTACAAAGTCCTTCACGACCTTGTAGCTCACGTCGGCCTCCAAAAGCGCCAGGCGCACCTCGCGCATGGCCTCGTTGACGTCCAGCTCCGTCAGGCGCCCTTTGCCCCTGAGCTTCTTGAACGTCTCGTTCAGTTTGTCAGAAAGGCTCTCAAAAGCCAAGGTCTCACCTCCGTCAGTCGTCCAGCCGCCGCAGTTCGTCTATCACCTGCCGCGCCGTCTCCCTCGCCTTCTCGTCCTCCGACTCCAGCAGCGTCCCGAGCCGGCCCTCTATCTCCAAAAGCGCGCCGCGCCTTGAACGGAACCGCGCTACCAGGCCCGTCTTCGCCTCGATCTCCCTGAGCGTCGCCTCGGCCCTCTTGATGATGTCCCAGACCGCCTGCCGCGACACCCCGCTGATGTCCGCGATCTCCGCCAGCGACAGGTCCTCGTTATAGTGCAGGTCGAAATACTCCCTCTGCTTCTCGGTCAGCAGCTCGCCGTAAAAGTCGAAGAGCATCGTCCTCTCTACCGGCCCCTCAGCCATGTCGCCGCCTCCCCTCAAAGCCTTTGTGATTATACACGCCCTCCGCGCCGCTGTCAAGTATTTTTCTTTTACAGGCCCCGAGTATATGCTTTGCCCGCTTTGGGCAAATTAACCCATGCAGATTTTGAACAGATCAGGTGATAAAATGTCCGAAACCACGGGCCGCGCCCTTTCCAGGGAGCTTTTGGGCCTGCTGCACAGCATACGCCGGAGCCGTGACCGGCTCGCAAAGATGGGCGCCCGGCTGCCGGCCGGGGCGGAGTGGCTGCTCGACAACTGGTACCTCATAGAACGCGAGGGCCGGCTCGCCGCCTCGGAACTGCGCGGCGCGGGCAGGCTCCGCAGCTGCGCGCCCGAGGCCTGCCGCGAGCTCGTGCGCGAGACCGGCGGGCGCGTGGACGCGGAAAACGCCGCCGACTTCCTCGGTCGGTTCCAACTTGAAACGCCCCTGCGCATGGCGGAGCTCTCGGTCTTTGCGCCCTGCCTGCGCCTCGCGCTCATCGAAAAGACGGCCTCGAGCCTCGCGGATGGCCCGGACGCCGGGACGCTCGCCGCCTGCATAGGCTCGCTGAGGCTCTTTGCCACCCTCGACCTCACGCGCCTGCTCGAGGGCGCGGACCTCGTGGAACGCGAGCTGCGCCGCGACCCTGCCGGCGTCTATCCGCGCATGGACGAGCGCAGCCGCGCGGCCTACCGCGAGCGCGTGCGGCTCATGGCCAAGCGGGCCGGGGTCGAGGAGCTCGAGCTGGCCCGCCGCCTCATCGACGAGTGCGGCGCGGACGGGCACGTCGGTGCCCTGCTCTTTCCCGAGCCTAAAAGCGGCCGGGGCTATGTCGCGGCGCAGCTGGTGCCGGCGGCGGCCGCCGCGCTGCTCATGGGGCTCTGCGCCAAAGACCTCCCTGCCGCGCTGCTCGTCTTCTTCTCCGCCTGGGAACTGGCGAAGTCCGTCTGCGACTTCGTGCTCCTGCGCGTCCTGCCGCCGCGCCTGCTGCCCAGGCTCGAGCTCGCCGACGGCATACCCGGCGAGGGGCGCTGCCTCTGCGTCGTCTCCTCCCTGCTCGGCAAGCCCGAAGCGGGCGCGGAGCTCGCGCGCAGGCTCGAGGAGTTCATGCTCGTCTCGCGCGACTGCGGTGAAAACCTCCTCTTCGGCCTGCTCGCTGACCTGCCAGAGGCCAGGACCGCCGTGCTGCCCGGGGACAAAGAGGCCGTGGACGCCGCCGTCAGGGCCGTCGCAGCGCTCAACGAGAAGTACGGCGGCGGTTTCTACCTCTTCTGCCGCGAGCGCAGGCCGCGCGGGCGGGACAGGCTCTGGTCCGGCTTTGAGCGCAAGCGCGGGGCCCTGCTCGGGCTCGCGCGGCTGCTGCGCGGCGACGGCAGCGGGCTGGACATCCTCGCCGGGGACGCAAAGCGGCTCGCCGGCGTCAAATACATCCTCACGCTCGACGCGGACACGCGCCTGCTGCCCGGCGCGGCGAAGGAGCTCGTCGGGGCCATGCTGCACCCGCTCAACGCCCCTCGATTCGACCCGGCGCGCGGCGTGGTCGTGCGCGGCCACGGGCTCATCCATCCGCGCATGGGCACCGAGCTGTCCTCCGCGGTGAAGACGCCCTTCTCCCGCCTCATGGCCGGCGCGGGCGGCACCGACCCCTACGGCGCGGCCTGCGGCGAGGTCTGGATGGACCTCACCGCCCACGGCGGCTTTGCCGGCAAGGGCATCCTCGACGTGGACGCCTTCCTGCAGGGCTGCTCCGGGCTGCCCGAAAACCTCATCCTCTCGCACGACGCCGTCGAGGGCGCCATACTCCGCGGCGGCTGCATGAGCGACACCGAGCTGACGGACGGCTTCCCCTCGAACCCCTTCTCCTACTTCAAGCGCCTGCACCGCTGGGTGCGCGGCGACTGGCAGAACCTTAGCTTCATCTTCGGGCGCGGGCGGGGCTTCGCCTTCGCCGACCGCTGGAAGCTGCTCGACAGCCTGCGGCGGAGCCTCATGCCCATCCTCAGCCTCGCGGCTATGCTCTGGCCGCTGTTCTCCTGCTCCGCCGCCTCGCTCACTGCGGGGCTGCTGGGGCTTTTCACGCTCTGCACGGGCCTGCTGCCCGAGCTGGGCGCGGCGCTGCTGCGCCGTGACCGGGAAAGGCTCAACTCCTCCGTGCCCCACGGCCTCGGCGGCCGGCTCATGCAGATCCTGCTCCGGCTCGCCCTGCTGCCCATGGAGGCCGTGACCTGCCTGTCCGCCATCCTCACCGCGCTCTGGCGCATGGGCATCTCCAAACGCAACCTGCTCTCCTGGCAGACGGCGGCGCAGTCCGAGCACGGCGCCGGGCGGGTGCTTGCGCTCTGGCCGAACGTCCTGCTGGGCGTGCTTCTGCTCGCCCTCTCGCCCGAGCCTCTGGGCAGGGCGGCGGGCATCTTCTGGCTCGTCTCGGCCCCGGTCTGCCTCAGAGCCGGCCGCGGGCGGAAGCTCACCCGGCAGCTGCCCGCCGCCGACCGCGAGTTCCTCCTGGGCGAAGCAGCGAAGATCTGGCAGTATTTTGCCGAATTCTGCACGGCGGCCGACAACTTCCTGCCGCCCGACAACTGGCAGGAGCAGCCGCCCACCGGCCTTGCCCACCGCACCTCGCCGACGAACATCGGCCTGGCCATGATCTCGGCCCTGGCCGCGGCCGACCTCGGGCTCTGCTCAGTGCCGCAGATGGCCTCGCTCGTCGAGGGCATGCTGGGCAGCTGCGAGAAGCTGCCCAAGTGGCACGGCCAGCTCTACAACTGGTACGACACGCGCACGCTGCGGCCCCTGCATCCCCGCTACGTCTCCACCGTGGACAGCGGCAACCTCGCCGCCTGCCTCGGCGCCCTGCGCCAGGGCCTTGCCGACTACGCCCGCCCCGACCTCGCCGCGCGCGCGGCGGCGCTCTACGAGGCCATGGACCTCAGCCCGCTCTACGACGCCGAGCGCAGGCTCTTCCGCATCGGCTACGACGCCGACACGGGCGAGCTCTCCGAGGGCCTTTACGACCTGCTCTCGAGCGAGGCGCGGCTGACCGGATACCTGGCCGTCGCGCGCGGGCAGGTGCCGAGACGGCACTGGCGCCGGCTCTCGCGCGCCCTGGTGTCCAAGGACGGCTTCAAGGGCATGGCCAGCTGGACGGGCACGATGTTCGAGTACCTCATGCCCGAATTGTTCCTGCCCCTGTGCCGCGACAGCCTGCTCTGGGAAAGCGCGCGCTTCTGCCTCTACGTCCAGCGACGCGACATGCCCGACGGGCAGCCCTGGGGCCAGTCCGAGAGCGCCTTCTTCTCGCTCGACCCGCAGCTCAATTACCGCTACAAGGCCCACGGCTGCGCGGCCCTGGCGCTCAAGCGCGGCATGGGCGCGGACCGCGTCGTCTCGCCCTATTCCAGCTTCCTGGCCCTCGCCGTGGAGCCCCGCGCCGCCGTGCGCAACCTCCGCAGGCTCTGCGCCCTGGGCTTTTCCGGGCGCTTCGGGCTCTGGGAAGCCATAGACTACACCGCCTCGCGCAATTCCGGCCGCGGCGGCGAAAGCGTGCGCTGCTTCATGGCCCACCACCTCGGCATGAGCCTCGCCGCCATCGCCAACTGCCTCTGCGACAACATCATGTGCCGCCGCTTCATGTCCGACCCCGCCATGAGCGCCCACCGCTGCCTGCTCGAGGAGCGCCTGCCCCTCGGCGCGGTGACGCTCCGCCGGCGCGGCGCGGAGATACCGGAAAAACCCGTCAGGCTCACGGCCGAAGGCTGGGAGCTGGGCGGCAGCTGCCCCGACGCCGCCTTCCCCGAGTGTTTTCCCGTCTCGAACGGGGTCTACCACCTCCTGCTCTGCTCCAGCGGCCTGTCCTCAGCCTGCGCGGGCGGCATCGGCATTTACCGCGGCCCCGAGGATCCGCTCGGCGGCCCGGCAGGGCTGAGGCTGTACCTCGAGACCCCGGCGGGCCGCACCGACCTGCTGCCCCTGCCCGGAGCCGCCGGCGGGCTCTCCTACACCCACGCCTTCCGGGGCGGGGCCATGAGCTTTGAGGGCCGCTCGAACGAGCTGCACACGCTCTGCTCGGCGGCGGTCTCGGCCCGGGACATGTGCGAGGTGCGCTTCGTGGAGCTCAACGCCGCCGGCGCGCTCGAGGGCCGGCTCTGCCTGGAGTTCGAGCCGCTGCTGGCCCGTCCGCGCGACTTTGAGGGCCACCCCGCCTACTGGCGGCTCGGCCTGGAGGCCAGCGTGCGCGAGGGCGCGCTGCTCATCCGCCGCCTGCCCAGGGGCGATGTCGCCGAGTGCTGGCTCTGCCTGCGCTCCACCAGGCCCCTCGACTGCCGCGCCGACTCGCTGGGCGAGCCGCTGGGCTGGCTCTCTCACCCTTACGTCCGCGCCTGGACGCCGGTCTCGGCGCCCATGTCGGGCAGCTTCACGGCCCGCTTCGCCCTGGCCTTCGGCCCGAGCGCCGAGGAGGCGCTGCGCGCGGCCTCGCGCGGCCTCGCGGCGGCGGCCCAGGACTTTGCCGACCTGCTCTCGGCCCGCGCCGCGCTCATGGGCCTGGGCTCGCGCGAACTGGCCGCCGCCCTGGGCATGGCCCCGGCGCTGGTGTTCCCGAATTACCGCAGTCCCGCCGCCCGGCGCGAGGAGCTCTGGCGCTTCGGCATCTCCGGCGACGAGCCCATTATCTGCGCCCGGCTGTCGCGGCCCGGGCAGCTGCGCGCGGCGCGCGAGCTCATCCGGAAGCACGACCTGCTGCGCGTCTGCGGCGTCAAAAGCGACCTCGTCTTCCTGACCAGCGACGGCGGCGACTACCTGAAACGGCTCGGCCGCGCGGTGATGGAGCTGCTGCAGAGGGACGGGCTCGAGGCCCTGTTCGGCGCAAGGGGCGGGGTGCATGCCGTGGACGGCTCCGGCGCCTCCGAGCTGCTCTCCGGCGCCGCCCTGCTCGTGGAGCTGGACGGAGTGGAGGCCCCTGCCCCGGCACGCGAGGCCGTCAAACGACCCGCCCTGCCCGAGCGCCGCCGCGGCGGCCCCGTGCCCCACAGCTGGCTCGCCGACGGCGCCTTCGAGTTCGACAGCGCCGAAAACCTGCCGCCCCGGGCCTGGACCCTGCCGCTCACCAACGGCTCCTTCGGCGCGCTTGCCGCCGACTGCGGCATGGCCGGCATGTGGCTCGGCAACGCCCGTGAGCTGCGCATCGACAAGGGCCTGGACAGCGACCTGGCCCTCGAGGGCTCGGAGAGCCTGCGCCTGGAGGGCGAAAATGCCTTCCTGCGCTCAAAGATGCGCTTCGGCTTCGGCTATGCCGAGTGGCGGCGCGGGAAAATGCGCATCACGGCCTTCGTGCCCCAACACATCGACGCGCGGCTGCTGCTCATCGAAAACGCGCCTGCCGGGCTCGTCTGGACGCTCCGGCCCGCGCTGGCCTGGGAACGGTGCGACGCCGCCTTCACCCAAACCCGGCTCGAGGGCGGCGTCCTGCGCGCGTCAAATCCCAGGGGCGGCGACCCGGGGCTCGACTTCGGCGCTGCCTTCACGCAGGCCGAAGGGCTCGCCTGCGAATACGCGGGCAGGCCCGTCTTCACGGCGCGGCTCGGCGCTGGCACCTGCGTCATCGCCTGCGGCGCCCTGCCCTCCGACGAGCTCCAGAGCCTCTGCGAGCCTGAACAGGCGCGGCGGCTGCTCAGCGAGACCAGGTTCCACTGGCAGCAGCTTGCCTCCAGGTCGAAAATTTGCACCGGCATACCCGAGCTCGACCGCTATCTGGACGGCTGGGCGCTCTACCAGGCCCTGGCCTGCCGGCTGCTGGCCCGCACTTCCATTTACCAATCCGGCGGGGCCTACGGCTTCCGCGACCAGCTGCAGGACGCCGTGAACCTCCTCGCCGTCGAGCCCGCCTGGGCCCGCGAACGCATCATCGCCGCCTGCGCGCACCAGTACCGGGAAGGCGACGTCATGCACTGGTGGCACGCGGGCGAGCCCGACCGGGGCGTGCGCACGCGCTGCTCCGACGACCTCGTCTGGCTGCCCTGGGCAGTCTGCGAATACCTCGGCAAAGTCGGCGATACGTCCATTTTATACGAGCCCGTCCCCTATCTGCGCTCCGAAAAGCTGGCGGAGGGCGAGCCCTCGCGCTACGAGCCGGCCGTGCCCGAGGGCTCCGGCACCGTGCTCGAGCACGCTGCGCTGGCCCTGCGCCTGGTCATTCGCCGGGGCGTGGGCCGGCACGGCCTGCCGCTGATGCTGGCCGGCGACTGGAACGACGGCATGGACACCGTGGGCATAGACGGCCGGGGTGAGAGCGTCTGGCTGGCCTGGTTCTTCGCGCACACGGCGCGGCGCTTTGCCCATGTGCTGGAAGGAAGCGGCGACAAACACGGCGCGGCGGCGCTGCTCTCCGCAGCTTCACGGCTCGGGCGCGCCGCGGACCGGGCCTGGGACGGGCAGTGGTACCTGCGCGGCTACTTTGACGACGGCTCGCCCCTCGGCTCTGGCCGAGGGCACGGCTGCCGCATCGACTCCGTGGCCCAGAGCTGGGCGGCATTCTGTGCCGAAGCCAGCCCCGAGCGGGTGGACACTGCGCTCGACTCGGCCCTGGAACGGCTCTTTGACCGCGAGGCCGGGCTGGTGAAGCTCTTTGACCCGCCCTTCGGCGAGGGCGCGGAGCGGGCCGGCTATATCGCGAGCTACGGCCCGGGCTTCAGGGAAAACGGCGGGCAGTACACGCACGGCGCGCTCTGGCTGGCCCTGGCCTGCCTGAAACGCGGCCGCCGGGACGAGTGCATAGGGCTGCTCCGCGCCCTGCTGCCCAAGGAGAGCGAAACCTACGGCGCCGAGCCCTACGTCCTCGCGGCGGACGTCTACACGAACCCCGACCGCCCGGGCCAGGCCGGCTGGAGCTGGTACACCGGCTCGGCAGGCTGGTTCTTCCGCATAGCCTCAGAGCTGGCTTCAGACGGCGGGCCCGGGGAATAAGGAATACAAAAAAACCGCCCGGGCTCATGCCCGGGCGGGTGCTTTTATGCGAACCAGATGTGGACGCAAAACAGGATGAACAGTATCGCGGCGACTGAAAAAACGCCCGTGAGCAGCAGCGCGGCCTTGACTGCGCCGCCGGCATAGGCCCTGGATTCCTCCTTCGTGAGCTTCACAGGCTCGGAGCCCTGACGGGCGTCCTCCGGAAGCTCGGTGTGCCAGGGCATGCCCTCGACGTTCATTTTGGCGACTACCCTGCCGTCGTCGTCCTCATAGCGCCTCTTTTTCATCCTTCGCTTCCTTCTTCGAGGGCGCGGCGCCGCCCTGCTTTTTGGCCTCGGCCATGGCAGCCTCGGCGCGCTTTGCCCGTTCCGCGTCATTGTACAGGTGGCAGGCGCACCAGTGCTCCGGCTCGACCTCGGTCCACTCCGGCGCCGCGTACTTGCAGACCTCCATGCACTTGTGGCAGCGCGTATGGAACTTGCAGCCGGCAGGCGGGTTCGCCGGGCTAGGCAGGCTGCCCTGCAGGATGATGCGCTTCATCTTCACGTCCGGGTCAGGCACCGGTATCGCCGAGAACAGCGCCTCCGTATAGGGGTGCAGCGGCTTCGAGAAGATCTTCTCCGTGTCCGCGTACTCCACCATTGATCCCAGGTACATGACGCCGACCGTGTCCGAAATGTGCTCGACGACCGACAGGTCGTGGGATATGAACAGGTAGGTAAAGCCGAAGTCCTTCTGCAGCTGCTTGAGCAGGTTTATGATCTGCGCCTGGATGGACACGTCCAGCGCCGAGACCGGCTCGTCGCAGACGATGAAGTCCGGATTGAGCGCCAGAGCCCTGGCTATGCAGATCCTCTGCCTCTGGCCGCCGGAGAACTCATGCGGGTAGCGGTCCTTGTGGTACTCCTGCAGGCCGCAGGCACGCATGACGCGGCTGATGTAGTCGTCAAACTCCTCCTTGGGCACGATGTTGTGCTCGCGCACCGCCTCGCCTATGATCTCGCCTATGGGTATCCTCGGGCTGAGGCTGGAATAGGGGTCCTGGAAGATTATCTGTATCCTGGGCCGCAGTCTGCGCAGCTCCTCGCGGCTCATCTTGAAGATATCCTGCCCGTCGAAGAACACCTCGCCCGAGGTCTTCTCTATGAGCCTGAGTATCGTCCTGCCCGCCGTGGATTTGCCGCAGCCGGACTCGCCCACGAGGCCCATCGTCTGCCCGCGCTTTATGTGGAAGCTGATGCCGTCCACCGCGCGGACATTGCCTATCGTGCGCTTGAAAAAGCTGGACTTTATCGGGAACCACTTGACGAGGTTCCTGACCTCAACGAGGTACTTCTCTTCCGTTTCGGGAGCGTTGTTTCTGATCTCTTCCATCTTAAAGCTCCTCCACGTTCACGGATTTCGGCCAGCGTTCGACCGTGCCCTCGTCCTCGTACTTCCAGCAGGAGACCACATGCGTATCGCTCAGCCGTATCTCGGGCGGGTAGACGCCGTGGCACTTGTCCACGCACTGTTCGCAGCGGTCGCGGAAGTAGCAGTAGTCCGGCATGTTGACCGGGTTCGGCACGCTGCCGGGGATGTTGTAGAGCGAGTCCACCTTCTTGCCCACGACCGGCTTCGACTTCATGAGGCCTATCGTATAGGGATGGCAGGGATGGTGGAAAATGTCCTCCGTCGTACCCTTCTCGACGACGCGGCCCGCGTACATGACGACGACGTAGTCGGCCATGCTGGCTATGACGCCCAGGTCGTGCGTGATGAGCATGATGGAGCTGTTGATCTTGTCCTTTAAGTCCTTGAGCAGGTCGAGTATCTGCGCCTGGATGGTAACGTCCAGCGCCGTCGTCGGCTCGTCCGCGATGATGAGCCCGGGCGAGCAGGCCAGGGCCATAGCTATCATGACCCTCTGCCTCATGCCGCCGGAGAGCTCGTGCGGGAACATGTTGTACACGCCCTCGGAGTTGGCTATGCCGACGAGCTCCAGCATCTCGATGGAGCGCTTCTTGACCTCTTCCTTCGGCATGTCCGGGTTGTGCAGCTTCAGGACTTCGTCTATCTGGTAGCCGCAGCGGAACACGGGGTTCAGGCTGGTCATGGGCTCCTGGAAGATCATCGAAACGCGGTTGCCGCGGATCTTCATCATCTCGCTCGTGGGCGTATTGACGATGTTGTAGGCCTTGCCGTCGCCCATGTTGAGCCTGATCTCGCCGCCGACCGTCTGGCCCTGCGGCCGCTGCAGCAGCTGCATGAGCGAAAGGCTCGTCACGCTCTTGCCGCAGCCGGACTCGCCGACTATGCCCACAGTGGTGCAGCTCGGCACCTCGAAGGAGACGCCGTCCACCGCCTTGACCGTGCCCACGTCCGTGAAGAAGTAGCTGCACACGTTGTCGAACTCGACGATGTTGTTCGCGTCCTTCATCTCTGTCATGTACTTCGAGGGGTCGGCGGCCTTGCTGGCGCGCTCCTTCTCGAGGCGCTTGGTGAGCTTGCGGTTGAAGCGGGTTATCTGCCGGGATTCCTTGCCGGATATGTAGGATGTATTCTTGCGTTTTGCCATTATTCCCGCCCCCTTACTGCTTCATCTTCGGGTCGAAGGCGTCCCTGAGGCCGTCGCCGACGAAGTTGAAGGCCACGACGGTGAGGCAGATGAGCAGGCCGACAGGCACCCAGATGTAGGTGTACTTGAGCATGCTCTCAGAGGAGCCGGTGACCGAGTTTATCATGTTGCCCCAGGTGGCCAGCGGGTGCTTGACGCCGAGGCCGAGGAAGCTGAGCGTGGCCTCGGTGATGATGATGGAGCCCAGGGACATCGTGGCGTTGACTATGAGCTGGGGCATGACGTTCGGCACGAGGTGCCTGAATATCCGCCTCGAGGAGCGCATGCCGGTGGCCTCCTGCGCTATCATGAACTCCTGCTCGCGCAGGGACAGGATCTGCCCGCGCACCAGCCTGGCTATGCCGGCCCAGCCGAGCACGCCGAGCGCGACCATCATCCAGACGAGACGCACATAGGGGTCCATCTTCAGGGCGTCGAACAGCGCGCCCATGATGATGAGTATGGGGTAGGTCGGGATGCAGTAGAAGATGTCGACGAGACGCATGATGAGAGTATCGACCCAGCGTCCGAAGAAGCCCGCCATACCGCCCATGATGACGCCGATTATCGTCTCGAGTATGACGACGACGAAGCCTATCATGAGCGATATCCTGCCGCCGTACATCATGCGCGCGAGGATGTCCATGCCGTCGCCGTCGGTGCCGAACCAGTGCTCGGCGGAGGGCCCGGCGTAGATGTCAATGAGATAGGTGGTCTGGTCGCAGCTGAGCACGTACTCATTGGTCTTGCGCTCCACCGTTATCTCGGTATCGACCAGGACGGGGTTGCCCTCTTCGTCGTAGACGGGGTTGGACTCGTCGTCGGTCTGCTGGATGGGGAAGACGAAGCTGCCCTTGGTCTCGCCCGCCTCCTCCATGGCTTCGATGACCTCCTGCGTGGCGTCCTTGAAATCGATGGACAGGGTATCCTGGCCGGAGTAGCGTCTCACGACGAAGGTGGAAAGCGAGGCTATCTCATTGTGCGAAGCGTCGAAGATGGCGCCGGTCTCCCCGTCGAAGTCGAGGGAGTAGCTCTGGCCATCGTGTTCGAAGCGGCCGTCACTGCCGGCGGAGAGCAGGGCCTCTGCCTTGAAGCCGTCGTCGAACTGCACCGAGGTGTCGTAGGAATTGAAGACCAGCGTCGAAGCCACGAGCGCCTCGGTGGGCTCGCCTATGGTGCACAGGAAGTAGGTGCCGTTGTTTTCCGCGATGCGGTAGGGCGTGCCTTCCCAGCTGATATTGGCGGAACCGGCGGCGATGGCGGCCTCGACTGCGGCGGCCATGCCCGCTTCCGGCTCAAAGTCGCCCAGGCCTATGAGCGCCGAGCTCTCGCGTGTGATCTCGTAGCGGTTTTTGATCACCATATTGACGGAATAGCTCATCCCGCCGCTGGTGAAGCTGTCCTGTCCGGCGGCTACAGCCTCTGCGGCTGCGGCCTCGAAGGCCGCCTGTTCTGCCGCTGCCTGGGCGGATTCATCCTCCGCCTCGGCCTCGCCTTCCCCGGCCTCTTCGGCCTCGTCGGCGGGCTCAGGCTCGTCGTCCAGGTCGTCGGGGACTATCGTCTCCTCCTCCACCGTATAGACAAAGCTCTCGTGGATGGAGTCGTACTCGGCCACCACGCTGGAGGCGCTGTAGACCGCGACGCCCGTCAGGTCGTCGGCGGAGAGGGTGTAGATCGTATCGGCCAGCCGGTTGACGGTGTACATGGTGCCCTCGGCGTCGGTGACCTGCAGCTCGTCCAGGCCGCCGTCCTGCATCTGGATGATGTAGGAGTTGATGCTGTTCTTCACCGTGCTGGGCACGTTCACCGCCTCGCCCAGGGCGTAGGAGACGAAGTCTGTACGCTCGGTCGCGCTGGCGTAGTTGGTGTTCATCGTCCCGTACTTGTAGAAGATCTGCGTCTGGGAATAGGGGTAGAACAGCGGGAACAGGAAGGTGAACACGAACATGAAGATGAGTATGGCCAGGCCCACGATGGCCAGCTTGTTCCTGAAGAAGCGCTTGGCCACCAGCCTGCCGGGAGAGAGCACCTTCACACGCTCGGAGTCGTCGAGCGCAAGGGGCTCGCCCTCGTTGTGGACGTGCTGCTCCTGCGCCGCCTCGCGGCGCTTGAGGGCCTCGTTGAGGCTGTCCGCGCGTCTGCCGTTATTTTTGGACATGTCTGCTCAGCCCTCCTCTCAATGCACTCGGACGCGCGGGTCGACCACGGCGTACAGCACGTCCGCCAGGAGGTTCGCCAGCAGCGTCAGGATGGAGATAAAGGCGAGGTAGAACATCGTGAAGGGGATGTCGCCGTTTATCATGGCGTAATACGAGGTATAGCCTATCCCGCGGATGCCGAAGAGCGTCTCGGTAATGAGCGCGCCGGAGAAAAGCGCCGGCAGCGTCGTGCCGGTGACGGTGATGAGCGGGATAAGTGTATTTCTGAAGGCGTGGCGGTTGATGACGACCTTTTCGGAAAGGCCCTTGGCCCGCGCGGTGCGGATGTAATCGGAATTGAGTACCTCCAGCATATTCGTGCGGGTATAGCGCATCAGCCCGCCGATGCCGACCATAGTCAAGGTTATAACAGGCAGAACCATGTGGTGACACAGGTCCAGGAACTTGCCGAAGTCGGACAGCAGCATATAGTCGCGGCTCTGCATACCTACGAGGTCGAACCAGCCCAGCTTAATTGAGAATATCAGCTTCAGCAGGGTCGCCAGGAAGAAGGTGGGCATGGAGATGCACAGCAGGGCTACGACCGTGACAGTGTAGTCCGTCATGCTGTACTGCTTCCTCGCCGCGGTGACGCCGAGATAGACGGCGATGACCGTTTCAAATACAAATGCTGCGAGCGACATGGCCACCGAGAACCAGATGACATCGTTGAACTTCTCGACAACGGGCAGGGTATAGTACCAGCTGTCGCCGAAATCGCCCGTGAGCACAGTGCTCAGCCAGGTAAAGTAGCCGCCGACTATGCCTCTGTCGAAGCCGTAGGCGGCATTGAGCTCATCGAGCCACTCCTGGGCGCTCTTGAGGCTGCCAGGCTTGGTCGCAAGCTCGCGTGCCATGGTGTCCACATAACTCGTGGGCAGGGAGAACATAAGGGCGTACACGATAAACATCACGAAGAAGAGTATCAGTACGCAGAGCAGCAGGCGTTTTAGTATGAATTCGCCCATATCTTCACCACCAATAGGAAATAGGGTCTGCACCGGGCGCCGGAAGCGCCCGGTGCAGAGGGTCTTATGCGTGAATTATTGGGTCAAAACCGAACGTCTGCTCAGGCAACGAACTTGCCGGAGGCCTCGTCCCAGTTCAGGCCGGCGGCCTTGAAGAAGCCGATGGCAGCCTGCAGGGCGGCGTCGTAGCGCTCCTGCTCGGTCATGCCGTCAGTGTAGATCGGGTTGCCGTCCACATCGACGGAGAAAGCAGTCTGGTAGCCCTCGTCGGCCGGACGCGGGGCAGCCCAGGAAGTATTGGTGATGGGATACTGGATGACGGAAGCGGTCTCGCCGTAGTAGCTGTTCACGACCGCGTCGCGGTAGACGGCAAAGAGGGTGGCAAAGCCCTTGCGGAGGTTCTTGGAGGCATCGCTGCCCGGCTCGCCGTTCATGCAGATGTTCTCAGCGCAGATGCCTATGTAGCCGTAGCCCAGGTTGTCAACGCTGAAGGTGGTGATGACGTCGCCGGTCAGCTCGCCGTTGGAGTTGTAGCCCTTGATGTCCTCAACGCACTGGACGTTGAAGTTCGGGTCGGTGATGTCGAAGGTGGCCGCATCGGAGGCAACGCCGCTCAGCTTGTCGGAAGCTGCGGTCTCCTGGAAGAGGATGTACTTGGTCTTGGGCACGCCCTTCCAGTAGTTCTCGTTGGCCTCGAAGGTGACGACGCCGTTCTCATAGGAGACGAACTTGTAGGCGCCGGCGCCCATGGGCTGGGTGGTCTTGGAGCGGACCAGGCTCAGGTCGCCCTTGGGGAAGCCGAAGGAGTTGTTCTC
>CALXEH010000043.1 GCA_944387285.1 uncultured Oscillospiraceae bacterium | reverse complement strand
GTTTTTAGACCTGCTCTCCTCTTTCCCAGCTAAAGAAAACCTGCCGCAGAATTTTTCCATTCTGCGACAGGTCCTTTGTTTTTCTTCGGCGGCTTACGGCCGGGCCAGGGCCGCCAGGTAGGCAGAGGGGCCCTGCTCATAGAGGTCGCCGCCCAGGGCGTCCAGCACCGTGGTGAGGGGCAGGTCCCTGACCTCCAGTCTGCGCACGGCTTCGGGGCCGAGCTCGGGCCAGGCGACGAGTTCCGAGCTGAGCACGCAGCCGGCCAGCAGCGCACCTGCGCCGCCCGTCGCGGCAAAGTAGACGCCGCCGCGGCTGACAACGGCCCGCTTCACTGCCTCCGACCTCGGGCCCTTGCCTATCATGCCCAGCATGCCCGCCTCCATGAGGGCGGGGACAAAGACGTCCATGCGGTAGCTGGAGGTCGGGCCCGCGGAGCCTATGGGACGGCCCGGCGGGGCGGGCGCGGGCCCGCAGTAGTAGATGACCGAGCCCTTAAGCTCAAAGGGCGGCTCGCCGCCCGAGGCCAGCAGCTCGCAGAGTTTCCTGTGCGCGGCGTCCCGCGCCGTGTATATGGTGCCCGAGAGCAGTACGCGCTGCCCGGCCCTGAGTGCCCGGGCGGTCTCCGCGTCCAGCGGGGCGCTTATCCTCATGTCCTCCATCACAGCACCTCCGAGGCGTGCCGGAGGGCGTGGCAGCTCAGGCAGACGGCGGCGGGCAGCATGGCGATGTGCGTCGGCGCGGCCTTGATCCTCACCGCCAGCGCCGTGGTGCGCCCGCCCAGGCCCTGGGGCCCGATGCCCGTGCTGTTTATCGCCTCCAGCAGCTCGCGCTCCAGCCTGTCGTAGTACCCGTCCTCGTGCGGCGTGTCCAGGGGCCTCAGCAGGGCCTCCTTGGCCAGGCGCGGCACGGAATCGAAGCTGCCGCCTATGCCGACGCCCACCACGAGCGGAGGGCAGGGCTTGCCGCCCGCGGCCTTCACCGTTTCAAGCACGAAATCGCGCACCCCGCTCTCGCCCTGGGCGGGAGTCAGCATGCGCAGGGCGCACATGTTCTCGCTGCCCGCGCCCTTGGGCGCCACCGTCAGTTTCAGCCCGTCGCCGGGTACCAGGCGCAGGTATATGGCCGCCGGGGTGTTGTCGCCCGTGTTCACGCGCCGCAGCGGGTCGGCGACCACGCTCTTCCTGAGGTATCCGTCCCTGTAGCCCTGCCTCACGCCCTCCTGCACAGCCTCGTCGAAGCCGGGGACGCGCGCGTCCTCGCCCAGCTCGGCGAAGACGGTGACAAGGCCCGTGTCCTGGCAGATGGGCAGGCCCGTTTCCCGGGCCGTGTCGAGGTTCAGGCAGAGCTCGGAGAGGATGCCCGCCGCCGTTCCCCAGGGCTCTGAGCCTGCGGCGGCCCTGAGCGCGGCTTCGGCGTCGGCGGGCAGGTAGCGGTTGGCGCGCATGCACAGCCGCCTCACAGCGGCGGTGACAGCCTCGGCCTCGATGAGCCTCACAGCCGCGCCACCCCGCTTTCTATGGCCGCCTGCGCCACGGCCTCGGCTATGGCCAGCGGCGCGCGCCCGTCGAAGGGGTCGGGTATGATGCAGTCGGCGGCGAGGGAGTCGCCCACGAGCCCGGCCAGGGCCCGCACCGCCGCCGCCTTCATGGCGGCGTTGATGTCCCGCGCCCTCACGGAGAGCGCGCCCTTGAAGACCCCGGGGAAGGCCAGGACATTGTTTATTTGGTTGGGGCAGTCGCTCCTGCCCGTGCCGGCGACCAGGGCCCCGGCCTCCAGGGCCTCCTCGTAGGCGATCTCAGGCGTGGGGTTCGCCATGGCGAAGACCACGGGGTCCCGGGCCATGGAGCGCACCATGTCCTGCGTCACGAGCCCGCCCGAGGACACGCCTATGAACACGTCAGCCCCGCGCAGCACCTCGGCCAGGGTGCCGGAGCGGTTTTCGGGGTTCGTCGTCTCCGCGAGCCTGAGCTTGTGGCCGGAGAGCCCCTCGCGGCCGCGGTATATAGCCCCGCGCCTGTCGCAGACGGTGATGTCCCTCGCCCCAAGGGTGAGCAGCATCTTCGTGATGGCGGTGCCCGCCGCGCCGGGGCCATTCAATACTATGCGGCAGTCGGGCAGCGCCCGGCCCGCGACCTTCAGCGCGTTCGTCAGCGCGGCGGAGACGACTATGGCCGTGCCGTGCTGGTCGTCGTGGAAGACGGGGATGTCCAGCTCACGCTCGAGCGCTTCCTCTATCTCGAAGCACTTGGGTGCGGCGATGTCCTCAAGGTTTATGCCGCCGAAACTGGGCGCCAGGGCGCGCACGGCCGAGATTATCTCCTCGGGCTCGTGGACGTCCAGGCAGATGGGCACGGCGTCGAGCCCGCCGAATTCCCGGAACAGCAGGGCCTTGCCCTCCATGACCGGCATGGCGGCCAGGGGCCCGATGTTCCCCAGGCCCAGCACGGCCGAGCCGTCCGAGACGACGGCGACAAAGCTGCCGCGGGCGGTCAGTTCCCAGACCGCCTCCGGCCTGCGCACGATCTCGCGGCAGGGCTCCGCCACGCCCGGGGTATAGGCTGTCGAGAGCCCGTCCCTGTCCTTTACCTCTACTTTCGCCGTGACCGCGATCTTGCCCCGGTGTTCCCGGTGCATGCGCATTGCGGCCTCGTTGTAGTCCATATCAAAAGCTTCCTTTCATGTCCCGCGCCGCGGCCTCATGCCGGCGGGTATTCGCACACATAGGCGAGCTTGCCGCCGTAGATGCCGGGGTAGGCGGAGGCGGGGTCGTTGCGCGAGTCGTTGTATATCCAGCCGAAGGAGGGGTTGTTCCAGAGCAGGACGTAGTCCTCGGCCGTGCCGTCCGTGTCGTGGCCTGAGGGCTCGCCGGGGCCCCAGACGTAGTAGTCTATATCCTCGTCCGTCACCCAGACGAGCCTGCCGTCCACGCGGTGCAGGCCGATCCAGACGAACTGCGCCCCGGCCTCCTCCGCCAGTGTCGACACCTTGGAGAGCTCCGACACGTCCGAGATGACAACGAGGTGGCCGCCCTTCTCCTCGCAGAGGGCTGCGGCCTCCTCCCAGCTGCAGTCAGAGACGAAGATCTCATAGCTCGGCTCCGGCGTCTGGGTGGGGCTGGGGCTCGGCGCGGGCTCCTCGGTGGGGCTCAGCGTGGGCTCGGCCGTCTCGACAGCGCCGCCCTGCTCCGTCTGCACGGGCGGGGTGGGGCTCGCCGTGACCTCGCCGCCATCACCGGGCAGGAAGATCTTTACCAGCAGGGCCGCTATCACTATGACCAGGCACAGGCACAGCACTATCAGCACCGGCCTTGCGCTCTTTTTCGGCTGCGCCTCCTTTTCCCTTATCGCCCGCTCCTCAAAGTCCCGGTCCACCTTGTATTCCGGCCTGGGGCCGGTCGGCTTCGGCGGCTCCACCGGCTTTACCGGCGGCAGTTCCACCTTCGGGCGCTTCGATTCCGGCTTCGGCGGCTCGGGCTCCGGCTCCTTCACCGGCTCGGGCGCCGGCTCCGGTTCGGGCTCCTCGTCCTCCTCGGGCTCCAGATGCGCCAGGATGCCGGCCATGGTGCGCTCTACCTCGCTGAGTTCGCGCTCGGGCTTGCCGAACATCTCCATGGCCTTTGCGTCGCCCTCGCCCACGCAGGGGCGCAGGGCCTCGGCCAGCTCCTTCGTGTCTTTATACCGCGCCGCCGCGTCAAAGCGCAGGCACTTTTCCATGACCGGCCCGAGCGTCTCGCCCGCCGCGGCAGGGATATGTATCTCGTCGCCGTTCATCCTGCGCCGCAGGGCCGAGGCCCGCAGCTCGTTCGTCATGTTCTCCGGCGCCTTCTTGAAAAAGGGCAGCAGCCCTCCGCTCACGCCCGCGTAGAGCAGCAGGCCGATGGAATATACGTCCGCCGAGGCCTCCGCCGTGCCGTTCCAGAACAGCTCCGGCGCCATGTACTCCAGCTCGTCCGTGGACCAGTCGCCCGGCGCGTGATCCGCCCTCGGGCCCAGCTTCGCGCGCCCCTCGGCGTCCCGCGTTATATTCCCCGGATGGATGTTCCCGTGGAAACCCTCGCCGCAGCCCGCCGCGCCCTCACAGACCTCCAGCGCCAGCGCGATGAGTTCCTCGCGGCCCAGCCTGCGTATGCCCTCGCCGAGCGGGCCCGGCGTATCTTGTCTTTTGCTCATTTGTACACCCCGCTTTTGGGTATATTATGTTAACAGGATATCACAGCCCCTGCCTCAAGTCAACACAAAGGATACGGCCATCCGCCGGAGCGGATGGCCGTACTGAGGAATATGGTGGGAGAGGAACTTTACTTTATGATGCCGAAGGTCTGCAGCTGGCCGAAGAGCACGAGGAACATCGCCAGAGGCACGACGATCTTGCAGCAGACGGCGTAGACCTTCTTTGTTTTGAACACGTTGCCGTTTTGCTCTATCTCCTCCGCGAGGGTGTCGACCTTGTATTCGTAGCCGATGAAGATGCACATGAACAGCGCGCCCAGCGGCATCATGATGCCCTCGGACCAGAGGTCCATGAAGTCGAGCCAGCAGTAGCCCAGCGGCTGCCAGAGCCCGTTGGAGCCCAGGCCGTCCGCCGCCACGATCACGGCCAGGACCAGGATGGCCAGGCAGGTGAGGATGGTATACTTCTTGCGGTTGCCGGGCTGGCCCTTGGCGTGGGCCCTATCCATGTAGAAGGTGGTGACGACCTCGACCAGCGAGATGGCGGAGGTGATGGCCGCGATGAAAACGAGTATGTAGAAGATGAGGCCGAAGACGGGGCCGAGGCTGCCCATGGCGGCGAACACGTCCTGCAGCGTTACGAACAGCAGGCTCGGGCCGGCCATGGCGGCGTCCTCGCCGCCGAGGGCGATGGCCGCGGGCAGGATGGCGAAGGCGGCCATGACGGCGACCAGCGTGTCGGAGGAGACGACGATGAGCGCGTTCTTCTCGATGTTCTCCTTCTTCTCAAGGTAGGAGCCGTAGGTGATCATGGCGCCCATGCCCAGCGAGAGCGAGAAGAACATCTGCCCGCCCGCCGAGGCTATGACGGCCATGAAGTCCTCCTTGAGCGGCTCGAGGTTCGGCACGAGCATGAAGCGCAGGCCCTCGCCCGCGCCCGGCAGGGTGACGGAGCGGATGATGACGACGAGCAGCATGACAAAGAGCGCCGGCATGGCGTACTTCGTGAACTTCTCGATGCCGCCCGAAATGCCGCCCATGACTATGATGCAGGTGAGCGCCAGGAAGATGACGCTGTAGACGATGGACTCGAGCTGGTTGGTCAGCAGGCCGTTGAAGAGGTCGCCCGCCGCTATGCCGCCGCTGCCCCAGGACGCGCCGAAAATGTCGCCGAGGTTCACGACGATGTACTTCGTGACGTAGCCGCCGAGGACGGTGTAGAAGCTCATGATGAGGAAGGCCGAGGCTATGCCGAGCCAGCCGAGCCAGCGGACCTCCTTGGACAGCTTCTTGTAGGTGCCGACGACGCCGAGGCCGGACTTGCGGCCCAGCGCCAGCTCGCCGACCATGACCATGAAGCCGACGAACAGTACCAGCAGCAGGTAGACGATGAGGAAGGCGAAGCCGCCGTTGGAGCCCATCTTATACGGGAAGCCCCAGAGGTTGCCCAGGCCGACCGCGGAGCCGACCGCCGCCATAAGGAAGCCGAAATTGCTTCCCCAATTACCACGTTTGTGTTCCAAAACTTTCCTCCTTTATCTTTCACTCCCAACCGGGTTTCCAGGCCCGGTAAAGTAATTATAAAGGAGTATTTTCACTCTTTCAATCGCAAAAGCCATATCTTATCGGCTTCTTAACGCCCTCGCGCCAATCCTTGATATCCTGTTTATACAGGCCTGGATAGGCGCAAAAAGCGCGCGGGAGTCGAAAGATGATGGCTTTTGCGGCGTTATTTTCAGTTTTTGAGCTCTGCGTAGTTCAAAATGCCCCTGCAGAGGAAGATGGCCAGCAGGGCCAGCAGGGCGTTCGCCCCGGCGAGGGCGAGCAGGCAGACATAGAGGGGAAGACCCGCTGCGCTGAGCGCCGCGGCGGCGATGATGCCGGGCGCGCAGATGAGGATCTCAACCAGAAAATAGAATATGAAGATCAGCGCCTTGGTGTTCACGCGCCCGAATACGCGCTCGCAGACGAGGTTGCCGGCGAGCAGCAGGTAGGAGTAGGTGAAGTGCACGAGGCAGCAGGCGGCGATGAGCTCCGGCCCGAGCTGCATGATGAGGCCCAGGGGCACGAAGATGAGGACGGCCATGAGCGCAAAGGTGCCGACGCTCTCGCGTATGCACCAGAGCAGCTTCTTGAAGGCCGGCTCCGGCACCAGATAGATGTAGGGCTTGAGCATCTCGCGCGGCAGGCGGCGCATGGAAGAGGAGAACATCTGCATGTAGACCGCGAAGGCCAGCGCGGGCACGACGCCCTCGCCCCGCATGAAGAAGCCGAAGGCTATCGTGATGATGACGAAGATGAGCTCCACCCCGCCGAGGATGAAGCTGCGCGAGCGCCGGTTCTCGACGCGGTGCTTGTACCAGAAGGCCGCCGCGCCCTCGCCCGCGCCGAGGCCGGTGCGCCCGAGCTTGAGCTTCTTCGGCCCGGTCTCGGTGACCCGGCCTTCCTTGGCCGCAGCCTGGGCGTTGAAGGCGGTCTCGGTGGACTGCAGCACGTCCTCGTAGTAGTCCTGGTCGGCCTTGGCCATGGCGAGCCAGAGCGCCGCGCAGAAGACTATCCAGAGCGCGAGGCCGATAAGGCCCGCAAGCTCGCCCTCTATGACGCCCGTCACGGCCCAGCAGAGCCAGCCGGCTACGGGGAAGTACATGGTAAAGCTGCTGCTCGCCGCCGCGCAGAGCTTGGGCAGGAACTCGCCCTCGCCGAGGCAGGCGTAGAAGATGTAGCCCGCCCAGACGACGCAGACGGCGATGAACACGCCCCGAGCCGCGCGGCGCTTTTTGTCGCTGCCCGAGGTCAGGCAGTATATGGTCATGGCCGTGAGCTGGCCGGTGAAGAGCACCAGCGAGTAGCCGAGCAGGATGGCTATCATCCCCGGCACATCCACGCCGTAGCTGCCGTGCATCCAGCCGTACTGGAAGATGATAAAGAGCCCCGTGATGATGGCCGTGCCCAGCTGCTGGAGCATGCCGAAAAAGAGCACGCGCAGCGGCCTGAACGGCCCGGCAAACAGGAAGTTCACGTCCGGCATCTTGAAGACGCTCATGCCCGTGGAAAAGCCGGAGTTCACGATGAGGATGAACATCAGCGCATAGAAACCCAGCACGATGGCGTAGAGCTCGCCCGAGGGCCTGAACACTTCCGACTCGGCCGCCCCTGCCTGCCCGCCGATGACCACAAAAACGAGCAGCGCTATGAGCACGACGGCGTAGATGAGCTTGGCAGGCGAGCGGAAGATGCCCTTTATCTGATTCTTAAAGCGCGTGAAGAGCAGGTATGAGAGCGGACTCATTCGCGCTCACCGCCTTCGGTTATCTCGAAGAAGAGGTCCTCAAGGCTCTGGCTGGCGGTGTCCTCGGGCGTGTTGCGCTTGGTGGCGGCGAAGCGCCCGTTCATCATGATGTGGGCCACGTCCCAATAGTCCTCGACGCTCTCTATCATGTGGGTGGAGATGAGCACGGCGCGGCCCTCGTCGCGCAGCTCGCGGAAGATCGTTTTGAGCTCCTTGATGGCGTGCGGGTCGAGGCCGACCAGCGGCTCGTCGAAGATGAGCACGCGCGGCTTATGCACGAGCGCGCAGCAGATGGAGAGCTTCTGCTGCATACCTTTTGAGAGCTCGCGGCCCAGCTTCTTTCGCTTGTCGTCGAGCTCGAGGCGCTCTAACAGCTCGTCTCCGTAGCCGTCGTCCTCAGCGCGGTAGGCGCGGCGGATGAACTCGAGGTGCTCCTCGACGGTGAGCAGCTCGTAGACTGCGGGCAGCTCGGGTATGTAGCCCAGCTCGCGCTTGGCGGGCAGGGCCTTGTTCCGCTCGCCGCAGATGTAGATGTCGCCGGAAAAGCGCAGCAGCCCTGCAATGCACTTTATTATCGTGGATTTGCCCGCGCCGTTCGGCCCGAGCAGCACGGCGGTCTCGCCGGCGTTCACCGAAAAGCTGATATCGGCGTTCGCGACGGTCTTGCCGTATTTCTTCGTTACGTTCTCAATACGCAGCAGCGCATCGGACATGGGTTCGTCCTCCTTAACTGTACTAAGCGGGATTATACACTATGCACACCGCCAACGCAACAGGTTTCGGTAAAAGCCATCCTGTCCGCGCTGCAGCGGCTGAAAAAACGGGAGGCCCTCGGGCTTGAGGGCCTCCCGTTTTATACGCTCATATGAGTTTATTCGGGGATATCGATCTCCGCCGGGTCGTCGGGCTCGTCGAGACAGAGCCAGATATCGCCGTTGGATTCGAGGTCGCCGATGACGTCCAGGGGCTGCTTCATGTAGCGGGCGTGGGCGCTGGCGGCGAGGGTGCCGTCCTTGAGGTAGAGGCAGCCTTCGCTCTCGAAGATGAGCCTGGTGTTCCGCGTGACCTTGCCGGTGACGAGCAGAGGCTCGCCGTAGGGCACGGGCTTTTTGAAGCGGACGCTGATGTCGCCGGTCACTGCCCAGGTCTCGGGCTCGGGCACGTTTATCGCCCGGCCCAGGGTCTCGTCCAGCAGGGCGGTGATGACGCCGCCGTGGACGCGGAGGGGATAGCTCTGGTGCTCGGGCTTGGCCGTCACCAGGCAGGCCACCGTGCCGTCCTCCAGCTCATAGAAACGGCTGTTCAGGCCGAAGGGGTTGTTGATGCCGCAGATGAAGCAGTTGCCGCTGTTGTTGTGTTTCTTGACTACCTTTTTCTTCAAAAACCGCGCCTCCAAACGCTCAGATCGGCAGATACCGCATCAGGCCGCCCAAGTTTTCCTCCACGGCGGCCAGTACCTTGGCCAGGTCGTAATTTGAAAATACCACGTCGGCTATCCTCACGAGATCGGCGTCCATGAGCAGGCCCAGGGCAAAGACCACGCAGCCGAGCACCGCCAGCACTATGACGACGGTCAGAATGACGCTCCACAGCTTTTTCATCAGAGCTCCTCCTTCCCGTGCTCATAGCACCAGTCGCGGCCCTTGCGGATAACCAGGTCCACAAAGCCCACGGCACAGCGCCGGAAGAACCATATCGCCGCGCAGAAGAACAGCAGCCCCAGCGCCGCGAGTACCAGCGCCAGGCCGGCCAGCAGCAGGATGTCCGCCACCACGCTCATGCCCAGGAAGCAGAACGAGGCCAGCAGCGCCGCCGCGCCCAGGATGAGGACGCCGCAGCAGAGCACCGCCAGCGCTATGGCGGCCAGCACCGCCGTCACCGGGATGCCGATGACGATGCCGAAAAAGATATACACGATCAGCAGCCCGACCTTGGCCTTCGGCGGCCTGGGCAGCTCGGGCGGGCCGCCCCAGAAGGGCGGCAGCTCCGCAGGCTCGTCCGCCTCCTGCGCGGCCTCCATAGCCTCGCCGCCGTCACCGGCCTCCGCTTCCGCGGCCTCCGCCTCCGTTTCGGCGGCCTCCGCTTCGGGCTCCGGCTCCTGCGCCTGCTGCCCTGCTTCTTCCGCGGCCGCCGCGGTCTCGGGCTCCGCCTCCGGCGCGGGCATCTCCTCTTCGGGCTCCGCTTCCGGCTCGGCCTCTTCAGCCGGCGGCTCGGGCTCGGCCTCGTCTGCGGCTTCGGGCTCCGGCTCCTTCACAGTCTCCGGCTCTGCGGCTTCCGGCGCCTCGGTCTCAGGCACCTCGGTCTCCGGCTCCGCGGCGGCAGGGGCTTCCTCCTGCGCCTCGGCTTCGGGCTCCTCAGGCTCCGGCCCCAGCTCCGGCTCGGGTTCCGGTTCCGGTTCCGGTTCTGGTTCGGGTTCCGGTTCGGGTTCGGGTTCGGGCGCGGGCTCCGGCGCGGGTCCGGCCGCCTCGACGGGCTCCGGCTCCTGTCCGAGCTCGTCCTCCTCGGGCGGTACATAGCCCCGGAGCACGCTCACGGCGGCAAAGGTGGGGCTGCCGAGGCTGGCGATCACCTCCGCGTCGTTCTCGCCCTCGTCGAAGCGACGGTTCACGCCTCTGAGCACGGCCTCGCGGTCAGCCGCGGCCATGCCTGAAAGGAGCTTGCTCAGCTCCGCTACATATTTATGTCTGTCCAATAGTTGGTCACCTCCGCGTGACGGGATGCGGGCATACATTGTTATTATAATGATTTTATCCAATTCGGTCAAGCTGCAAAAAAAGTTCTTGACACGCGAGGGGCTTGATGTTATTATAATAAGGCTCTCAATATCGCGGGGTGGAGCAGTCCGGTAGCTCGTCGGGCTCATAACCCGAAGGTCAGTGGGTTCAAATCCCCTCCCCGCAACCAGAAATCCGCCGGGATCGCCTGATTCCGGCGGATTTATTATGAGAAGGTGGATAAAATGGCAAATTTGCTGCTGGCTGTGATCTATCTGGCCTTCATAAGCCTGGGCCTGCCCGATTCACTGCTGGGCTCGGCCTGGCCGAGCATGTATCCCGAGCTTTCCGTGCCGGTCTCCTACGCCGGCTGGATATCCATGATAATCGCCGTGGGCACGATAATCTCGAGCCTGCAGAGCGACAGGCTGACCCGGCGTTTCGGGCCGGGCAAGGTCACGGCCGTTTCCGTGCTGATGACCGCAGCGGCGCTTTTCGGCTTTTCGGTCAGCGGCTCCTATGCGGCGCTGTGCCTCTGGGCCATACCCTACGGCCTCGGGGCCGGCAGCGTGGACGCCTCGCTCAACAACTATGTGGCGCTGCACTATGCCAGCCGGCACATGAGCTGGCTGCACTGCATGTGGGGCGTGGGCGCCTCGCTTGGGCCGTACATAATGGGCTACGCCCTGAGCGGCGGCCTGGGCTGGAACATGGGCTACCGCTTCATCGCCTATCTGCAGATCGGCCTCACGCTCATCCTGCTGCTGAGCCTGCCGCTGTGGAAGGGGCGCGGCGCGCCGGCCGGAGGCTCCGGCGGCCAGGGCGAGGGCCGGGCCCTCAGCCTGCGTGAGATCATCCGCATCCCGGGCGCGCCGGAGATCATGACGGCCTTCTTCTGCTACTGCGCGCTGGAGCAGACCGCCGGGCTCTGGGCCGGCAGCTATCTGGTGCTGCAGCGCGGCCTGTCCGCGGACGAGGCGGCGGGGCTTGCGGGGCTCTTTTATGCGGGCATCACGGCCGGGCGGGCCCTGGGCGGCTTCCTGACCCTGAAGCTGAACGACACGCAGATGATACGCATGGGCCAGGGCGTCATCCTGCTGGGCGTCGTCTGCCTGCTGCTGCCCCTGGGCAGGGCGGGAGCCCTGGCCGGCCTGGTGCTCATCGGGCTGGGCTGTGCGCCGATCTACCCTTCGGTCATCCACTCCACGCCCGAGCACTTCGGCGCGGACCGCTCCCAGGCCGTGATAGGCGTGCAGATGGCCTCGGCCTATGTCGGGACCTGCCTCATGCCGCCGGTTTTCGGCCTCATAGTAAAATACCTCGGCGCCTTCCTGCTGCCCGTCTATCTGCTGCTCATACTGGCGCTGATGGTGTTCATGCACGAAAGGCTGCTGAAAAAGAGCCGCCCCTGCTGAGGGCGGCTCTTTTTTGCGCTGCGGCGCCGGCGCGGGACAGGGCAGGAAACTGCCCGCCGGGCTCTGCTTTTTCGGCTTTACTGCCAGCGGCCGAAGTCCCCGGCGCTGCGCCGTTCATAGTCCAGGCGCCGGAGCTCGCGGTAGTAGATGGCGTAGGTGCCCTCCATATAGGGCATGGTGTAGATGGAGACGAAGGGGATGGAGGAGAGCAGGGCCCAGCCTATGAAGCTCAGGTCCAGGATGAAGAGCTCCGCCTTGCGCCCGCGCATGAGGCGCTTGCTCTCCCTTATGCACTCGCCTATGCCCATGTCGGGGTGGTCGAGCAGCAGGTAGATCGCCAGGCGGTAGCGGTAGGCCGCGACGATGCCGGGTATCACCAGCAGCAGGCTCCACAGGAAGACGTAGAGGCTGGTCAGTATCCGCAGGCCGATGACCTTCAAGAAGTGCTGGAAGCCGTCCATAAGGTTCCAGAGGCTGTTCTCCTGCCGCCGCACCATCTTCAGTGTGAAGATGATGAAGCCAGCGTTCAGCAGCAGCATCATGCAGCGCAGCAGCGCGTCTATCAGATAGGCAAAGCTGCCCGGACGGCTGGAAATGATATAGTTTATGGCGGCGTCCGTGTCGTTGAGGGCCAGCAGCCTCAGATAGACCGTGACGTCTATGCGCATGAGCCGGACCGAGAGCACGGTGATCACATAGCTTATCGCACAGTAGATCAGAGAGGTGATATAGGGGCTGGTTTGAGATTGCCGCATGGCGTCTTTCGCGTCCGCCTTGAGAGCACCGCGATCCATAGACAACACTCCTTTCAAAATAGGGGCCTTATGCTGTAAGTGTACACCATGAGGCCCCTTTTAACAAGCCTGTTCTCTTATGCGCCAGGATATATTTCCAGCACCACGTCCGACCTCGGGAAGCTGGCGCAGGGGTGTATCCAGCCGAACTTCACGTCAGCCGCCCTGCGGCCGTCCGCCGCCTCCGGCACATACACCTCGCCGGACACCAGCCGCGCGTGGCACCAGCCGCACTCGCCGCTCCTGCAATGCGTCGGGGCCTTTATGCCCGCGCGCTCTATCGCCCATTCCAGGCTCTCGTGCTCCCGGCACTCCAGCTGCCGCTCCTCGCCGCGCAGCTTCAGGGTCAGGGTATAGCTCCTCTCCGAGGCCTCGCCGGCTATATAGTCGCCCGAGAGCTCGCGCCTTATCCGCCGCCTGGGCAGGCCCAGCGCCTTCAGCTCCTCTTCCTCGTAGTCGTACATCGCCTGCGGGCCGCACATGAACACCGAGTAGTCGCCCTCGGGCGCGTACTTCTTCACCAGTTCCGCCGTCAGGAAACCGTGCTCATAGCCCTCGCGCTCCTCGTCGCTGAGCACATGCACGACCTTCACCCTGCCGCCGGCCCGCGCCGCGACCGCGTCGAGCTCGTCCTTGAGCAGTATCCCCTCCGCAGTCCGGCTGCCGTACAGGATGGTCAGCTCAAAGTCCTCGATGCCGTCCGCTATCGCCTCGGCCATGGAGAAAAAGGGCGTTATCCCGCTGCCGCCCGCCAGGGCCACCACATGCCGCGCGTCGCGTATGCGGTCGTAGTAGAAGTCGCCGAGCGGGCCCGAGATGTCCACGCTGTCCCCGGCCTTCCAGTTCCCGAGTATCCACTTCGAGGCGTAGCCCGGGCGCGTCAGCTTTATCGTCAGCACATAGCTCGTGCCGGTCCCACCCAGCGCCCTGCCGGGCCCCGAGCGTATCGTATAGGGCTTCGAGAGCGTAGCGCCGCCTATGTTCAGGTCCACGCTCACATACTGGCTCGCACGGAAATACGCCAGCTTCTGCGTGCCGCGCTCCGTGTCCGGTACCAGCGTGAAGCTCTTGGCCTCGGCGTGCTCCTCGACCTTCGCTATCTTCACATGCTGCACCGCAGGATGCAGGCTCTTTGCCAGGCGGTTGGCGTTATACTCCGACACGGGCAGGGTCTCCGCGCCCGCGGCGATCTTCCGGTTGCGCACCGGCACCATGCTCAGGAAACCGCTCAGCGGGATCTTCTTTATCTCGCTCCTGTCATAGCTGTACTTCATCTCAGCGGCCCTCCTTCATGTCCTTGAGCGTATATCTCGCCGCCTCGGCGCCCGAGAGATAGGCCTGGCTGTAGCCGTCCATGTTCGTGCCGTGCCCGCCGCAGAAGCGCAGGCCCTTTATCGTGTAGTCCAGCTTCTCGCAGGACATGACGCGCGGGAACATCCCGTCCCACATGACGCTCGCGTAGCCGTACACGTCGCCCTGCGGCGTGCCAATATACCGCGCGAAGGTCACGGGGCTCGCCGTCACGAGCTCCTCTATGTGGCTGCGGATGTCCACGCCGAACCACTTCTCAAAGTGGTCTATCGTCTCCTCCGCGATCTTCGTCTTGACATCAAAGTAGTCCCGCTCCGACACGCCGGCAAAGGCGTCCTCCGAGTAGAACTTCGAGAAGGACAGGATGCAGGTGCCCGGAGGCGAGCAGTCCGGTATCGCCCGGTTCAGGCAGGTGACGCAGTAGGTCTTGTGCGTGTCTATCGCCGCCGAGCTCTCATACTGCTTGAGCGTGTCGCCCGTGTCGCGCACGAATGTGTCATAGCCCTCTATGCCCAGCTCGTCCGCCGTCGCGTCCAGGCCCAGGTAGATGGTGAAGCAGTTTTGCGCGAGCTTCCTCGCATTGCAGGCACGCCGGTCGCGCTCCGGCACCTCGGCCGGGTCCACCATCTTCGAGAACACCACCGTCGGCATCAGGTTCGACACCACGCGCTCGCACTCGATATACGTCCCGTCCGTAAGGACCACGCCCCGCACCTTGTTGCGGCGGACGTCTATTTTCCTGACCTCGCAGTTATACCAGATCTCGCCGCCCATCTCGCGTATGCGCCTGTCGAAGGCCATGGCTATCTCGTGGCTGCGCATCTTGCAGATATATGGCTTGAAGGTCAGGTACATCCTGAACATCTGCGCGTACACGGCAAAGCTCATCTTCGTCGAGTCCACGCCCACATAGTCCCAGTAGCTCTCGTAGATCTCCCGCGCCTTCTTCGGCACGCCGAGCTTTATGAGCATCTCGTCCGTCGGCACCGACACGCAGCGCATGAGGTCCGCCCACTTCATCAGCATCGGCAGCTTTGGCGGATCGTTGTTGTACTCATAGAGCCAGTCCACGCCGTCGCCTATCATGCGTGTGAGCTCCATGAGGTTTTCGATGGAGGCCCTGCAGCCGGGCACGGCCTTCTCCATGGCGTCGATAAAGCCCTGCTCGTCGGCGGGTATCGTCACGTCAAAGCCCTCATCCGGGTCCGTATTTATGGAGCGGAAGGCCTCGTCCACCGGCACCCATTCCACATCCAGGCCCAGCTCGTCGAGCAGTTCCCGCACATGCCCGCCCTGGCCCGGCTCGCCCATCTGGCACAGCTCGTGCAGCGCCGACTCGAACTCGAACCTGCCCCGGCGGAAGCTCGTCGCACAGCCGCCCGGCAGGTTGTGCTTTTCCAAAAGCAGCACCTTTTTCCCAGCCTTCGCCAGGCAGGCGGCGGCAGTCAGGCCTCCGTTGCCGGCGCCGACCACCACTACGTCGTATTTTTGCATCGCTCGCCCTCCTTCTTTTCTGGTATGGCCACAGCTTCATTATATACGCCCTCAGCCCTGATTTCAACGGCGTTCTGACACGATTTTGAAAGCCGGCCCGCACGCCACTTGATTTTATGCCGGTTTCAGTTTATCCTTGTAGCATAGAAAGTTGCAGCGGGAGGCAGGACATGGCCGGTACAGCGGAAAATTGCAAGCGTGAGGGCTTTGTGAAGGAGATAGAAGCGAGGATACTCTCTGGCCGGCTGAAGCCCGGCGAGAGGCTGGAGGCCGAGCGCGAGCTCGCCGCGCACTTCGGGCTCTCACGCAGCAGCGTGAACCTCGGCATGCTCGAGCTCGAGCGCAAGGGCTTTGTGCGCATAGTGCCGCGCCGGGGCGCCTTCGTCTCGGACTTCCTGCGCGAGGCCACGCCCCAGACCCTCTCCGTCATCATGGAGTACGGCTCTTCGCAGATGAGCGAGTCGCTGCTGCACGACCTCATGGACATGCGCGCGCTCATAGAGTGCGAGTGCGCCCGCCTCGCCTGCGAGAGCGGCAGAGGCCCCTCAGACGAGCTGCTGCCCCAGCTCATGGACAGGATAAAGCGCTCCTCCGGCGCGGAGCAGATAGACGCCATCTGCGACTACCACTACCGCCTCACCCAGCTCTCAGGCAATGACGTCTACGCCATGACCTTCAAGGCCTTCCACGGCCCGCTGCGCGGCCTCACCGCCGAGCACTACCGCCGCGCCTCGGAGCGCAAAGAGTCCGTGAAGCTCCACGCCGAGCTCACCGCCGCCGTCAGTACCGGCGACGCCGAAGCCGCCGTCAGGCTCGTGCGCGATATCATCATGCGCGCCGACGCCAACCTATCAGGTAAAAGGAGGAAGACATGAAAGAGATAAACGTCGTCATCTGCCTCTTTATCGCCCTGGTACTCTTTATTTTGGGCGCGTTGCAGTGCAAAGGCAAGGGTCCGCTGCTCAACAACACCTGGCTTTTCTCCAGCAAGCTGGAGCGCGCAGGCGCGGATAAAAAGCGCTTTTACAGGCAAAGCGGCGCCGTTTTCCTGCTGCTCGGCGCCGCCTTCCTCTTTATGGCCGTCTGGGTCTGGACGGATATGGCCATTTTTGCCGTGCCCATGGCCCTGGGTTTCATCGCGGCCCTGGTCTTCGCCTTCAAGAGCTGAGCCGCTCAAATTCAGGCTCGAGCTGCCTCGCGCACGCGGCATAACTCTCCGCGTCGAAGACGTCCGAAAAGCCGCACTCCTCCAGCGCTTCGTCAAAGTAGTAGAGCTCCGGGTCCAGCGAGACCGCGCGCATGTAGAGCGTCGCCGCCGTCTCCGGCTCCTCCTGCAGTATGCCGTAGAGCTCCAGCGCCGGCAGGGCCGAGAGGCAGTAGCTTATGTAGTAAAACGGGTCGTCAAAATTGTGCGGGATGTAGAGCCAGTCGTATTTGCCCGGCTCCAGGCCGTAGCCCGCGGCCGTCTCCAGGTACAGCTCACAGGCCCGCTCCGCCGTCAGGTCGGGCTCGGCATAGCAGCGCTGCTGGAACTCGTCGTAGAGCGAGCCCTCCACCACGCTGTCGAGCATGTCCCAGAGCGTCGCGAGCAGCATCTCGTCCGCGTACCCGCCGAAGACGTCCTCGTACCAGTGCGTGAACATTATCTCCATGCCCTGGGCCTGCAGCTCGGAGAGGTCCATGTCCGGCATGCCGAAGACCAGGTCGCTCACCGTGCCGTAGCCGTTCAGGTAGTGCCCGAACTCGTGGAAGCTGTCGGAAAAGTCGTCCACGTCGCCGTAGGGCGAGTTGAAGAGGAAGGGCACGTTGAAGTAATAGAGATAGGCCGTGAAGCCCGTGTCCAGCTTCGTCGGGCTCGGCCCTATGTCGTAGAGCCCGTGGGCAAGCATGTAGTCCAGCGCCTCGGCGGCGTCACGGCTCAGCCTCGGCGCGACATAGTCCAGCACCTCGAGCACCCGCTCCTCCGAGCAGTCCAGGCCGGACTCGTAATACAGCGTCCACAGCGCGTCGGCTGCTGCCTCCTCGTAGAGGCCCAGCAGCGGCGCGCAGTATTCTTTTACCGCGGGCCAGACCACCGAGGCCGCGTCCTGCGGCGAATAGGCCCTGTAATAGTCCTCATAATAGCACTGCTCGGCATAGCTCGACCAGCCAGCCTCGCGGGCCTCGGCGTTCCGGAGCTCCACCAGCTGCACGAAGAGCTCGGCCGCGGCCTGCTCGTCCGGCTGCGGCGACTGCATGAGCTGATGGTAGCTGTAAAGCAGCTGCTCCTGCGCGCCGGCGTCGCCTCCCCAGCTCTCCATGCCGGCATAGCCCGCAAAGTTCTCCGCTACGCCCTCGCCCAGGGCCTCGTCCAGCAGCTGCGCGTTGGAAAGGGCCAGCTCGCCCATGACGTTGTAAAAATCCAGCAGCGCCTGCTGCCAGGCCTGCCGCGCCGAGTCCAGCGCCGCCTCCGTCTCCTCCGTCGGCCCCGCGCAGTACGCTATGTCCGCCAGGCTGTAGCGGGTATAGACCAGCCCCAGCTCGTCGGCGGCCTCGAGATAGGCCTCGGAGAGCTCCCAGTCCTCGCCGCCGCGGCAAAACTCCAAAAGCCGCTCCAGCTTCGGGCCCAGCTCCGCCTGCGCCGCGATATCCGCCATGTCGGCATAGTCCGCGTCCGGCCTGTAGACCTCGTCCAGCCAGTCGCCCTGTGCGAGCGGGATGATGTACTCCACGGGCTCCGGCGACAGCCGGGGCTCCTCCGTCTGCCCGTACAGCAGCTCGTCGAGCGTCTGCGCCGAGAGCCCGCAGCCCGAGAGCGCGAGGGCAGGCAGCAATACGGCCAGCAGCAGCCCGAGCGCGCGGCGTGATCGTGTTTTCAAGCAAAGCACCTCCGGCTTCCCTTTTTTACTAAGGTACCACAGCCGCGGCGCCCGGTCAAGCGCGCCTCACATGCCCAGGCGCGCGAAAAAGGCCTCGCGCCCCTCCTGCGCCGGGCGGTTGAAGCGGGCCAGGCCGAAGAGCTCCTCCGGCTCGCCCGTGAGCGTGTTCACCCTCTCCTCGCAGGTGAGGCTCAGCGCATAGCCCCGCTCGCGCAGCAGCGCCTCCGCCGCCTCGCAGTGGAAGCCGTAGGGATAGGCGAAGACCAGGGGCCTCGCGCCCGAGGCTGCCTCTATGCTCCGCTCCACAGCCTCCAGGTCCTCCGAGAGCGCCCGGCGGTAGTCCGCCTCGCCCTCGCCCGGCTTCGGCAGGCAGCCCCGGCGCGGATAGGCCTCCTCGTGCATCGCCTGCGTGTGCGCGGCCAGCTCAAAGACGCCCGAGGCCGCAAGTTCCGCTGCCTCCGCCCAGTTCAGGTACGAATACTCCGGGCTGCGGTACGAAAGCTCCGCTTCCCTGTCGCAGAGCGAGCCAACCAGCGCCGCCACGGCGCACATATCGTATTTTTCCAGCAGCGGCAGGGCGTATTCCAGCACGCTCAGCTGGCCGTCGTCGAAGGTCAGGAGCACGGGCCGCTCCGGCAGGCCGCCCCGGCCCGCGCAGTAGTCGATGAGCTCCGCCGTACTCACGGCGGTGTAGCCATGCTCGCTCAGCCAGCGCAGGTCGCCCTCGAGCAGCTCCGGCGTCACGACGTAGTCCCCGGCCCGCGAGGCGTCCTTTGAAATGTGGTGGTACATGATGACCGGCAGCCTGACGGGTTCGCCAGCCGCCGCCTGTGCCGGGCACAGCAGGGCCAAAAGGAGCAAAAATACAATTTTCCGCATTATAAAAGCACCCCGAACCGAGTATTCCCGGCCGGGGCGAGCTTATTTTTGCAGTTTTTTCCGTCAGATGGGCCCGTTCAGCTCGGCTACGGAGACTTCAAAGGCGGTCTTTTCGACCGGCAGCCCGTCTATGAGCTTTATGTACGGCCGGCTCTGGATGCGGCCGGAGAGCTCCAGGCTGTCGCCGGTCCTGAGCCTTGCGGCCTCCTGGGCGCGCCGGCCCCAGCAGATGCAGGGCAGGTAGTCGGAGCGCCCGCAGCGCCGGTTCACCGCCAGCATCAGGTCGCAGATGTCCCGGCCCATGGGCGTGACGCGCAGGTTCGGCGGCTTGCAGAGCGTGCCCGTCAGGCTTATCCGGTTTATGTCCTCGCCCTCGTCAAAGAAAAGCTCGCGCGCAAAAAGCGTGATCACCAGCTTTGCACCCTCGCCGCGCCGGTTGTTGAAGGAGCGCAGCTCGCCCCTCACATGGATGCAGCCGGCCTCGCCCGGCTCGGCCAGCTTCAGCAGCGACTGCCTGGCTATGACGTTGATCCGGTCCGCCGCGCCGGAGAGCCGCCGCGTCTCCACGGGAAATACGAAAAACCGCTCGCCGCGGCTCATGTGCGAAAATTCCGGAGCCGCCGCCAACGCCCCGCGCAGCTCCGCGTCGTTCCTTATCCTGCTGCTCTCGTCCATGCCCTTGCCTCCGTATCGTTGTCGCCCGCGCGTCCCGCCGGCTCGCTACAGCTTATTCGCCGCGGCGCTTGTATATTCCCGGAGACTGTATTATAATGGGCTCAACTCAGTGTAAGGAGAAAGAAAAATGGAGCTTAAAGAGATACTTTCCCGCTGCGACCACACCCTGCTCAGGGTAGACGCCGGCGCGGAGGAGATACGCGCCATCTGCGACCAGGCCGTAAAATACGGCTGCGCCTCCGTATGTATCCCGCCCTGCCATGTCAAGGGCGCCAAGGCCTACCTCGGCGATGCCATGGCCGTCTGCACCGTCATCGGCTTCCCGAACGGCTACATGACCACCGCCGCCAAGGCCTTCGAGGCCGCCGACGCCGTCCGGAACGGCGCGGACGAGATCGACATGGTCGTGAACCTCGCCATGGTGAAGGACGCCGCCTGGGACTCCGTGGCCGAGGATATCAAGGCCGTGCGCGCCGCCTGCGAGGGGAAGATACTCAAGGTCATCATCGAGTGCTGCCTGCTCACCGACGACGAAAAGCGCATGCTCTGCCGCATAGTGTCGGATTCCGGCGCGGATTTCATCAAGACCAGCACCGGCTTCTCGACGGGCGGGGCCACGCGCGAGGACGTCGCGCTGCTGCGCGCCTGCTGCGACAGCAAGATAAAGGTCAAGGCCGCTGGCGGCATCAAGACGATCGAGGACGCGGAGGACTTCATAAACCTCGGCGCGGACAGGCTCGGCACCAGCCGCATCGTGAAGCTCGCCATGGAGCTTGAAAAGGCCGAGGGCGCGCCCGAGGAGAACTATTGATGAACAACAGGCGCAGGGGCCGGAGGGTGACCTACCGGCCCAGCCGTGCAAACGGCATACTTGGTATGGTGTGCGGCTGCATCTTCCTCCTCATCGGCATCTTCGTCGTCATTCCCAGCCTGGGCGCCTTCGGCGCGCTCTGGACCGCGATGGCCGCCGCGATAACCGGCTACAACGCCTACGTCGCCTTCGGGAAGAAGTACATAGGCCCCGAGATACGCATCGAGGACGAGGCCGGCGGCGAGGGGCAGTCCGATCCGGAAGAGCGCCTGCGCAAGCTGCGCGAGCTCTACGACCAGAGGCTCATAACGGACGAGGAATACGAGGAAAAGCGAAAGAAAATTATAGACGGGATATAAAAAGGGCTTGACAAGGCGGCGCCGTTTTGGTATAGTAACGAGGCTTAAAACAAAGAAGAACGGTGTCCGCCGTCCTCACCCGGCCGCGAGAGAGCGAGCCGCGGTCAATAAACATACCCGCCCGATGCGGGCGGCAGAGTGTTTGCGTGCGCGGATATCGAATGATATCTGCGTTTTTTGCATACTGACGCTGGGATGAGTTTTTGCGGGAGGTGTTTTTGATAGCAGTCACGGAGTATCAGGTCAATGAGGAAATACGCGACAGAGAGGTGCGGCTCATAGGCGAGGGCGGCGAGCAGCTGGGCATCATGTCCGCAGCGGCGGCGCTCAACATTGCCATCGAGAAGGACCTCGACCTCGTGAAGATCGCGCCGGGCTCCAACCCGCCGGTCTGCAAGATAATGGACTACGGCAAGTACCGTTTCGAGCAGTCCAAGCGCGAGAAGGAAGCGCGGAAAAATCAGCGCGTGATTGAGATCAAGGAAATACGGATGTCGCCGAGCATAGGCGAGAACGACTTTCTCGTGAAGCTCAAGAACGGCCAGAAGTTTTTGGCCGACGGCGACCGCGTGAAGGTCACGGTCCGCTTCCGCGGCAGGGAGATGGCGCACACGAACATCGGCGAGGAGCTGCTGCGCGATTTTGCAGACAAGTGCGCCGAGCTTGCGAATCTCGATAAGCAGCCGAAGCTGGAAGGCCGGAACATGTCCATATTTCTGTCGCCCAAGCCGCAGACGCCGGCTAAGAAGCCCGGCAAGCCGAAGGAGGAGCGGCCCCAGCCCAGCGAAACCAAAGAGTAAGCCAAACCAAGGGAAGGAGAAATAACTGCCATGCCGAAACTGAAATCGCACAGCGGCGCCAAGAAGAGATTCAATCTCACCAAGACCGGCAAGGTCAAGCGCGCACACGCCTTCAAGAGCCACATACTCACCAAAAAAGATACCAAGCGCAAGAGGGGCCTCCGTCAGGGCGCCTACGCGGACGTCACCAACGAGTCCGCTATCAAGCGCATGATCCCGTATAAATAAGGAGGACTGAGCAAAATGGCCAGAGTCAAAGGCGCGATGATGACGCGCAAGAGAAGAAATAAGATGCTTGGTCTTGCGAAGGGCTACTGGGGCAACAAGTCCCGCCACTTCAAGATGGCCAAGGAGCAGGTGATGAAGTCCGGCCGCTACGCCTACGCCGGCCGCAAGCAGAAGAAGCGCGACTTCCGTCAGCTGTGGATCACCCGTATAAGCGCCGGCTGCAAAGCCAACGGCATGAACTACTCCACCTTTATGCACGGCCTCAAGAAGGCGGGCATCGACATGAACC
>CALXEH010000042.1 GCA_944387285.1 uncultured Oscillospiraceae bacterium | reverse complement strand
GGCCTGCGCTCAGGCTGGCGTGCGGGCAGGGGATGCTCGTCCGCGGGCTCGGGCCTCTGCCTCGGGTGCTGTCTCGGGCTCCGCCGGCCTGGTGACGGCGTCTATGACCGCCGTGCCCGCCGCAGGGGCCTTGCGCGGCCGCTCCGGCTCGCCCAGGTCGCGCCGGATGGAGTCGAGGAAGCTGTCAAAATCCTCGCCGCCCAGTCCGGTGAAATCAAACCTGTCGTCGCTCATCACTCAGTCACCTCCGCAGTCTCCGCCGGCTCGGCTTCCGCGTCCGCCGGCTCAGTCTCCTCGGGGGCCTCCGTCTCCTCCGGGGCCTCCGTCTGCGCGGCGAAGAGCTCGGTAACGAATCCGGGCGCGCCGTACTCAGCCGCGAGTTGCCCGAAGCGTTCCCCTGCCGCGGGCGAGGGGCCGAACTTGAGCATCAGGCCCGCTGCGGTCAGCAGCACCACCGCCGCCAGCAGCGTGACGCCCACAAATGCCAGGATATGCCCGATTATCCTGCCGCCCGACGCGGCGCTGTCGTTGTCTTTCCTGCTCATATCTCTTCTCCTTCCCTGGAGTTGATCGCTACTTGTTGAAATACAGCAGCCTGGCCATGCCGTCCCGGAGCTCTATGCAGCTCCAGCAGCCCTGCTCGAACCAGAGCCGGTTCACCGCCGAGTTCGGCATCTCCAGCAGCAGCATCATGATGGTGGAGAGCGGGCCGTTGTGCGAGACCAGCACCGTATCCTCGTCCCGCTCACGCAGCTCGCACACCAGTTCCCAGACCCTGTCACGCAGGCTCTCGAAGCTCTCGCCCTCCGGCGGGACGACCTTTGTCCAATCCTTCAGCATCGCCGTCACCAGCTCGGGGTACTGCTCCTGCATCTCCAAAAAGGGCTTGTCCTCGAAAAGCCCCATGTCCTGCTCCATGAGCCGGTCGTCCAGCTCTATCTTGACGCTGCGGTCCATGAAAGCCAGCCTGGCAGTCTCCGCAGCGCGGATGAGCGGGCTGGATATGCACCTGTGTATGCCCGCGCCGCGCAGCTTTGCCCCGGCCTCGCGCGCCTGGCGGCAGCCCTGCTCCGTGAGCAGGCAGTCGGTGCGCCCGTAGAGCCTGAGCTTCACGTTGCATTCGGATTCGCCGTGGCGTATGAGGTATAGTTTCATATATCAGTTCTCTCCTGCTCCACCGGCAGCCCGGCAAGATATCTTCTCAGCATGTCGAAGGCGTTCTGGCAGGCGTAGAGCCTCACCGTCGCCCTGTCGCGGCTCGTGAGGTGCTTCTCGCGCACCCAGGTGCGCCTGCCGTCCGAGAGCGAGATGAACACCGTGCCCACCTCGTGTACGCCGTCGCCGTCCGGCCCGGCGAGGCCCGTCACGCCCACGCCCAGGTCCGAGCCCAGCTTGCGCCGCACGCGCTCGGCCAGCTCCGCCGCCACCTCGCGGCTCACCGCGCCGTATTTGTCTATAGTCTCCATCGGGATGCCCAGCAGCAGGTGCTTGGCCTCGTTCGTATACACCACGACGCCGCCCTTGAGCGCCGCCGAAGCGCCCGGGATGTCCGTTATCCGCTTTTCCAGCTCGCCGCCCGTGCAGCTCTCCGCTGCGGCGACTGTGACGCCCTTTTCGACGAGCAGCTTCACCGTGTGTTCCGCCAGATTCAGCCCGTCCACGGCGTAGACCAGCGCCCCGAACATGCCCTTCACCCGCTCGATGACGGGCGCCATCATCTCCTCGGCCTCCTCCTGCGTCGCGGCCTTCGCCGTCACGCGCACGAGGCACTCGCCGCTCTTCGCGTAGGGCGCGAGCGTGGGGTTGTTCAGCTCCTGCATGTAGTCGCGCAGGCGGTACTCCATCTCGCTCTCGCCGATGCCGAAGAAGTGGATGTTGTGCGAGGCAATGACCGCGTTCGAGAGCTCGGCCAGGATGGGCCGCACCCGGTACTCGAGCAGCGGCCGCAGCTCGCGCGGCGGCCCGGGCAGCATGATGACCCGCACGCCGTCCCGCTCGAAATAGCAGCCCGGCGCGGTGCCCCAGTCGTTGCGCAGCGCCGTCGAGCCCTCGGGCAGCCAGACCTGCTGCAGGTTGTTCGGGGTAAGCTCCCTGTTGCCGCGCTTTTTCCAGATCTCGCGCAGCCAGGCCTCCTCACCGGCATTCAGCTCCAGCTTCATGCCGAAGGCCTCGGCCAGGGCCGACTTCGTCAGGTCATCGCAGGTGGGGCCCAGCCCGCCCGTTGTGATTATCAGGTCGGCGCGGCCCTTCGCGCGCCTCACGGCTTCCATGAGCCGGCCGGGATTGTCGCCCACGACCGTCTGCCAGTACACGTCTATGCCGTACTCCGACAGCAGCACGGCCACATCCGCCGCGTCGGTATTTATCGTGCTGCCCAGCAGCAGCTCCGTGCCGACGGAGATTATCTCAGCCTTCAATGTCTATCCAGATCCTTTCAACGCCCTCGAGCGCCTCGTTCACCAGGCCCTCGACGTCCATCGCGGCCTCGGCCGCCGCCACGTCCTCCACCCTCGGCTTGGTCTTCGGATGCCTCGGCGTGAACACGGTGCAGCAGTCCTCGTAGGGCAGTATCGAAGTCTCGAAGGTCCCTATCTTCCGCGAGATGCGGATGATGTCCTCCTTGTCCATGCCTATGAGCGGCTGGAGCACGGGCAGGCTCGTCACGGCCTGGGTGCAGGCCATGGCCTCCATCGTCTGGCTCGCCACCTGGCCCAGGTTCTCGCCCGTCACGATGGCCTTGCAGCCGCCGCGCTCGGCGATGCGCTCCGCTATACGCATCATAAACCTGCGCATGACAAGTGTAAAGTACTCTTCGGGGCATTTGTCTCGAATTTCCTCCTGAATATGCGTGAAGGGCACGACCTCAAGGCACATCTGCCCGCACCAGGGCGTCAGTAGCCGAGCCAGCTCCACGACCTTCTCCTTCGCCGCCTCGGAGGTATAGGGGAAGGAGAAGAAATGCACCGGGATGCAGCGCACGCCGCGCCGCGTTATCATCCAGGTGGACACGGGGCTGTCGATGCCGCCGGAGAGCAGCGTCACCGCCCTGCCGTTCGAGCCCACGGGCAGGCCGCCCGCGCCCTGCGCCGGCGCCGCGTGGACATAGGCCGCGTAGTCGCGCACCTCGAGGTGCACCACCAGCTCGGGATGGCGCACATCCACCTTCGTCTCCGGGTACGCCTCGGCCAGCAGCCCGCCGACGTACTGGCTCAGCTGGATGCTGGTCAGGTGGAAGCTCTTGTCCGAGCGCTTGGTCTCGACCTTGAAGCTCGCGGCGTTTTCCATGTCCTCGCGCAGGTATTCGATGGCGAGCCTGGCTATGGCGTCCTCGTCCTTCTCGCAGGCGGCGGCGCGGGAGAGCGCCACGACGCCGAAGGTCTTGCCCAGAGCGTCGAAGGCCGCGTCCATGTCCGCAAAGTCGTCCTCCGGCTCGACATAGACGGTGCTCTGCACGCAGTACACATGGAAATTGCCCATGGGCTTGAGCCTTTTCCTGATGTTGGTCACGAGCTTCTGCTCGAAATATCTCCTGTTTAAGCCCTTCAGGACGACCTCGCCCTGCTTGAGCAGTATCATGTCCTTCAAAAAGATCACCTTAAAACGTAATTTCGCGCCGCTCCGCCTCAGTCCGCGCTCCGGAAGTCCCAGGTGCGGTACTGGATGGCCTCGGCGAGGTGGCCGACGCCTATGTCCGCAGCGCCCTCGAGGTCGGCTATCGTCCGCGCGACGCGGAGGATGCGGTCGTAGCTCCGGGCGGTGAGGCCCATTTTCTTATATGCGTCCTGCATCAGCTTGGAGCAGTCCGGGCTCAGGGCGCAGAAGCTGTCGAGCTCCTTGGGCCCCATGTGCGCGTTGCAGTCCACGCCGGAGCCCGCCAGCCGCTCGCGCTGCCTGTCCCTTGCAAAGTCCACGCGCTTTTTTATCTCGCAGGACGGCTCCGCATCCGCCTTGCCCGAGAGTTCCTCGTAATCGAGCGCAGGCACCTCGATGATGATGTCTATCCTGTCCAGCAGCGGCCCGGAGACCCGCGAGTGATAGCGGCGTATCTCCTGCTCAGAGCAGGTGCAGCGGTGGGTCGGGTGCCCGTACCAGCCGCATTTGCAGGGGTTCATGGCACAGATGAGCATGAAACGGCTCGGGTATGTAACGGTGCCCGCCGCCCGCGAGACCGTGACGACGCCCTCCTCCAGCGGCTGGCGCAGCGCCTCGCGCACGTCGCGGTGGAACTCCGGCAGCTCGTCGAGGAACAGCACGCCGTTGTGCGCCAGGCTCATCTCGCCCGGCTGCAGCTGCGCCCCGCCCGAGAGCGCCGCCGCCGAGGTCGTGTGGTGCGGCGCGCGGAAGGGCCGCGTGTCCACGATGGGTCGGCTCCGGCTCGTCAGGCCGCTGACCGAGTGTATCTCCGTCGTCTGCAGCATCTCCTCCATGCTCATGTCCGGCAGGATGGAGACGACGCGCTTTGCGAGCATGCTCTTGCCCGCGCCCGGCGGGCCTACCATTAGGATGTTGTGCCCGCCCGCGGCCGCGACTTCCAGCGCCCTTTTGGCGTACTGCTGGCCCTTGACCTCGGAGAAGTCGGGCCCGCCGGCGCGTTCTCTCTGTTCAGGCTGCGGCTGCACCGGCTCAAGCTCGCACTGGCCCCGGAAATACTCCAGCAGTCCGGTCACGCTCTCGACCGGGTACACCTCGAGCCCGCGCGCGAAGGCGGCCTCGGGCGCGTTGTCGGCGGGCACGAACAGGCGCTTTATCCCGGCCCGCTCCGCCGCGAGCGCCATGGGCAGCGCGCCGCGCACCGGCCGCAGCTCGCCCGCCAGCGACAGCTCGCCGAAAAAGGCGCAGTCGGAGGGCGGCTCCTTTATCTCGCCCGTCACGGCCAGGATGCCCAGCAGCACGGGCAGGTCGTACACCGTGCCCGCCTTTTTCGTATCCGCAGGGGCGAGGTTGACCGTCAGCCGCGTCACGGGGAACTTGATCCCCGAGTTCTTTATCGCGGCCCTGACCCTGTCCCGGGCCTCCCTCACCGCCGCGTCGGGCAGGCCGACGATCTCAAAGCCCGGCAGGCCCTGGGCCATGGAGCACTCGACGGATACCTCGTAGCCGCCGATGCCCTTTATTCCCAGCGAGCGTATGCGCGATACCATAGGGTGCTCCCCCCCTGTCGTTTTTTATCTTCCGAAGGCCGTATCCGCCGCAGCGCGCACGGCCTCGATCAGTATGCCTATATCCAGGCTGAGCGTGACGCTGTCGAAACCCTGCCTGAAATACCCCGCCGCGGCCTCGGCCGTGCCGCAGAACATGATGCAGGGCTTGCCCGCCCGCTTGCAGGCGAGCCGGACGCGCTCCACGGCGTTTATATGCCGCTCGTCCCCGAACCGGCCCGGTATGCCCAGGGCTATGGACAGGTCGAACGGGCCTATGAATATGCCGTCCACGCCGTCGATCGCGACGATCTCCTCGATATGCTCGAGGCAGCCGGCGGTCTCGCACTGGGGTATGAGCAGGGTATTCCTGTTTGCCCAGGCCATATAGCCCTCCATGCCGTCCGCATAATTCGCGTCATATCCCCAGCCGCCGTCCCTTGACGGGCAGTAGCCCCTGTTCCCGGTGGGCGCGAACTTCGCCCAGCCGACGAGCTGTTTGGCCTGCTCCACGGTCTCGAGCTGGGGCACGATGAGCCCTGCCGCGCCGACGTCGAGCATCTTGAGCACCGGGCTGCGGCTCATCTCATCGACCCTCACGAAGGGTGCGATCCCCGCGCCGTCTGCGACGCCGACGAGCTCGGCTGCGTGTTCCGCGCCGATGGGGCTGTGTTCGATATCGATTATGACGTAATCCAGCCCCGCGCGTGCGAGCGCCTCGACGGCGGGCGCGCTCAAAAGGTGCGTAAAGGTGCCGAGCGACTTCTCGCCCCGGCGGTATTTCTCAAGGAACCTGTTCACGGTATCCACCTCGCCCTATCTGAAGTTTTCGCCCGCCTTTTACAAAAGGCGGCAGGGGTCCAGGGGGCGGCGCCCCATGGCCGCTGCCCGCAGGCAGCGGAATACTTAATGCTGACACAGGGGTCTTCCGCTCTCTGCGGAGAGCGGCCAGAGGCTCTGCCTCTGGACTTCGCCTGCTTTTTTGAAAAAAAGCTGGGCAAAAAACTTTATTCTTTGGGAGCTACGATGGCGATGTGCAGCTCGTCGAGCTGCTTCTGCGTGACCTCTCCCGGCGCGCCCATCATGAGGTCCTGCGCGCTCTTGTTCATCGGGAAGGGGATTATCTCGCGGATGGAATCCTCGCCCGCCAGCAGCATGACCATGCGGTCCACGCCCGGGGCTATGCCCGCATGCGGCGGCGCGCCGTAGCAGAAGGCGTTGTACATCGCGGGGAACTTCGCCTTCACGTCCTCCTCGCCGAGATTCACCATCTCAAATGCCTTTATCATTATCTCAGGCTCGTGGTTGCGCACAGCGCCCGAAGACAGCTCCACGCCGTTGCACACGAGGTCGTACTGGTCCGCCGTGATCGTCAGCGGGTCTATCTCGCCGCGCTCCGCCGCCAGCAGCGTCGCCAGGCCGCCCTTCGGCATCGAGAAGGGGTTGTGGCAGAACTCCAGCTGCCCCGATTCCTCGCCTATCTCGTACATCGGGAAGTCCACTATCCAGCAGAATTCGTACTTCTCCAGATCCATGTGCTCCGGGCAGGCCGCGCCCGCGAGCTTTATGAGCACGCCCGCAGTCTTCTGCGCCGCGCCCTTATTGCCGGCGGCCAGCAGCACCAGCGTGCCCGGCTCGAGGCCCAGCCCGGACTTCACCGCGTCCGCTATCGGCTGCACGAACTTCGCTATGCCGCCGACGGCCTCGCCCTTCTCGTCTATCCGGAACCAATAGGCCTTGTTCCCCGACTGTACCTCGGCGTCCGCGCAGAGCTTGTCTATCTGCTTGCGCGTACCGGCATAGCCCGAGACCGCCACGGCCTTCACCACGTTCCCCTCGAAGGGCCCGAAACCGCAGCCTCCCAGCAGCTCCGTCGCGTCCTGAGCCTCGAGGTCTATCCTCAGGTCCGGCTTGTCCGTGCCGTACTTCTCCAGCGCCTCCATGTAGGGTATGCGCTTGAACGGCGCCTCGGACGCCCGCGAGTACTTGCCGTACTCCGCAAATATGGGCGGCAGCACCGCCTCGAGCACCTCGAACACATCCTCCTGCGAGGCGAAGGCCATCTCCATGTCGAGCTGGTAGAATTCGCCCGGCGAGCGGTCGGCGCGCGCGTCCTCGTCCCGGAAGCAGGGCGCTATCTGGAAGTAGCGGTCGAAGCCCGAGGCCATGAGCAGCTGCTTGAACTGCTGCGGGGCCTGCGGCAGGGCGTAGAACTTGCCCGGGTGGTTGCGCGCCGGGACGAGGTAGTCCCTCGCGCCCTCGGGGCTCGACACGGTGAGTATCGGCGTCGTGATCTCCATGAAGCCCTGGGCCTCCATCGCCCGCCTGAGCGCGGATATGACCTTCGAGCGCAGGATGATGTTCGCCTTCACCTCGGGGTTGCGCAGGTCGAGATAGCGGTAGCGCAGCCGCGCCGCCTCGTCCGCCTCGCGCGAGCGGTTTATCTGGAAGGGCAGCTCGTTGTACTGGCACTTGCCCAGCACCTCGAGCTTCTCAGGCACGACCTCGATCTCGCCCGTCGGCAGCTTCGGGTTCTTGCTCGCCCTCTCGCGCACCACGCCCTCGACGCTTATCGTGCTCTCGCGCGTCACGGCCTTGAAGGCCTTGACCATCTCCTCCGTCTCCGCGACCACCTGGGTCGTGCCGTAGAAGTCGCGCACGACGACGAAGGCCAGGGCCGAGGAGACCTCGCGTATGTTCTCCATCCAGCCGACTATCTTGACGCTCTTGCCCGCGTCCTCTATGCGGAGCTGCCCACAGTTGTGTGTCCTTGACTGCATCATGTCCTCTTACCCCTTACTTTTCCTTTATGAGCCTCTCCCCGGCGCTCTCCGCCAGGGCCGCCAGGATCTTTTCCGCCGCCTCGTCCGCCGTACAGCTTATCTGCTCGCCCTTCTGCATGTCCTTGAGCGAGACCTGTCCGCTCTTGACCTCGTCCTCGCCGATTATGACGGCGAAGGGTATGCCCAGCTTCGAGGCGTAGGAGAGCTTCTGCTTGAACTTCCTGTCCTCGGTATAGAGCTGGGTGCGTATCCCGGCCTCCCGGAGCTTTGTCGCGGTCCGGGCCGCGAAGCCCAGGTCCTCGGTCATCGGCAGCACGATGGCGTCCGCCGGAGCCGCCGTGAGCTCGGGATTGAGCAGCCCCTGCTCGGACAGCACATAGAACAGCCGCGTCACGCCTATCGAGATGCCCGCGCCGGGCAGCTTCCTGTCCGTATAGTACTCCGCCAGGTCGTCGTAGCGCCCGCCCGAGCAGACCGAGCCAATCTCGGGATGCGAATTTATCGTCGTCTCGTACACCGTGCCCGTGTAGTAATCCAGCCCGCGCGCTATGGTGAAGTCGAGGGCAAAGCGCTCTTCCGGCACGCCCAGGCCCGGCAGCGCCTCCGCCACCGTGCGCAGCTCGCGCACGCCCTCGTCGAAGAGCTCGTCGCGCCCCGCCAGGCCCTCGAGGAAGGCCAGCTTCTCCGCCGTCGTCCCGGCAAAGCCGGTAAAGCCCAGCACCGCGTCGGCCTGGGCCGCGTCCAGCCCGCAGTCCTCCGTCAAGATGGCACGGACCTTCTCCTCGCCTATCTTCTCCAGCTTGTCGATGGTGCGCAGTATCTCCGCCGGCGCGTTCATGCCGTGCATCCTGAAAAAGCCGCCGAGCACCTTGCGGTTGTTTATCCTGATGGTGAAGTCCCGGAGCCCCAGCTGCGTGAAAGCCCGGCAGATGATGGAGGGGATCTCCGCCTCGTTCATGATGTCGAGCTTCCCGTCGCCTATGACGTCGATATCGGCCTGGTAGAACTCGCGGAAACGGCCGCGCTGCGCGCGCTCGCCGCGCCAGACCTTGCCTATCTGGAAGCGCCGGAAGGGGAATTGCAGCCTGGCATAGTTGGCCGCGACATATTTCGCCAGCGGCACGGTGAGGTCGAACCTCAGCGCGAGGTCGGAGTCGCCCTTCATGAAGCGGTAGATCTGCTTTTCGGTCTCGCCGCCGCCCTTGGCCAGCAGCACCTCGGCCGACTCGATGGCCGGCGTGTCCAGCGGCGTGAAGCCGTAGAGCGAGTATACGCGCCGGAGCGTGTCCAGCAGCCGCTCCATCTTCAGCTGGTCCTCAGGCAGCAGCTCCATGAAACCCGAGAGCGTCCTCGGACTTACCTTTTCCATTCAAATACCTCCAAATACAATAACAGCGCAAGGGCGGCGGAAAGCTTACCGCCGCCCTCTGGCGTGTCGCTATTTCTTTTTCGGGTTGACGATGTCCCGCCAGTCCAGGTCGCCCCGTCTGAGGCCCTGTATGAGCACCTCCGCCGTGGCCGCATTCGTCGCCATGGGGATGAGGTGCTGGTCGCAGAGCCGCGAGAGCTTGTTCACACTGTCAAAGCCCTCGGGGTTCGCCGGGTCGCAGAAGCAGAGGACCAGGTCTATCTCATTGTAGGCTATCCTCGCCCCTATCTGCTGCGTCCCCTGCTTGTCGTGCAGGTACAGGGTTATCGGCAGGCCCGTGGCCTCGCTCACGAGTTTGCCGGTGGTGGTCGTCGCACAGATACTGTGCTCGGCCAGGATGCCGCAGTATGCGATGCAGAACTGGACCATCAGTTCCTTCTTGCCATCGTCTGCCAGCAGCGCGATATTCATATTCCTTTCTCCCTCCGGGTCCCCGGCTCCCCAGCCGGAGACGCTTCTGTTCACTTATGTCTTAGATATTAATTATATGCCGCTTCCGTAAAAACTTCAACAGATTTCTCAGTATTTTCGTCCGATTTCGACCAATTTTTTCACTTGAGGAGCGTATATTCACTCTCAGCGGTGGTCTGCGTCACGCCCAGGCTGAAGTAGGCGTCCAGCACGTCCTTTGCAATGTTCGCCAGGTTGGCGCCGGCCGCACCGCGCTCCACCACGATGGAGACCGCTATCTGCGGGTCGTCGAAGGGGGCGTAGCACATGAAGATGGCGTTGTTCGTCTTGTCCTCGCCCAGCTGCGAGGTGCCGGTCTTCGCCGCCACGGGCAGGCTCACTCCGTTGTAGCTGTAGTCGTGCAGAGCCAGGTACACGCTAGTGCCCGAGCTGTTCACGTTGTTGGCCATCTCGTACATGCCCTGCTGCACCGCCGCCCAGTTGTAGTCCGCGGACTCCACCGTCGAGAGCACCTCAACGCCCTTGTTGTAGAGCTGGGTGGAGTAGTCGTAGCTGCGCACGCTCTTCACCACCGCCGCTGAATGTCTCGTGCCGCCGTTGGCTATCGCCGCGCAGTACTCGGCCAGCTGCAGGGGCGTGAATACACTGTCCGACTGGCCGATGCCGGCCTGCACCGTGTCGCCGTCGTACCACTGGTCCACGTCGTACTGCAGGTGCGTGTCCGGGTTCGCCATGTTGCCCGTCGCCTCGGGCAGCTCTATGCCCGTGCTCTCGCCCAGGCCGAAGTTCTTCGCGTACTCCATCAGCGTGCGTATGCCCATCTCGTCAGCCAGGGTATAGAAGAAGATGTTGCAGGAGTCCATGATGGCCTTCGTCACGTTGTCGTAGCCGTGCGTGAAGTCGTTTTGCGTATATATCCAGCACTCCGGCGCGTAGCCCTGGCTCTCGTACTTCGTGAACACGCCGTCGCAGAGTATCGTCGTCTCGGTATTTATGATGTTCTCCGACAGGCCCGCTATGGCCGTGCAGGGCTTGAAGGTCGAGCCCGGCTCGTATATGCCCATCGTCGCGCGGTTGTAGAGCGGGTCGTAGTCCGTCTCCAGCACCGAGGTATAATACTCCGGGTCCGTTATCATCGACAGGTCGAAGTTCGGGTAGCTCGCCATAGCCAGCGGCTCGCCCGTCTTCACATCCACGACCACGATGGAGCCGCCCTGTATCTCCTCCTTCACATCGTCGGGCTTGCCGTTCGCCACGGCCTCGGCGTTCTCCTCATCCCTTGCCAGCTGCAGCTTGTGGATACCGCTCTCCAGCGCCCTCTCCACGGCCTCCTGCAGCTCTATGTCTATGGTCAGGTACACGTGGTTGCCCGGCACCGGGTCCTTGTCGTATATCGTGCTCGTCACCGTGCCCGAGGAGGTGCGCGTCACCGTCGCCTGCCCGTTCGTGCCGTGCAGCCACTTCTCGCAGATGTACTCTATGCCGTCCTTGCCGACCTTCGTATCGTAGTCGTAGCCGCTGTTTTCCTTGCCGGGCCTGTAGATGTCCAGCTCGTCCTCGCTTATGGAGTTCACATAGCCCAGTATGTGCGCCGCGTACTGCGTGCTGTACTCGCGTATATACGAGGTCTCGACCTCCACGACGTTGCCCACGGCGCCCATGAGGTCCGATATCAGGTCTATCGAGGCGTCCTCGACGAAGATGTAGGAGTTCGTGTTTATCTCGTACCTGACGTTTATCGCATAGCGCACGCCGGCTATCTTGCGCATCTCCTCGGCCGTGTAGCTGTTGGCTATCTCATACCTGGTCCTGAAATAGCTCATGAGCTCGACCGCCGTCGTGTCCTCGTCCAGGCCCTTGCCCTTCAGGTAGGCCTTGAGCAGCGTCTGCTGGTTTTCGGTCATCGTCGTGTACTCGAAGGGCGGCGACATCGTGATGGGCAGGTCGTTCGTATAGCTCTCGCCCGCCGCCTCTATCATGTTCACCATCTCGAGTATGACGGAGTTCGGGTCCTCGATCTCGTCCGAAAAGAGCCTGGTATCGCTTATCTTGAGGTTGTAGCACTCCCGGTTCGACACCAGCACCCTGCCGTAGCGGTCAAGGATGTTGCCCCTGGACGCCGTCACCGTCTGGAGGCTGGGCTGGTCCTCCTGACTCAGCTCATAATAGGCCGCGCCCTCGATGATCTGCAGCTTGTAGAGCGTACCCAAGCACAGCGCCAGAAGCGCCGCCACGATGAGCCCAAAGGCTAACAGCCTGCCTGAACTTACAAGTTTCTTCATAGCTAATCCTTTCGCTGGAACCGCGGCGAAGCTAGATCTTCTTTCTGGCTATCGCCTTGCATGGGAAATACAGGGCCGCCGCCATGGGCAGCGACCAGACGACCTGGATGAGCGCCGTCCAGAGCATGGCGCCCAGCTCGTGCCCGGCGAGCATCAGGCCGAGCATCTGCGCGAAGGCCGAGATGATCCCGGCCGCGGTGCTTATGAGCATGTAGGCGAAAAAGCGCCTGTTCACATACCAGCGCGAGAGCACGCCGGCAAAGAAGCCCAGCACCGGGAACACGGCCACGAAAAGCGCCGTGTAGTCGTAGCTGATATCCGTCAGGAAGCCCAGGGCCAGCCCGAACACCGCGCCCCAGACGCCGTCCTCGAACATGCCCACGGCCACTACCGCCGCCGGCAGGAAGAACATGTTCTTCCCGAACAGCCTGAAATTGGCGAAGATGGAGTCCTGGGCCAGCAGGCACACCGCCATATACAGGAGATAGAGCAGCGCCCTGCGCAGCTTCTCCCGGTTTATGAGATCCCAGACCATGCCTTGCCCTCCGAGCGGACGTCACTCCACGACGTCGAATTCCTTTATCACGAACACCTGCACCAGCGTGTCCAGGTCCACCGCCGGCTGGATGATGCCGTACTCCGTCTGGCCGCCGGCCTCGCTCTGGATGGAGGCCACGCTGCCTATGACTATGCCCTGCGGTATCATGCCGCCGGAGCCCGAGGTCAGCACGTCGTCCTCCAAAAACAGCTGCGCGCCCTCGGTCAGCCAGGTCACCTTTACCAGACCCTCGCTCATGAGCGTATAGTCGCCCATGAGCATGGCGGCCGAGCCGTCCACGCCCACCAGCGCGCCGATGCTCGTGTTCACGTCGATGAGCGTGCGCACCGTCGCGGAGGAGATGCCTATCTCGGAGATCTGCCCGACCAGCGCGCCGTACTCGTTCACGACGCAGTCGCCGACCTCGAGGCCGTTCCTCAGGCCCTTGCTTATGGTGAAGCTGGAGCCCCAGTTGGATGCGCTCCAGGACACGATCCTCGCGGATTCCATCTCATAGTCCGTGTGCTTTTCGGCAAAGCCCAGGATGTTCCTGAGCCGCTCGTTCTCGTCGAGCGCGTCCTGCCCGGACCGGGCCTCGGCCTGGGCCTCCGCCAGCTGTATCCTGAGCGACTCGTTCTCGGCCTTGAGCTGCTCGAACTCGAACAGGTAGCCGTAGATGTTGTCCAGGATGCTGGACACCGAGGACGCCGCCTGACGTATGGGCTCGCGCGCCGTGACTATCACGTTCGTCAGGAAATCCGCCCTGCCGCCCAGCACCTGGCCCGCCAGCAGCGCGACCAGCACCACGGCGAGGATGACGACGCCCAGCCTTATGCCGTTTTTCTTCAGATATTCCTTCAAAGCAGCTTCACACCCAATTTACCGAGCATTTTGCCGAGCCTGCACAGCGGCAGGCCCATGACGTTGAAAAAGTCGCCCCGTATGCCCTCCACAAAGAGCGAGGCATAGCCCTGGGCGCCGTAGGCGCCGGCCTTGTCCATGGGCTCGCCCGTGGCTATGTAGGCGCTTATGTCCTCCGGCGTCAGTTCCCTGAACTTCACGAAGGTCTGCTCCGCTCCGGCGAGCGCTTCCGCCCCGCGCAGGACGCACACGCCCGTCCAGACCTCGTGCTCACGGCCCGAGAGCAGGCCCAGCATCCGGGCCGCGTCCGCCTCGTCGTGAGGCTTGCCCAGCAGCCCGCCGTCCAGCCAGACGATAGTGTCCGCGGCTATTATGACGTTTTCCGCGCCGGAGTGTTCCGCCACCTCGGCGGCCTTCGCCCCGGCCAGCGACAGTACGATCTCCTCCGGCCCCGCGTGCTCGGGCGGGTGCTCCCCGCCCACGGCCGGATGCACTTCAAATTCCAGGCCCAGCATCTCCAGCAGTTCCCTGCGCCTCGGAGAGCCGGAAGCCAATATTATGCCCATCTGTCAAACACCTCTGTAGTACAGCCCGCGCGTGAGCCCGTTCGGGCGGTAATCGTTCAGGCCCAGATAGCTCTTCGCCACCTCGACGCACTCGCGCGCGCCCTCGTTCGTGAAGAGCAGCCGCATACCGCGCACCCCGGCCTTCTTTACGTCCTCCAGCCTGTCGCCCAGATACACCTTCGAGGGCCCGTACACCGCGTTGCGGCAGACATATTCGCGCACAACGGGGTAAACGCCGCCGTATTCGTCGCTCATCCGCGCCGGCACGCCGCAGGCGCAGCGCCCCGCGCTCGCCTTTATGAGGCAGCGCTCCGTCAGCATCGCCGGCAGCCGCCCATAGGCTATTATCTCCGTATCCAGCGGCTTCGATAACTGCCCGATCTGCTCCATGTTGAGCTCGAAGGACAGCGTCGCCGAGAGCAGGCCCGCCTTCGCGACGATCTGCAGGGTGTAGGAGTTGAAGACGTTCAGCCCGTAGTCGCCGCGCACGTCCAGGCCCGCGGCCCGCGCTATGCCCACATGGCCCAGGCTGCCCACCAGGGCCTGGGTCACGCCCGCCGAGCGGGCGCGCTGCAGGAGCTCCGCCATGCCGCGCAGCTGGCCGTCGTGTATGACCCGCGGCAGCACCGCAGCCACGGTCGTATTGCCCTTCAGGAAGGGCTCTATGCACTCCGGGCTCTCCGCCAGCACGGAGATCGGCACATACAGGAAATCCGGCTCCAGCTCCGCTAGCTCCTCCGTCAGCTGCGAGGCCGACATGACCTCGAAGATGGTGTCGAGCTTTGCCGCCTCCGGGCTGCCGCCCATTGCCGGGGCGAGCCGGCCGATCCTGACCTGCGGGGCCTGCGCCCGCTTCGCCGTCAGCTGCCTTATCAGCTCGCGGCGCGCCTGCTGCAGCACGCCCTCGGGCAGCATCACGCCCGGGCCGAGCATGACGTTCACCTGCTCGCAGCTGTAGGGCGTGCCCGAGGTCTTGCGCAGCTCCGACTCGACATATCTCTGGTTGAAATTCTGGCCGAAGGCCTCCATGGGCACGGGCCCGTTCCAGACCGCCCGGTTGCCGTCCTCGTCCTGGATGCCGCTCCTGAACGGACGCCCGGCCTGGATGAGCGCGAAGAATTCCACTTTCACGCGCCGCAGCTCCGAATCGGCATAGCCCTTCCTGATGGCGTGCATGGCCCGCTCCGCATCCCTGTCGGGCTGGCCCGGGACGCCGAGCATGTCCTCGCCCGGGCCGCCGGGATAGTAGCCGTCCGTGAATTCACGGCCGGTGAAGATGAGCTCCAGCTCGTCCTTCTCGAGAGGCGTGGGCGCCCTCGAGTCCCTGGCGCATTTTACTCCCACCGAGGTCAGCTTTGCAAGCCGCTCCGGGCGTTTTATGCCCCGGCCGACCACGACGCCCGCGATGCCCAGCTCCTTGAGCTCGGGTATGCGCTCGAGCGCCATGAGGTCGCGCATGCTGAGGGGATAGTCGTCCATCCGCCCGCCGAGGGAATATTTTTCCCGGCACAGGCCCGGGCAGTCGCCCCTGTTGGCGCTGCCGCGGCCGTTTATCGACGCCATATAGCACTGCCCCTGCCTCGAGGCGCAGAGCGTACCCATCACGGTGACGCCCAGCTCCACGCCGCCGCGCCTGGCGATGGCCCTTATCTCATCCATGGGCAGCTCGCAGGGCAGCATCACCCGCGCCGCGCCCAGCTGTATAGCCGCCTCGAGCCCTGCGGCGTTGTGCAGGCCCAGGCGCTCGCCCGCGAACACGCGCAGCTCCGGCGCCGACTGCCTCGCCGCCAGCATGAAGCCCCAGTCCTGGGCTATGACGGCGTCCACGCCCGCCTCACAGGCGCTGCGCACCAGCTCCGCCGCCGCGGGCATCTCGGAGTCGGCCACCAGCGTGTCGAGCTCGGCATAGACGCGGCAGCCGCGCACGCGGCAGTAGCGCACGGCCTTCGTAAACTCCGCCTGCGTGAAGCCGCGCCCGCCCGCGCCGCCGAAACGTATTATGATCGAATCCGCCCCGCTCTGTACCGCGGCTATAACGGCCTCGGCATTCGGCGCGGGTGTCATTACCTCGAGCATAGCAGCTACTCCCAAAAAAGAGGAATCACATTACATACAGAATTGATTATATCACAAGCACCCCCCTTGCTACAAGTCAAAAAAAATGATAGAATGTAGTTCCTATGTTGGAGGAAGGAAAGCGCGATGGGGGACAGTGATTACCGGCTGAGCGCGGCTGTATGCGCGCTGCCGGCCGAAGATGCGGACAAGCTCATATCAGCGGGCGACGGTGACTGCGCCCTGCTGTACATATACCTGCTCAGGCGCGGGCAGCAGCCGGATTCGGAGCTGTGCCGGGCGCTTGGCTGGCAGGCCGGGCGCCTGCTCGCGGCGGCGGAAAAACTGCGCGCCTGCGGGCTGCTCTCGGGCGGCGGCGCGGCACCGGGGCGCTCCGGGCCGGAGGACGCCCTGCCCGAGTACAGCGCCGAGGACGTGGTCAGGCGCTCGGGCGAGGACCCTGCCTTCCGCGGCATCCTGGCCGAGACGGAGCGCCTGCTCGGGCGCACGCTCTCCGGCGCGGACACCCGCGCCCTCTTCGGCATCTACGATTTCCTGGGCCTGCCGGTAGACGTCATCATGGAGCTGCTGCACCACTGTGCCGAGCAGAGCCGCCTCAAATACGGCCCCGGCCGCGTGCCCACCATGCGCCAGATAGAAAAAGAGGCTTTCAACTGGGCGAACCTGGAGATAATGACCATAGACCGGGCCGAGGAGTACATAAAATCCCGGGCCGAGCGGCGCGACGCCTGCGAGGCCCTGAAGCTCGCCTTCGGCATCCGCGACCGCGCCCTCACGGCGACGGAGCGCAAGTATCTGGAAGGCTGGCTGGAGCAGGGCTTCACGCAGGAGGCGCTGGAGCTCGCCTACGACAAGACGGTGACGAACACCGGCCAGCTCAAGTGGCAGTACATGAACCGCATAATCCAGAGCTGGCAGAGCAAGGGCCTGTACACCGTGGCGGAGATAGAGGCCGGGGACGGGCCGAAGCGGCAGCCGGCGAAGCCTCCCGCCAGGCAGGAGCCCGGCGGCGAGCTGGAGCGCATGAAGAAGATCTACGACAAGGTCCGCAGGGGCTGAGAGGAGGGCAGGCATGGGCTATAACGGCAGGCTCCTGGCAAAGGCCAGGGCAAGGCTGGCGGAAATACGCGAGGAAAACGCAGCGGAGCAGCGCAGGCGGCTGGACGAGGCCTGTGCAAAGCTGCCCGGGCTGCGCGAGCTCGACCGCGGGCTCCGGCGGCAGATGATAGAGCTCTCGCGTCTCGCCATGCGCCCCGGCGCGGGCAGCGAGCTGGAAAAGCTCCGGGCGGAGAACCTGGAGCTGCAGAAAAAGCGGGCGGAGCTGCTGGTCTCCGGCGGCTTCCCCATAGATTACACGGACGAGATATACAGCTGCCGGCTCTGCCGGGACAGCGGCCTGCGCGGAGGCGAGCCCTGCTCCTGCCTCAAGAAGCTCTACAACAGGCAGCTCACCCAGGAGCTCAGCAGCCTGCTGCGCGGCGGGGACGAGAGCTTTGAGAATTTCGACCTCGATTGGTACGACACGGCCGCGGACCCCATAGCCGGCGCCTCGCCGAGGGACTGCATGGCCATCGTGAGCGGCACCTGCCGGGAATACGCCAAAAACTTCGGCCCCGGCTCGCCGAACCTCATGTTCATGGGCGGCACCGGCCTGGGCAAGACCTACCTCTCCGCCTGCATAGCCCGGGTCGTGGCGGAGGCCGGCTTCTCCGTGGCCTACGAGTCCGCCGCGGCGGCGCTCGGCGCCTTCGAGACCCAGCGCTTCTCCCGCGAGAATGCCGAGGGCGAGCAGGCCGCCGCCAGGGTCAGGGACTACCTCGGCTGCGACCTCATGATCCTCGACGACCTCGGCACCGAGATGGTCACCTCCTTTTCCGTCTCGGCGCTCTACCAGCTCATAAACACCAGGCTCTGCGAAAACCGCAGCACCATCGTCAGCACGAACTGCAGCTTTGAGGAGCTCCAAAGGCGGTACGGCGGGCAGGTCTGCTCGCGGCTCGAGGGCGAGTACCTGCTTTTGAGGTTCATAGGCAGGGACATAAGGCTGCTCAGAAAGGAGCGCGGCATATGAGACAGCACGAGATCACGCGCGAGCGGCCCCTGCTCGACCGCAACGGCAACATCGCCGAACCGGGCTACGCCAAGCGGCTCCTGCCCGTCTACAAGCGGGCGGACGTAAGGGCCACGGCGCTGAGGATCAAGGAATGGGACTACTACCTCGTGAACAACGGCCGCTTCGCCGTCGCGCTCACCGTCGCCGACAACGGCTACATGGGCCTCGACTCCGTCTCCTTCCTCGACTTTGAAAACCTCTGGCAGCAGACGCTCTCGCCCATGTGCGCCTTTCCCATGGGTAAACGCAAGCTGCCCGAGAGCTCCGCTTCAGGCGACGTCGCCGTCTCCGGCAAGGGCTATGAGCTCGCCTTCCGGCACACGCCCGAGGGCAGGCTGCTGCTCTTCCGCATGGAGAACTTCGCCGGCGGGCGGCCCATCGAGGGCCGTATCCTGCTCTCCGCCGAACCCGAGGAGAGCATGGTCATCTGCACGCCCTTCAAAAAGCGCGGGCACTTCTACTTCAACCAGAAGATAAACTGCATGCGCGCCTCCGGCTGGGTGAACGTCCGGGGCCGCAGATACACCTTCGAGCCCGAGACCGCCTTCGGCGTGCTCGACTGGGGCCGCGGCGTCTGGACCTACCACAACACCTGGTACTGGGGCAGCGCCTCCGGCGCCGTGGACGGCGTGCCCTTCGGCTGGAACATCGGCTGCGGCTTCGGCGACACCTCCGCCGCTACCGAAAACATGCTCTTCTACGACGGCAGGGCCCACAAGCTCGGGCGCGTCACCTTCAACATCCCCAGGCGCGGCAGCGACTACGCCTACCTCTCCAAATGGACCTTCACCAGCGACGAGGGCCGCTTCGAGATGGACTTCCACCCCGTCCTCGACCGCGCCGCCTGCACGGACGCCAAGCTCATAAAAAGCGACCAGCACCAGGTCTTCGGCCGCTTCACCGGCACCGCCGTCCTCGACGACGGCAAAAAAATCAGGGTCAAAGACTTCCCCGGCTTCGCCGAGCGGGTCGAAAACAAATGGTAACGCCAGAAATTCCCGGGCCAAGCGCCCGGGAATTTTTTTCGCGCCCCCTTGACAGGGCAACTGTATTATGCTTATAATACAGTCAAGGAACTGTATTAGTCGAGTAACACGGTTTTGGAGGAGGTGAGCGGGTGATATCGTTTGAGAGCTTCCGTGCGGAGGACGGCTCGCCGATCTATTTGCAGATAATACGGTATGTGAAGCAGGGGATAGTCTCGGGCGAGATCGCGGACGGGGACGAGCTGCCCTCGCGCCGGGTGCTGTCAGCTATGCTGGGCCTCAATCCGAACACGGTCCAGAAGGCCTGCCGCCTGCTCGAGGAGGAGGGGCTGCTCGAGTCGAGGGCGGGCGCGAAGAGCTGCGTCAGCGTCACGGACGAGCTGCGTGAGCGCGTCAGGGCCGAGCTGGTGCGCTCGGACGCCGTGGCCGCGGCCTCGGCTTTTAAAAGAATGGGTGTGCCGCTTGAGGAGGCGCTGGAGCTGGTCAGGCGGGCTTATGAGGAGGAATTGCAATGAAAAACAGACATTTTTCGGCTTTCATGCTCGCGGCGGGAAACGTCGTGTACAAGGCGCTCGCGGTCTCGCTGGCCGCCGCGGCCGTTAATCTCGCGCTGCTCTTCTGGCAGGCCGGGAGCGCCTCGGGCTTCCAGGAGATCTTTGACGGCTGGCCTGACCGGGCCTATTACCTCGGCGCGGCCGTGCTCTACGCCCTGCTCTGGCGCAGCGGCGTGCCCAGGGGCGGCGTGAACCCGGAGTACAGCTACCGCATGCTCCGCATCTCCGAGACCGGGGCCGCGCTCTGGCAGGCGCTGGCGAACGCGCTCTGCTTCGTCGTCTATCAGGGCTTCATCCTCGCGGCGAGGCTGGGCTTTGCGGCGATATACATGAAGAACCCCTCGGTGCCGGTGAACGAGATGAGCCTTTTCTTCGCCGCCTACGGCAACCGCGGCCTGCACTATCTGCTGCCGCTCGAGGACTGGGCGACGCTGCTGCTCGTGACGGGCTACATCCTCGCCGCGGGCGCGGCCACGGCCCACGGCGCCTTCTGGGCGCGGCGCGGCAAGGTCTCGGGCTTTGCCGTCATGACGCTGGTCTTCATCATCGGCTCCGGCCTCGTCGCCGACGACAGGACGGCGGTCGTAGTCTGCGCGGTCATAGCGTTCATCCTCTGCGCGGGCAGCTGCATCGGCCTCGTGGACAGGACGCAGGACGAGCGCGAGGGCGACGGGGCTCAGGACGGAGGTGCCGACGGTGCGCAGGTATGAGCTGCTCGCGCCCCCGGGCTTCGACGGGGAGCAGGAGCTCAAGAGGGTGATGACCTGGCTCGGATGGGCCGTAGTCTGTATGCTCATCTGGTTCTTCCTCGCCTACATGTCGGAGATCGGCACGGTGCAGATAGCGCTGGAGAAGGGCTATGAATACAACATGAGGCAGTATGCCGACGTGGCGAGGGCCAGCTATCTGCCCTTTCTCGCCGTGCTGGGGCTGCTGGTGTGGATGCTCATACGGAACGTCGTCTACTTCCGCACGGGCTCGAAGAGCTATTACACCATGAGGCGGCTGCGGGACCGCTCGGAGTACCCCAAGCGCTGCGCGCTGCTGCCTGTCTGCGGGCTTGTCGCCGGCGTCCTGGCCATGTGGCTGCTGACCCTCATCTGCGGCGGCGCATACCTCATCTTCACACCCGACGGCTGGCTGCCCGCCGGGGCCGGGGCCGGGATATTGAGACTGCTGTCAGGAGGTTTACTGTGATGATAGAGCTTAAAAATGTCAGCAAGCGCTACGGCTCGAAGCAGGCCGTACGCGGCGTGAGCTTCAAGCTCGGCGAGGGCGAGCTCGTCGGCCTCTTCGGTGAGAACGGCGCTGGCAAGTCCACGATAATGAAGTGTATGCTGGGCCTGCTCAACCACGAGGGCGAGGTGCTGCTCGACGGCGAGCCGATCACGCCCAGGAACATAGAGCGCCTGTCCTTCGCCACGAGCGAGCACTCCTTCTTCCCCTCGCTCTCGCCGGAGGGACACGCGCAGTTCTACGCGGCGCATTTCCCGAGGTTCAACGAAAAGCGCTTCCGCGTGCTCATGGACTTCTTCGAGCTGCCCATGAAGGGCCTGCCCTCGAAGCTCTCGACGGGCCAGAAGAACCAGTTCGAGGTCGTGCTGGCGCTCTCGCAGGGCGCGGACTACATCCTCATGGACGAGCCCTTCTCCGGCAACGACGTCTTCAACCGCGAGGACTTCTACAAGGTGCTGCTGGGCATCCTCGAGCCGAACGAGACGGTGCTGCTCTCTACGCACCTTCTGGAGGAGGTCGAGGGCTTCATAGGCCGGGCGCTGCTCATCCACCGCGGCCAGCTCGTGGGCGACGTGTCCATGTCCGAGCTGGAGGAGACGGGCGAGGGCCTCATGGACTATGTTAAGCGCAGCTACGGCTACCGCGCCGAGCGCATCAGCCGCGCGATAGACGAGCTGACAGGCGGGGAATAAGGCCATGAGACGCGCGGCAATACTGCTGCTGGCGGCGGCGCTGAGTGCCTGCCTGCTGGCCGGCGCGAACGCGGCCCTGGCCCCGGTCTGGAAAACGGCGGAGCTTGAGCTCGAGACGCTCGCGGGCTCGCCCGAGGCGGCATCGGGGCTGCAGCTGTCTTCGAGGGTGCTGGACGGCGATATAGCCGTCATCGGCTCCGGCCTGAACCTTGACCTGAGCCGGGATATCAGCGCAGGCGGTACCGAGCGCACCTTGCGCATAGGCTCAGTGGAGGCCTTTCTGCCGCCGGAACCCGAAGATACGCCGCCCGCGCTCGCGAGCGGCCAGGCTGAGGGCGGTCACAAGTACTACGGCGAGGGCTGGGCGCTCTCGATACTGGACGAGGACGGCCTGGTTTTGAGTTTTGTATACAACGGCACAGCCTACGAGCCGGGGCCGGTGTTCGAGCCGGGCGGGCTTACGGGTTATTCGCTCACGCCCGAGGGCGCGGACATGGGCATGCGCTCGTACACCAGGCAGTACGCCTTCGACGGCGAGCGTCTGGCCGTGCTCACCACCCGCTGCCCCGAGGTGTTCGGCGGACCGAATCGGTTTTTCGCCGTAGTCTGCTCGCAGGACGGGCTGCTCTATGCCGGCGAGATCACCCTGCCCGGCGCAGGGGATTACGTCTGGGGACAGGTGTATCTTGAGTTCGTGTGATGACCTTGCGTATGCCACCCCATTTCTTTGGCCCTTGCCCAAAGAAACGGGAGTGGCGCCCCAAAGAAAAGCGGCTTTTTTATGGGC
>CALXEH010000041.1 GCA_944387285.1 uncultured Oscillospiraceae bacterium | reverse complement strand
AAGGGCAAGAACGTCCACCTCGTCGGCGACTGCGTCGCGATAGGCAACCTGCGTACCGTCATCTGGCGCGCGTGGGATGTCTGCATGAAGATCTAAAAGCAAAAACGCAACGGGGCGTGCCTGCGGGAACGCCCCGTTTTTTGTTAACGATTGTTAGGAAAATAATGCTTGACATTTTGCCTTATCAGTTATACTCTATTGGGCAGTTACAGCGATGCACCGTGATAAAGTGCGGAGCCGTACTACTAGTTAGGAGGAAAACAGTATGGAAAAAAGCAAAACCAAAAAAGGCATGCCAGTATTCATAGGCATAGCCGCGGTCTGGATGGGCACGCACTTCGGCCCGGGCGTCGCGAGCGGCACACAGCTGAACCAGTATTATGTCGTTTTTGGCCTGCCCGGAATCTTTGTCACCATCATCGCCATGGCGTTTTTGGGCTACGCGCTCTATTGCTCCATGGAGTTTTCCCGCCTGTATCACGCTTACGACTACCAGAGCTGGGTCGAGAAGCTGTTCGGCAACAAGTACGTCGTGCTGCTGTTTGACCTGTCGTTCCTGGTAACTATACTTACTGCGGCGAGCGGCAGCATGAATGCCGTGGCCGTCCTGCTTGAGAGCAACTTCGGCATCAACTACTGGATAGGCGTCGGGATAACCATCGTCTGCGCCATGCTGCTGTGCGCCTTCGGCGCGAAGCTGGTGCGCGCGGCGTCCTCGTACATGATGTTCATCGTCGTGGGCATCCTGCTGGTCATCATGGTGCTGCTGGCGATAAACGGCGACAGCGACCTGTCCGGCTCCATAGCCAACCAGGCCGAGAACCTGTCGGAGGCGGGCAGCGGCAGCTGGCTGGGCGCCATCTGGAGCGCGATAATCTACGGCAGCTTCCAGGCCACCATCGTTGCTAATATCGCTTCCGTCGCGGGCGACCTGACGAGCCGCCGCGAGAGCAAGAAGGCCGCCATCACCGGCTTCCTCGCCAATACCATCCTGCTCATAGTTCTCTGCACCATGCTCTTCAGCTACACCAACGTTTACGACATCACCAAAGAGGACCTGCCCTTCTACTCGCTGCTCCAGCGCCTGGGCTACGAGGGCGTCACGATCGTGTACATCGTCATCGTGTTCATCGCGGTGCTGAGCACCGTCGTCGGCTTCGCCTTTGCGGGAGTGGCGAGGTTCAGCAAGTACTACCAGCCGAAGAGCGGCAAGAAGAGCGCCCTGCGCGACGCGATCTTCGTCGGCATCATGCTCATCGCCTGCGCCATCGCTTCGCAGATAGGCATCGTGACGCTGGTCTCCACCGGCTACAAGATTCTGGGCTACCTGAACCTGCCCATCATCGTCCTGCCCGCCATTATCCTCGGCGGCCACAAGATAAGCAAGAAGTACCTCAAGAGCCACAATATCGACGCGCCGGGCGTGGATATGTGAGCAGCAGCGGACAAAAAGGAGGCAAAACCTGTGAAGATAGCCATGATAGGCAGCGGCGCAGCCGGCAGCGTGTTCGCGTCGTACCTGAGAAAGGGCGGGGCAGAGGAAGTCTGGCTCGTAGACCCGAATAAGGCGCATATGGACAAGGTCGCGAAGGACGGCATGATCTTCAGGAACCCGGACGGCGAGTTCCACGTCACGGGCTTCAAGACCGCGTACTCTGCGGAGGAAGTCGGCGTGTGCGACATCGTCATCCTCATGGTGAAGGCGACGATAACGGAGCTGGCGCTCAAGGGCGCTATGTGCTGCGTGGGGCCAGAGACGGTCGTGGCGACGCTGCAGAACGGCCTCGGGAACGAGGAGGTCGTGAAGAAGCTGGTACCCGAGGACCGGATACTCTACGGCTGCGGCAACATGGGCACGGAGCTGCCCGAGCCGGGCACCTGCGTGGCGAAGCCCTCGGCGGGCACGGAGAACATGTACTTCGGCCCCTGTGTGGAGAACGAGCTGACGCTGCGCGCGGGCAAGTATTTGGAAGAGAAGTTCGCGGCCGGCGGCCTGCTGCCCCACTATTACGAGGATGTGCGGCCGAAGGTTTGGCGCAAGGCGACCTCGAACAGCGGCTTCAACACGGTCTGCGCTGTGCTGAGGCTGAAGATCAAGGAGGTCTACGACGACCCCGAGGGCGTTGAGCTGGTCTGGTCTGTCTGGAAGGAGGCCAGCGACGTTGCGGCAGCGCTGGGCATAGACGGCATTTGGGAATACATGCACGAGGAGATGCCCAGGATAGTGAAGGGCCTCGGCGATTACTACCCGTCCATGGCCCAGGACGCCCAGGCGCACCGGCAGACGGAGGTCGATTCGCTCACCGGCGCGATCTCGATGTTCGGCCGCAAGGTGGGCGTGCCGACGCCGACCTGCGACGTGCTCACAAGGGAGATCAAGGCCATCCAGGCCAATTACGAGCGGCAGTATTAAAAAGCAGCCGGCCTGTGTGAAAGCACGGGCCGGTTTTTTTAGGAGGTAAAATGGAAAAATTCGATATAAACGCCGTGGGCGCGTTCAACAGCTTTGAGCTCATATCCAACAAGACCTGCTACAAGGCCTGCGGCTATACGGACGACGACCTCTCGCGTCCGATAATCGGCATAGCGAACTCGTATAACGAGATGGTGTCGGGGCATATAAACCTGCGCGAGCTGGCGGAGCAGGTGAAGTACGGCGTGTACCGCGCGGGCGGCACGCCGGTGGAGTTCGGCGTCATCGCCTGCTGCGATGGTGTGACGGACAACCACGACGGCGCGCACTACGTCCTGCCCTCGCGTGAGAATATAGCGGACGCGGTGGAGATACAGGCCCGCGCGCACAAGCTGGACGGGCTGGTGCTGCTGGCGAGCTGCGATAAGATAATCCCGGGCATGCTCATGGCCGCGGCGCGGCTGGACATACCCACGGTGTTCCTGCCCGGCGGCTGCACGCTGTCTGCGCCGCCCTTCGGCAAGAAGCTGCGCAGCGACACGACCAGCATATCCGAGGGTCTGGGCAAGTATACGAAGGGCGAGATAAGCTACGAGCAGCTGCAGGACCTGACCCAGGTCTGCGCGCCCACCTGCGGCAGCTGCCAGTTCATGGGCACGGCGAACACCATGTCCGTGCTGGGCGAGGCGCTGGGCCTTGGGCTGTGCGGCTCGGGCCTCATCCCGGCGGTGTACAACGAGCGCCGGCGCTGCGCCTTCCGCAGCGGCGAGAAGGCCGTGGAGCTGGTCAGGAAGCGCATCACCGCCCGGCAGATAATGAGCTGGGAGGCCATAGAGAACGCCATCATGGTGCTCATGGCAGTGGGCGGCTCGACGAACGCCGTAATCCACACCTGCGCCATCGCCTACGAGCTGGGCTTTGAGCCGAAGCGGGTCATGGAGGCCTTCGACAAGTACAGCAGCGTCATCCCGCACATCGCGGCGGTGGACCCGGCCTCGCTCATCTACGACTGCGAGGACCTGTACAAGGCCGGCGGCATACCGGAGGTGATGAAGGCCATCCGCACCAAGCTGCATACCGGCGTCATGACGGCCGAGGCGCAGACGCTGGGCGAGAACCTGGACGCCTTCCGGAACCGCTACCCGGCGAACCCGGACCTCATCCGCACGCTGGATGACCCGCACAGCACCCTCGGCGGGCTGGCGATCATGCGCGGCAACATCGCGCCGGATACGGGCGTGGCGAAGCCGGCGGCGATAGCGCCGGAGGCGCGGCAGTTCACGGGCCGGGCCATCTGCTTTGACGGCGAGCACGACTGCGTGGAGGCGATAAAGGCCCGGAAGATAGAGCCGGGCATGGTCATCGTGGTGCGCTACGAGGGCCCGAAGGGCGGCCCGGGCATGAGGGAGATGTACCTGCCCATGAAGATGCTCAACGGCCAGGGCCTGGGCACGACCACGGCGCTCATCACGGACGGGCGCTTTTCGGGCACGAATAACGGCTGCTTTGTCGGCCACATCTCGCCCGAGGCCGCCGCAGGCGGGCCCATCGCCCTCATCGAGGACGGCGACGAGATAACGGTGGACGTCATCAACAAGCGCCTGGAGCTGCACGTCAGCGACGAGGAACTCGCCCGCCGCCGCGCCAAGTGGAGCTACAAGCCCATAAAGCAGTTCGGCGGCTACCTGGCCCGCTACGCCAAGCTGGTGTCCTCCGCCGCAGAGGGCGCCGTGCTCAAATGAGACGGCCCGGAACGAAAAAAACTGGATGCTTTCCGCATCCAGTTTTTTTATTTTGTCGCTGAGGGGTCCGGCAGGGCCTCCTTGTGCTTCTTGAAGCTGCCGGCGGTGAAGATGACCAGGCCGGCTATGATGAAGGCGAACATGACCAGCTTTGCCGGCGTGGCCTCCTCGTTGAGGAAGAGTATGCCGCAGAGGAAGCTGATGGTCGAGCTGGTGTACTGCAAAATGCCCACGACCTTGAAGGGCAGGTCGTTTACGACGTAGGTGTAGAGGATCATGGGCGTCGCGGTGACGAGGCCGGAGCAGATGAGCAGGGCGAGGTCGGCGGCGCGCACCGAGCCATAGCCGCCCTCGCCGCCGTAGAGCAGCACGGACGCGGCAATGGCGAAGGGCGCGAGCAGGGTGGTCTCCACGGCGATGCTGACGATGGGGTCGGCGTTCGCGGCCTTTTTGACGGTGGCGTAGAGCGGCCAGGAGATGGAGCAGAGCACTGCGATGAGCGGGAAGGAGCCGTTCTGCACCGTGCTGATGAGCACGCCGACGAAGGCGACGCCCACGGCCAGGTACTCGAGCAGGTGCCCGCGCTCGCGGAAGAGCACGAGCCCGATGATGAAGATGACCATAGGGTTCATGTAGTAGCCGAGCGCCGTGTCGAGGACGTGCCCGTTCATGACCGCCCAGTTGAAGAGGCCCCAGTCCGCGCAGATGAAGACGGCGGCGGGCACGAGGTAGCGCATGAGCCGCTTATCCTTGAAGGCCGCGAGCAGTTCGCGCAGCCTGCCGGTGCAGATGAGGAAGAGCCAGGTGAAGACCATGCTCATGACTATCCTGACGCAGAGGACGAACATGGAGTTGAAACGCCCGAGCAGGTTCCAGTAGATGGGCTGCAGGCCCCAGATGAGGTAGCAAAGCAGCAGGGCGAGCAGGGATTTCTTGGTGCGGGACAAGTTTACTGCGCCTCCTTCTCAAAGCTGACCGAGCCGTAGGTGGGCCGGATGCCGACGTAGGTCGTGCCAATGCAGAGTTCCAGCGGCGTGCCGTCGGCGAGGTAGTAGCGGAAGGCGTCGGTGTTTGTCTCGCGCTCCCAGGTTATCTCGACGCAGCTGCCGCCGCAGAGGAAGTAGCCGGAGCCGGTGCCGGTGGTGCGCACGGAGAGGCGGCCCACGTTGTCCAGCACGGAGACGTCGGTCTCGAGGAAGAGCAGGTTGCGGAAGGACATCTGCACGCCGTACTCGTCATCCATGTACTCGGAGCCGTACTCGAAGGCGTAGTAGAGCCCGTCGTCCTCGTTGTACTCAAACTGGGTGGACTTGCCGCTGTTGAAGACGATCTCGGCCCAGGTCGCCTCGTCTACGCACTGTTCCGCCGCGTCCTCGGAGAAGCTGAGGCCGTAGTCGTAGGCGCCGCCCTCGTGCGTGAGCGAAAAGCCCTTGCCCTCGGCGGCCTCGATGAGCTTTGCGCCGATGGAGAAGAGGCTGTGCTCGATGCCGTTGGCCATCCTGTCCGGGTCGCGGTAGAACGCGCCCTCGACATAGGTCTCGCGCACGCCGTCGAGGTGGTCTATGTCGTAGCCCGAGAGCTCGGAGTAGCCGGCCTCGCTGCCGCCGGCGTGGACGACTATGGCGTCGTAGGACAGGCCCACGTCCGCGTAATAGGGCCGAATGCTGCGCAGGCTGCCTATCTTCTCAATATCGCTGATGTCGGTGAAAATGGCCATCATGCGCGTGACGCCGCCCTCGGCGAGTATCTCGTAGACTATCTCGGCCTGGGACACGCCGCACTGGGGCAGGGCCTGCTTGATGTTGTTTATCATGATCGCGAAGGGCCTGTCGCCGCTTATGTCCTCCTCCATGGGCTCGCCGCTGAGGGGATTGGCATAGGGCAGGGGAGTGGGCGTCGGCTCCGGCGTGGGCGAGGGCGTCGGGGTAGGCTCCGGCGTGGGCGTGAGGTCGGTTATCGGGTCGGGCAGGGAGCTCTGCTCGGGCGGTACGGCGCCGCAGGCGGCAAGTGAGAGAAGCAGCGCAAGAATGAGCGCCGCGGAAATTGTCTTTTTCATCGCTGAGACCTCGCAAAAAGTAGTTTTTCCTGAACATCATACTCTCACCGGCGGCTGTTGTCAAACCCGTTGGAGAGTGGTAAAATATAAATGAGCAAAACAGCAAAGGAGATGTGCGTATGTACGATGAGATAAAGCGCGAGACGTCGGCAGCCGTGACCGAGCTGCTGGAGCTTTCAAACCTGCGCCCGGGCAGCCTGGTGGTCGTGGGCTGCTCCTCGAGCGAGATAATGGGCGCGAGGATAGGCAAGGGCAGCACGCCCGAGGCGGCGGAGGCCGTGTACGGCGTGATTTCGGAGCTGCTGGACAGGCACGGCCTGCTGCTGGCGGCTCAGTGCTGCGAGCACCTGAACCGCGCGCTGATAGTTGAACGCGCGACGGCGGAGAAGTTCGGCTACGAGCCGGTGTGCGTCATACCCCAGCCGAAGGCGGGCGGCTCCTTCGCCACGGCCGCCTGGAAGCACATGAAGGACCCGGTGGCGGTGGAGCATGTGAAGGCCTCTGCGGGCCTGGACATAGGCTGCACGCTCATCGGCATGCACCTGAAGGACGTGGCCGTGCCCCTGCGGCTGGAGACGAAGAAGATAGGCGAGGCGCTGGTGAGCGCCGCGAGGACGCGCCCGAAGCTCATAGGCGGCGTGCGCGCCGTGTATCCCGAGAAGGTGTAAGAAAAGCCCGCCGCACGGAAGGTGCGGCGGGCCGTTTTATCAGGCAGGACTCAAACGAAGTGCAGAGCCAGGGTGAGGACGACGAAGGCGAGGCCGACCCACTTGGTGGCCTTGGCGAGCTTCGCGTCGAGGGTCTTGGCCTTGCCCTTGGACAGGAAGGTGTCCGCGCCGCCGGCAATGGCGCCGGAGAGACCGGAACGCTTGCCGGACTGGAAAAGCACTATGACGGTGACGGCGAGGGCGGAGAGCAGCTGCAAAATCGTGAGAGCGATGTACATTTAAATTCAATCCTTTCGGTATCGTAAACACTAAGCTGAAAACAGTGCTTAGATACTATAACACACCATATTGTATATTTCAAGCGGTAATTTAAAAAAATATGTAGATATCCCGGTTTCGGCCGGGATATCGCGTTCAGGCGCTGGGGCTGGGCATGGTGCTGGCGCTGGGCATGGCCGAGACCTTGACGTCGGGCGTGCTCGTGACGGCGGGCGCAGCGCTGTGTGTGGGCTCGGGCTTATCGGTTATGACGCCGTCATCGACCTTCGCGCAGGCGGAGAGCGCCAGAAGCGCGGCGCCGAGCATAATGCAGGCAAGCAGCTTTTTCATATCTGTCTCCTTCACAAAAAATTTACGTTTATATGATGCACTGTTTCAGAAAAATTATGTTGATTTTTTTCAAAAATCGTATAATATAGTTGTGCACAGTTAGTGCTAATGAACACCAGGGAGGAACTATTATAATGGAACTCAAAGATAGCAAGACTTTTCAGAATCTGGCGACTGCCTTTGCCGGTGAGTCCCAGGCGCGCGTGAAGTATGAGTACTACGCTTCCCAGGCGAAGAAGGACGGTTACGAGCAGATAGCGGCCTTCTTTACCGAGACCTCGGGCAACGAGAAGGAGCACGCGAAGCTCTGGTATAAGCACATGGCCGGCGGCAAGATCGGCCCCACCACCGAGAACCTGAAGCTGGCCGCCGCCGGCGAGAACTACGAGTGGACCGAGATGTACGCCGAGTTCGCCAAGGTCGCGCGCGAGGAGGGATTCGAGGCCATCGCCAAGCAGATGGAAGGCGTCGCCGCCATCGAGAAGCAGCACGAGGAGCGCTACCGCGCCCTGCTCAAGAACATCGAGGACGCGCAGGTCTTCACCCGCGTGGGCGAGCAGGTCTGGATCTGCCGCAACTGCGGCCACGTCCACGTCGGCCCGAGCGCCCCGGTGGTATGCCCCGTCTGCGCCCACCCGCAGGCCTTCTTCGAGCTGCGCTGCCAGAATTATTGAGCCAATATACGCAAAAAAGCACCGCCGACCGGCGGTGCTTTTTCATTTTGCCTTTTGACTTAGGCCATGACGTCCCTGAGCAGGTCGTTCATGTCGTACATGCCCGGGGCCTTGACGCCGGCGAGGAATTTTGCCGCGGCTATCGCGCCGGAGGCGAAGACCTCGCGCGAGAGGGCGGAGTGCTTGAGCTCAAAGACCTCGTCGTGTCCGGCGAAGATGACCTCGTGCTCGCCGACGATGGTGCCGCCGCGGATGGAGGAGATGCCTATCTCCTCGCGCCGCCTGGGCCTGCGGACGCTGTGCCGCTCGAAGACGTCCTCGGCCTCATAGGGCAGGGCGGAGGCGGCGGCGTCGGCCAGCATCAGGGCCGTGCCACTCGGCGCGTCGACCTTGCGGCGGTGGTGCTTTTCGACTATCTCCACGTCAAAGCTCTCGCCCAGCACGGCGGCGGCGCGCTTCACGAGCTGTATCATGAGGTTCACGCCCAGGGACATGTTCCCGGACTTGAACACCGGTATCCTCGCCGCGGCCTTCCCGATGCTCTTGAGCTGTTCCTCGGAGTAGCCGGTCGTGCAGAGCACGATAGGCACCTTGCGCAGGATGCAGAACTCGAGCAGCCCGTCCAGGTTGGCGGGGTTCGAGAAATCCACGACCACGTCGGCCGGGCCGTCGTAGCTCATGGGGTCGGAGTAGACCTCGAAATCGTTGTGCTTCACCGGGGTGCGGTTGAAGCCGGCGACTATCTCCACACCCTCCAGTCCCTCGCAGCCGCAGACCACGCACTGGCCCATGTGCCCGTTGCAGCCGGAGACTATCATCTTTAGCATTGCAGTTTACCTCTCAGCTCACACGTTTATGCCCACGCCGCGCATGGAGGCCTTGAGCTTCTCGAGGTTCGCCGGGTCCATATCGACCAGCGGCAGCCTCAGCTTGCCGACGTTCATACCCATGACGTTCATGGCCGTCTTCACCGGAATGGGGTTCGTCTCTATGAAGAGTTTGTCGAAGATGTCGGCCAGACGGAAATACTCCGCCGCCGCGGCGCTGAAATCGCCCTTGAGGCAGAGCTCGCAGAGCTTCGCCACGTCCTTCGGGATGATATTGGACGCCACAGAGATGACGCCCTTTGCGCCCAGCGCCATCATCGGCACGGTGTCGGAGTCGTTGCCGCTCCAGAACACCAGGTCGTCGCCGCACATGGAGCGCGTGAGCGCGTACTCGGAGATGTTGCCGCTGGCCTCCTTGACGCCGCAGATATTCGGGTGCTGGGACAGGGCCTTGTAGGTGGCGGGCTTGATGCCGATGCCCGTGCGGCTGGGTACGTTGTAGAGTATCATCGGCACGTTCACCCTGTCGGCGACGTAGGTGAAATGCTCTATGAGGCCCTTCTGGGTGGTCTTGTTGTAATACGGGGTCACCATGAGTATGCCGTCCGCGCCGCAGAACTCGGCGTGCTTGGCCTGCTCGAGCACATGCTCGGTGTTGTAGCCGCCGACGCCGACGATGGTCTTCATCTTCCCGGCGCAGAGCTCGACGGTCAGCTCGACGAGCCTGTCGTGCTCATCCTCGGTGTGGGTGGGGTTCTCGCCCGTGGTGCCGCAGACGAGGATCGCCGAAGTGCCGCCCTCGTACTGGAATTTGACGAGTTCCTCATACTTCGCGTAGTCTACGCCGTTCTCGAGGTATGGCGTGACGATGGCTGTACATGAACCGGTGAATATAGGTGTCTTTGCCATTTTGATTACCTCCCTGGAAGTGTCGGGCCTTACTTAGCCGTGATGTATCCCTCTGCGCAGAGCAGCTCGGCCAGTTCCACCGCACCGCCGGCGGCGCCGCGCAGCGTGTTGTGCGACAGGCACACGAACTTGTAATCGTAGTGGGTGTCGGGCCTGAGGCGGCCGATGCCGATCTGCATACCGCCCTCGTTCATGCGGTCGAGGCGAGTCTGCGGGCGGTCGGGCTCCTCGAAGTAGCGCAGGAACTGCTTCGGCGCGGAGGGCAGCTGCAGCTCCTGGGCGCGGCCCTTGTAGCTGGCCCAGCGGGCCTTCATCTCGTCCATGGACGGCTTCTTGTCAAAGCTCACGAACACGGCGGCCATGTGGCCGTTGGCGGCGGCTACCCTGAGGCACTGGGCGGTGATGAGGGGCTTTTCGGCGTTTTTGATGACGCCGCCCTCAACGCGGCCCCAGACCTTCATGGGCTCCTGCTCGCTCTTTTCCTCCTCGCCGCCGATGTAGGGGATGACGTTGTCCACCATCTCGGGCCAGGTCTTGAAGGTTTTGCCCGCGCCGGAGATGGCCTGATAGGTGCAGACGAGTATCTTGTCGAGGCCGAAGTCCGCCCTGAAGGGCGAGAGGGCCGGGACGTAGCTCTGGATGGAGCAGTTGGACTTCACCGCGATGAAGCCGCGCTTGGTGCCGAGGCGCTTTTTCTGGTCGGCAATGACCGCCAGGTGATCGGCGTTTATCTCGGGTATGACCATGGGCACGTCCGGGGTCCAGCGGTTGGCGCTGTTGTTCGAGACGACCGGGCACTCGGCCTTGGCATACTCCTCCTCGAGCGCGAGGATGTCCTCCTTCTTCATGTCCACGGCGGAAAAGACGAAATCCACGTCCTTCACGATGTCCGCGACGTCGGCGGCGTTGCGCACGACCATCTTCTTCGCGCACTCCGGCATCGGGTCGTCGAGCGCCCACTTCGCGCCGACGGCTTCCTCATAGGTCTTGCCCGCGCTGCGCGCGCTGGCCGCTATGACGCTCAGCTCGAACCAGGGATGCTCGGCGATGAGCGTGACGTAGCGCTGGCCCACCATACCGGTGCCGCCAATGATGCCTGCCCTCAATTTCTCCATTGCGAAAACCTTCCTTTCACCATACGACTCAGTGTATTCGCAGCCGAGTTAAATAATACCGGGTGACATAACACTTGAAAAACTCTGAGTCATCCATTATAATGACATAATAGGTCGAAAATTGCAAGAACCTACATGGCCTTTAACGATTTAATATTTTACCACCGCGTTTCTACAAGGTCAATAAGCGTCAAAAGGTGAACGAATGAAAATGAAAAGACTCAGAAACATACCGGCCCTGCTGCTGGCGCTGGTGCTGGTTGCGGGGCTCCTGCCCGTGCAGCCCGCCTCCGCGGCAGGGGAGATATATGTAAACGGCCAGGGCGGGGTGCTCTCGGTGCCCATCGGCTCGGCCTACGCGGTCGGCGGCTCTGGCACCGGCGCCGTGTCTGGTACATATGTGATGACCGCGGACGGCCTCACTACCATAGAGGGCGGCGGCAGCTCGAACGGCAGCAGCGAGCGCCCGGGCAGGGACGAGGTCTCGCCCACGCCGGGACACCTGTCCGTCACCGGCAGCGTCACCCTGCCGTATTCCAAGGTCAAGGTCGCGCTCTACTACGACGTCGGCAGCCGGGACAGCTCGCTTGACCATGCCAACCTCGAAAACGCGGTCGGCAGCGGCTACCGGTTCGGCTATTACGACTCCGAGCGCAGCTTTGTCGAGGTCGGCTGCACGACCGAGACGGCCATCACCATGGTCATGGACACCAACACCACGATAGACAGCGGCTATGTCATCGGCTGCTACCACATCCTGCTCGACGGCAGCTATTCCAGCTTTGGCGAGGCCGCGGCGGCGGCGTCGATGTACCAGGAGGGCTTCCCGGCCTATTACAACGGCGTCTACCGCGTGCTGGTGGGCAAGTACGAGTCGCAGAAGCTCGCGGAGGTGGCGATAGGCCAGCTCGGCTGCGGCGGCACGGCCTTTTCCGCCTCGAACCGCTGCGTGGCGGTGGTGCGCAGTTCCGACGGCAAGATGCTCTTTGAGTTCGACTGCGGCAGCGAGTACGACCTGGCCGTCAGCCCGCAGAGCAGCAACGGCAAGGCCCTGACCTGGTTCAAGAACCAGAAATACTACGGCGACTTCGTCTACCGCCGCAACGGCGGCGAGCAGCTGACGGTCATAAACGTGCTGGACATAGAGGACTACGTCAAGGGCGTCATCCCCTACGAAATGAGCGCCAGTTGGCCGGTCGAGGCGCTGAAGGCCCAGGCGCTCTGCGCGCGTACCTACGTCGCCAGCCACTTCGGCAGCTACTCGAGCTACGGCTTTGACGTGACGAACGACACCTACTGCCAGGTCTACCGCGGCACGCTCGGCGCGAATTCGAGCTCGGACGCGGCGGTGGACGCGACTGCGGGGCAGTACATACTCTATAACGGCTCGCTCATATCGGCGATGTACTGCTCGTCGGACGGCGGCGCGACCGAGGACAGCGAGAACGTCACGGGCAGCGCCGTGGGCTACCTGCGCGGCAAGGTGGACAGCTTCGAGGCCGCGGCGGCCGGCATAAACGGCCACAGCAGCTGGGAGTACACCATCTCGCGCAGCGTCATCGCGCAGAAGGCCAACGTGCACGGCTTCTCCATCGGCGAGGTGCAGGATGTCGAGATAAGCTACTCCGACACCGGCAACGTCATAGGCCTGAAGTTTACCGACGCCAACGGGCGCACGGCGACATTCTCCGGCAGCAGCTGCTACAGCTTCTGCGTCTCCTACCTGGGGCTGGACAGCATTTCCTTCGAGATAACGGAGAATTCGGACAGCATCACCTTCACGGGCAGCGGCTGGGGCCACAGCCTGGGCATGAGCCAGTTCGGCGCCTACGCCATGGCGGATACCTACGGCTTCACCTACGACCAGATAGTGAACTTCTACTACACCGGCATCACCCTCGCCCAGGGCAGCTATTCGAACTGAGGCGGCGCATGAAGACATCGGATTTTTACTTTGACCTGCCCGAGGAGCTCATCGCGCAGACGCCGCTGGAGCGGCGTGACGCCTCGCGGCTGCTGTGCCTGGACAAGGTCAGCGGCGCGAGGGAACACCGGGTGTTCTCGGAGCTGCCGGAGCTGCTGCGGCCGGGCGACTGCCTGGTGATGAACGACTCGCGCGTGCTGCCGGCGAGGCTGCTGGGCGCGCGCGAGACCGGCGGCGCGGCGGAGCTGCTGCTCCTGCGCGATCTGGGCGCAGGGAAGTGGGAGTGCCTCGCCAGACCGGGCCGGAAGCTCCGCCCGGGCGCGAAGGTGTACTTCGGCGAGGGCGAGCTCGAGGCCGAGATACTCGAGACCACCGAGGGCGGCAACCGGATAGTGCAGTTCAGCTACGAGGGCATCTTCCTCGAGGTGCTGGAGCGCCTGGGCAAAATGCCCCTGCCGCCGTATATAAAGACCGAGCTCGAGGACGGGGAGCGCTACCAGACCGTGTACTCCAAGGAGCTGGGCAGCGCCGCCGCGCCGACGGCTGGCCTGCACTTTACCAAGGAGCTGCTGGCCCGGATAGCGGACATGGGCGTGCGCGAGTGCTTTGTGACGCTGCATGTGGGCCTCGGCACCTTCAGGCCCGTGAAGGCGGAGGACATCGAGGAGCACGAGATGCACTCGGAGTTCTGCATCGTGCCGGAGGAGACGGCGCGGATAATAACAGAAACGAAACGAAGCGGCGGGCGCGTGGTCTGCGTGGGCACGACCTCCTGCCGCACGGTGGAGAGCTTCGCCAACGAGGACGGCACGATGGACGCCAAATCGGGCTGGACGAACATCTTCATCTATCCGGGCTACCGCTTCAAGTGCCTGGACGCCCTGGTGACCAACTTCCACCTGCCGGAGAGCACGCTCATCATGCTGGTCTCGGCGCTGGCGGGCCGTGAAAACGTCCTGGCGGCGTATAAGGAGGCCGTGGAGCGGCGCTACAGGTTCTTCTCCTTCGGCGACGCGATGTTCATACACTGAAATACGGGAAAGACCAAAAAAGGCCGCCTTTTGGCGGCCTTTAGTTTATTTTCTCGGACTTTCTGTACTCCATGGGCGAGATGCCCGCAGCCTTTTTGAAGCGCTGGCTGAAATAGCTGGGCGAGGAAAAGCCCAGCATGTGCGAGATCTGGCTGAGCGAGTGGTCCGTGCCGGCCAGCAGCACCTTGCTCTCCTCGATGCGGCGGTTGATGAGGTAGTTGATGGGCGAGGTTCCGTATTCGCGGGTGAAGGAGTGCACCATGTAGTATTTGTTGACGTGGATGAGCTCGCTGAGCAGGTCGAGGGTGATGTTCTCCTTGAAGTGGTTGTCGATGTACCTGCGGACGGCGGCACATTCCTTGCTGGGCTGCCGGCTGGGCCGCCGGTGTTCGGCGCCGCTGGGCAGGAAGCTGAGTCCCGCGTGGCGCATCAGGCGCAGGATAAGCACCTCGAGCAGATCCTGGCAGATGAGCTCGTAGCCCGGGGCCTTGAGCTCGATCTCCCTGAGCATCTCGCGCAGGGCGTGCAGCAGCAGGTCGCGCTCGGCCTGGAGGTTCACCATGAACCAGCGGTCATCCGCATCCTCCTGCGCCGAATACTCCAGCCCCTCCACGCCGAGGACGATGTATTCCAGCGGCCGCCGGTTGTAGCTGACCTCAGTGTGCTCGACGTTCGGGTTCACGATGACCATGTCGTCGGTCTTGACCGGCACCAGCTCGCCCTCGATGTTGAACTTGCCGGAGCCGCCGACGACGTAGAAGACCTCGGTGCAGCCGTGGGTGTGCAGCATGCTGTGCCAGTCGCCGCCGTACTTGGCCGTGCTGACGTAGAGCAGCTTGACCCGCCTGCGGTCTATGAGGCTGTCGCCTATGTCAACAATGTTGTACCTCTTGGTGCTCAGGCCCTCCGCCTCCTGACTTTAGAAATCTTGCGCCGATATTTTGAGCCCAATTATAATATAAGGCGCGGCTCTGCGCAACAGGCAGCGCGGGCGGTTGAACAGATAATCAGACGTCATTTGAACGATTCGTGCATTGTGCACAATTTCGCAAAGCCATTTTAGACCTTGCTGTATAAATCGCAGCAAAGAGCAAGAAGTATAAAAAATAGAGCAATAATTTGATTGAATCAAAATCAGGAAAGATTATACTTAGTGCAAGAGGGATGGAAACGCCATCCATAGTGTTTTTTATGTAAGCGATACCCCAAATTTATGAAAAGAGGAATGAAAATGAAGAAACTCCTTGCGCTCGTTCTCGTGTTCATGCTCGCGCTGGGCGTGCTGTCTGCCTGCGGCACTCCTGCTGCGGACCCGACTGAGCCTCCCGCGGACGACGGCGGCGACGTCACCACCCCGGACGACGGCGGCGAGAACACCCCTGCCTCCGACGTGACCATCTCCGTTGCGGCCCTGCAGTCTGCCTATGAGAACAACTATCCCGGCATGTGGCAGGAAGTCTGCGATGCGTTCACGGCTGAGACCGGCATCAAGGTCGAGCTCGTTGTCGAGATGAACCTTGAGGACGTCATCGGCCCCGCGATGCAGGGCGGCGAGTATCCCGACGTCATCCACCTGGCCACCGGCCGTCCCGCCGGCCTGACCGAGCAGTTTATCAAGGACAAGAACATCGCTGAGATCACCGACGTGCTGTCCATGACCGTCCCCGGCGAGGACGTCACCGTTGGCGACAAGCTCATCGAGGGCTTTGTGAACGACAGCTCGGGCACCAACCCCTACTCCGACGGCAAGACCTACCTTGCTCCGATGTTCTACGGCCCCTGCGGCCTGTTCTACAACGCCGGCCTGCTTGAGGAAAAGGGCTGGGAAGTCCCCACCACCTGGGACGAGATGTGGGAGCTCGGCGACAAGGCCCTTGAGGAGGGCATCTACCTGTTCACCTACCCGACCACCGGCTACTTTGACGCCTTCTTCTACGCCCTGCTCTACGAGGCGGGCGGCGACCAGTTCTTCTACGACGCCACCCACTACGCCGAGGGCATCTGGGACACCGAGGAAGCCCAGGCCTGCTTCGACATCCTTGAGAAGCTCGCCTCCTACACCAACCCGATCACCCCGGCTCAGGCCAACAATCAGGACTTCACCATGAACCAGCAGCTCGTCCTTGACAACAAGGCCATCTTCATGCCCAACGGCAACTGGGTCATCGGCGAGATGGCCGAGGCTCCGAGGGCTGAGGGCTTCGAGTGGGGCATGATCCCGCTGCCGGCCATCACCGAGGGCGGCGACCGCTACAGCTACACCTTCTTTGAGCAGGCCTGGATCCCGGCCGGCGCCGAGCACATCGACGCTGCCAAGCAGTTCCTCTCCTTCCTGTACAGCGACGTTGCGGCTGAGATCTTTGCCAAGGGCAGCGGCGTGCAGCCCATCGAGGGCATCGTTGACAACCTCTCCGGCGACAATGGCGTCTACTACAGCGTGTACGAGAACGGCGCGAAGGCCGCTCTGGGCACCTTCGCCTCCTTCAAGTCCGTCGCCGGCCTGAACACTGCCGCCGAGGTCTTCTTCGACCCGTTCAACAGCCTCGTCTCCGGCACCCAGACCATGGACGACTACATCACCAACCTCAAGAGCGCCAGCGACCAGATGCGCGCCAACCTCAGCTGAAGCAGCTGATAAGTACATAACACCCTGATGTTTTGGGGGACGCTGAGCTTCGGCTCATCGTCCCCCTTGACAAATGCGGGAACGCAAAAAGAGAGTTTTAATGTATCATTCCGCTCGGAAAGGAGCTGAGCACGTGGAAAAGAACAAGGCGCGCAGCCGCTTCATTGTGCTGTGCGTGGCCCCGGCAGTCATACTCTTCCTGATATTCATGGTCTATCCCACGCTGAACGTCTTCCGTATGTCCCTGTTCGAGAGGGGCGCATACTCTCCGACGGAGACCTTTGTCGGCTTCAACAACTTCAAGTCGCTTGTGAGCGACGCATACTTCATCCGCGCGATGCAGAACACGATACTTCTCATCGTGGTGGTCACCATCATCACCTTTGCCTTTGCCCTGGTGTTTGCGGGCATCCTGACCCGCGAGAAGGTAAGGGGCAAGGAGCTGCTGCGCGTTATCTTCTACATACCGAACATTCTGTCCATCGTCGTCATTTCGGGCATATTCTCCGCCATCTACAAGCCGGAGAACGGCATGCTCAACAGCATCCTCTCGCTGTTTGCCGGTCATCAGGTCACGACGCTCTGGAAGGGCGAGAATCTGGTCATGTTGAGCCTCATAATCGCAATGGTGTGGCAGGCGATAGGCTACTACATGGTCATGTACATGGCCTCCATGGCCGCCGTGCCGCAGAGCCTGTACGAGTCTGCGGGCCTCGACGGTGCTGGCAGGGTGAAGCAGTTCTTCCAGATAACCATCCCGCTCATCTGGACGAACATCCGCACGACCCTGACCTTCTTCATAATCTCGACGATAAACATGGCCTTCCTGTTCGTCAAGGCCATGACCAGCGGCGGCCCCAACGGCGCATCCGAGGTCGCGCTGTCCTATATGTACGGCCAGAAGGACGCCGGCCTCTACGGCTACTCCATGGCCATCGGCGTCGTGATATTCCTGTTCTCCTTCATCCTCTCGGCTCTGGTGAACAAGGTCACGAAGCGCACGCCGCTTGAATTCTGAGAAAGGAGGACGTCATAATGGAAGCTACTAAAAGCCTGAAGAAGAACAGCAATTCCGGTGAGAAGCTCTACAAGTTTTTCATTTACCTCGTCCTCATTCTCCTGGCAGTCAGCATAGTCGTCCCCGTGGCATGGGTGTTCATGGCCTCCATCAAGGAGAACAGCGAGTTCTACGGCAACCCCTGGGCGCTGCCCGCGGGCTTTTACTGGCAGAACTTCGTGGATGCCTGGACCAAGGCCAGCATGGGCGACTATATGCTCAACTCCGTCATCGTGACGGCGCTGTCGCTGGTGATACTGCTGGTCGTGGCGCTGCCCGCCAGCTACTGCCTGTCCAGGTTCAAGTTTGTCACTAGCAAGTTTTTGAACACGATGTTCATGGCGGGCCTGTTCATCAACGTGAACTACATCGTCGTGCCCATCTTCCTCATGCTGCGCGACGGCGACACCTGGCTGAAGAACGTCTTCGGAAACGGTTTCCTGCTCAACAATATCGTGGTGCTCTCGATAGTCTACGCTGCGACAGCGCTGCCTTTCACCATCTACCTGCTCTCGGGCTATTTTGCGACGCTGGCGCACGACTATGAGGAGGCCGCGTATATAGACGGCGCGGGCTATGGCCGCACGATGATAAGCATCATCTTCCCCATGGCCCAGCCCTCGATAGTGACCATCATCCTGTTCAACTTCCTCTCCTTCTGGAATGAGTACATCATCTCCATGACCCTCATGAGCTCGGCGAACGGCCCGAAGACGCTGCCTGTCGGCCTGCTGAACCTGATGCAGGCGCAGCAGTCGGCGGCGGACTACGGCCCGCAGTACGCCGGCCTCGTCCTGGTCATGCTGCCGACGCTGATACTCTACATCTGCGTACAGAAGAAGCTCATCCAGGGCATGACCGTCGGCGGTCTGAAAGGTTAAGGTGCGGATATGAGATTCTGGAAAGAACACATGGGCCTGCGCGCGCTGCTGATGCTGATATTCTCCATCGGCGGTCTGGCGCTCGTCATCTACGGCTGGACGCTGACAAGCCAAATGTCCGGGCTCATCATCATGATAGTCGGAGTGATATTCATTCTGACCGCTCTGCTGCTCTACAACAAGCCCTTTGAAGACCCGAAGAAATAACAAAGGAGATCATAATGAGCGAAAGTGAACTCAAAAGAGGCCGCGTCACCATCCCGACGGACGTTGATGTTGTGCCTGAGACCATGGAGCTGCTCCGCCGCTGGGGCGCGGACGCCATACGCGACTGCGACGGCACCGACTACCCCGAGGAGCTCAAGAGCGTGGACGCGAAGGTGTACTCGACCTACTACACCACCCGCAAGGACAACGCCTGGGCGAAGGCCAACCCGGACGAGGTGCAGCAGTGCTACATCAGCACGGGCTTCGTCACGGCGCACGAGGGCGAGCTGAGGATAGAGCTCATGAAGGGCGTGAGCCGCGAGCTCATGGAGGTCAACACCCGCGACGATATAAAGCGCTGGTGGGAGGTCATGGACCGCACGCTGGGCGAGCCCCTCGCGGCGGACAAGTGGAGCTACGACGAGGCCGACGGCTGCGTCGTCATCGCCGGGCCGACGCCCTTCCACGACTACTCCGTCAGCTTCCTCGCCTACCTCATCTGGGACCCGGTGCACATGTACAACGCCGTGACCAACGGCTGGACGAACTTCGAGCACCAGATCACCTTCGACGTCAGGCAGCCCAAGACCCACAAGTTCACCATGGAGCGGCTGCGCAAGTTCATCGCCGAGCACCCCTATGTGAACGTCATCCGCTACACCACCTTCTTCCACCAGTTCACGCTGGTGTTCGACGAGCTCAAGCGCGAGAAGTACGTTGACTGGTACGGCTATTCCGCCAGCGTCAGCCCGTATATCCTCGAGCAGTTCGAGAGGGAAGTGGGCTATAAGTTCAGGCCCGAGTATATCATCGACCAGGGCTACTACAACAACCAGTACCGCGTGCCGTCGAAGGAGTTCAAGGACTTCATGGCCTTCCAGCGCCGCGAGGTCGCCAAGCTCGCCAAGGAAATGGTCGACATCACCCACGAGCTGGGCAAAGAGGCCATGATGTTCCTCGGCGACCACTGGATAGGCACTGAGCCGTACATGGACGAGTTCAAGACCATCGGCCTCGACGCCGTGGTCGGCAGCGTGGGCAACGGCTCTACGCTCCGCCTCATCTCGGACATTCCCGGCGTCAAGTACACCGAGGGCCGCTTCCTTCCCTACTTCTTCCCCGACACCTTCCACGAGGGCGGAGACCCCGTGCGCGAGGCAAAGGAGAATTGGGTGACCGCCCGCCGCGCGATCCTGCGCAAGCCCATTGACCGCATCGGCTACGGCGGCTACCTCAAGCTCGCCTGCGAGTTCCCGGAGTTTCTGGACTACGTCCAGTCCGTCTGCGACGAGTTCAGGCAGCTGTATGTGAACATCAAGGGCACGACGCCCTACTGCGTGAAGACCGTCGCGGTGCTCAACAGTTGGGGCAAGGCGCGTTCGTGGGGCTGCCACATGGTGCACCACGCGCTCTACCAGAAGCAGAACTACAGCTACGCCGGCGTCATCGAGGCGCTCTCCGGCGCGCCGTTCGACGTGAAGTTCATCAGCTTTGACGACATCAAGGCCGACCCGGCCTGCCTGAAGGGCATCGACGTCATCATCAACGTCGGCGACGGCGACACGGCCCATACCGGCGGCGCTGTCTGGGAAGACCCGGAGATCAGCTCGGCCATCAAGTCCTTCGTGTGGAACGGCGGCGGCCTCATCGGCGTCGGCGAGCCCAGCGGGCACCAGTACCAGGGCAGGTTCATCCAGCTTGCGCAGGTGCTCGGCGTCGAGAAGGAGACCGGCTTCACCCTCGGCTACGACAAGTACAACTGGGACGAGCACCCGGGCCACTTCATACTCGCGGACTGCACCAAGCCCGTGGACTTCGGCGAGGGCAAGAAGAGCATGTACGCCCTGCCGGGGACGGAGATACTCGTCCAGCGCGAGAAGGAGGTACAGCTCGCGGCGAACGGCTACGGCGAGGGCCGCGGCGTGTACATCAGTGGCCTGCCCTACAGCTTCGAGAACAGCCGCCTGCTCTACCGCGCCATCCTCTGGGCCGCGCACGACGAGGGCGAGCTGAATAAGTGGTTCTCCACGAACTTCAACGTCGAGGTGCACGCCTTCGTGAAGAACGGCAAGTACTGCGTCGTGAACAACACCTACGAGCCGCAGAGCACCACAGTCTACACCGGCGACGGCTCGAGCTTCGACCTGAGCCTCGACGCCAACGAGATCCGCTGGTACGAGATCTGACATCACAACAGTTAAAGCAGCCGCCCGGCGGGCGGCTGCTTTTTTCGTCCATCTGCTGCACTCAATGTGGTATATTTCGCACATCTGCCAATTGACGCGCCGCGCGGGCGTCGGGTATACTGTACTCAGGCGATGTGGTATATTTCGCACATCGCACTTTGGAGCAAGGGGGCGTTCGGCGTGAAGACCGTGTATGTCGGCCTGGTGAGCGACATTGTGGTCGCGCTTTATCTCACGCTTATACTGGTGTTGAAGGGCTTTTTGGAGCTCGACACGGTCTGGCTGCGGTACCTGTATTATATTTTTGTCGTTGTGCTGCTTGTGGTGGTCGTCAGAAACCACGCGGCGATAAAGCACAACGAGGATGAGATGGTCAAGGCGCTGCTCGGGAAGATAGACACGATGCTCCTGCGGTCATGGGAGTTCTTTGCGCTGGGCATTTGCCTTGCTTTCGGGCTTGTGCCGGCCATGCGGGGCGAGATGGCGGCGGTGTACTTTTTGACATTCATATGCTTGTGGCTGCTGCTCGTGTTCGTCGCGCGGCTGGTGATGTTTTGGTACTACGACAGGGTGAAGTGATGGAAGACGAGGTACTGCTCAAAAACCGCATAGCCGAACACCGAGAGCGCCTCGGCCTGACGCAGCAGGAACTGGCCGAGGCCGTCGGGGTGCGGCGCGAGACGATCGTGAACCTCGAGCGCGGGCGGTATAACCCCTCGCTCAAGCTGGCACTGAGGATATGCGCGGCGCTCGGGGCCGAAACAGCGGAGGTGTTCTGGCTGGAGTGAGCTGCGTGCGCGCCGTCACAAGAAAAGCGCGGGTGCATACAATGATACAGGCACGAAGACGGTGCCGTATTTTCCTAGAAACCATGGTGAAGGGAGCAAGTATATGCACAAGTGCAACGACTCAGACTGGCGCGAGAAGCTCGAGTGCTGCGAGATGAACGTGATAAAGCCCTGCGATCGCGACTGCAACAACACCCGCGGCTGCGGCCATGTCTGCTGCGTAAGCGGCCCCACCGGGCCCACGGGCGCTACAGGTGCTACGGGTGCGACAGGGCCCACCGGCCCCACCGGTGCAACTGGCCCGACCGGCCCCACGGGCCCGACGGGCGCCACCGGCGCGGGCATTGATACCATAGAGCAGTTTGTCCCCGGCACGCCCTACTCGATAGGCGACCTTGTATATTACAGCGGGGCCCTGTACGACGTAAATACGAACAATCCTAGCGGTTTGCCGGGCAGTTCGCCGGACTTCACGCTCGTGACCGTCACCGGCCCGACCGGCGCGACCGGAGCCGTAGGCCCGACTGGCCCGACCGGCCCGACAGGCCCCACCGGAGCCACCGGCGCAACAGGCGCGACGGGCGCTACCGGCCCGAGCGGCACGGGCCCGACAGGCCCGACCGGCCCCACGGGCCCGACCGGCGCGACAGGCGCTACCGGCCCGAGCGGTACCGGCCCGACAGGCCCCACCGGCCCCACCGGCCCGACAGGTGCGACGGGCGCCACCGGCCCGAGCGGCACGGGCCCGACAGGCCCCACCGGCCCCACCGGCCCGACAGGTGCGACGGGCGCCACCGGACCGAGCGGCACGGGCCCGACTGGCCCGACCGGCCCCACAGGCCCGACAGGTGCGGAAGGCGCTACCGGCCCGACCGGCCCGAGCGGCACGGGCCCGACTGGCCCGACCGGCCCCACGGGCCCGACAGGTGCGACGGGCGCTACCGGCCCGCGCGGCACCGGCCCCGCTGGCCCCCCCGGCCCCACC
>CALXEH010000040.1 GCA_944387285.1 uncultured Oscillospiraceae bacterium | reverse complement strand
CAGGAGCATATGGCGCTGCTCGCTGCGGCGTAAGACAACAATATGCGTTCAGGCTCACAGCTTTCGCCGTGAGCCTGGTTGTTATGCACTTTTCGGAGTGAGCAAAGTTTTATTCTGTCCTTGACTTTGCTTGGCTGGTCTCGTATCGGCTGCGTTTTTCCCCACCGTGGTGGCCATAGTGATGATCGTCTGTTCGGTCGTCATGCTTATCAAGGCCATTGTCAAGCCTGAAGTTCGTGCGCCCCTGTCCAAGAAGGAGAAGACCGCTTATACCCGCGGCCTTCTGGCGATACTCGACTGCATAGTCTATGCCCTTCTGTTCGAGCCCCTTGGGTATATAGTTTCTTCCACCCTGGCGCTCTTCGTGCTGATGATTATCTTCGGCAACCGCAAGTGGTGGCTCATGGCCTTGGTGAGCGTTGCGCTCTCTGTGCTTCTCTACCTGCTGTTCTACTATGTGATGCAGACGAACCTTCCGGCCGGCGTACTTGGCTATGTGGCCGAACTGTTTTAAAAAGGAGGGACAGAGACTATGCTTTCAATGGCTGAGATCCTTACCTTAAGCAACTTCCTCATCTGCTTTCTGGGCGTGACCGCCGGTATCGTCATCGGTGCTCTGCCCGGGCTTACGCCCACGATGGGCGTGGCGCTGCTCCTGCCCATAACCTTCAGCATGGCCCCGATACCCTCGTTCGCCCTGCTGCTCGGCGTGTATGTCGGCGGCACGTACGGCGGCTCAATTTCTGCTATACTCATCAGGACCCCCGGCACTCCTCAGGCCGTCGCCACAGTGCTTGACGGCTATCCGCTCGCACGCAGCGGCCACGCTTCCGAGGCTCTGTCCACCGCAGTCATCGCCTCTGGCTTCGGCGGCATCGTCTCCAACATCATACTCATCTGCCTTGCTGGCCAGATAGCCAAAGTCGCGCTGGCATTCGGCCCTGCCGAGTACTTCGCGATCGGTATTTTCGGTCTGAGCATGGTGGCCAGCTTCTGCTCCAAGAGCATAAGCAAGGGCATCTTCTCCTGCGGCGTCGGCCTTGTCGTCAGCACGATAGGTGTGGACCAGATAGGCGGCATGAGCCGTTTCGCCTATACCAGCTCCATGCTGGGCGGCATACAGACCGTCTCTGCCCTCATCGGCCTCTTCGCCCTGACTGAGGTCTTCTCCAAGGCGGTTGACTCTGTCAACCACTATGAGATAGAAGCCACCGAGGTCTCGCGCAAGCTGGTGCCTATGAAGGAAGTTAAAAAGAACATACCCAACATGCTCCGCTCGTCCATCATTGGTACCTTCATCGGCATCGTGCCGGCCACCGGCGGCGGCATAGCGGCCTTCCTCGCCTACAACGAGGCGCGCAGGGCCTCCAAGCATCCGGAACGTTTCGGAACCGGCGAGTATGCCGGCGTGTTCGCTGCCGAGAGCGCCAACAACGGTGTCACAGGCGGCGCGTTGGTCCCGCTGCTTACCCTGGGCGTCCCTGGCGACACCATCACTGCCGTTCTCATGGGCGCGCTTACCATACAGGGACTTACGCCCGGCCCGCTGCTCTTCCAGAACAGCCCCGACGTTGTAACGGGCATCTACACGATGCTGCTCATATGCAATGTGCTGATGGTCGTCCTCGGCCTTCTGGGCACCAGGGTATTCATGCACATCATCAAGATACCCAACAACATCCTCCTGCCCTGCGTGATGGTGCTCTGCTTCGTCGGCTCTTTCGCCTCCGGCAACAAGATATTCGACGTGCAGACGGCGGTCGTTATGGGCATTGTGGGCTTCCTGTTCTCCCTCAGCGACATTCCTGCGGCTCCTGCCCTGCTGGGCATAATCCTCGGCTCCACCATCGAGACGAACTTCCGCAGGGCTCTGGTCATATCCCAGGGCAGCTACTCGATCTTCGTTCAGAAGCCGATCTGCCTGGCTTTCCTGCTCATCTCCCTGGGCTCCATAGTGTTTGTCGCTGTGCGTGACATACTGCCTTCCAAAAAGAAAAAGAGCGCGGACGGCGCTGAAAACTGATACGGCGCCGCAAGATAAGAAATAAACTGAGATGACCTCTCAGTTTATTTCTTATATGATCTCATTTATTTAAACAGCCAGCGAGCAGCTTGCCGCCGGCTGTAATGGGGGATAATATGACCGAACTGACCAAAGACGACCTCAAGAAAGCGATCAAGGCCGTATGGATACGCTCCCTGACGGAGATACAGCCTGACATACTGGCCGGCCTCGAACATGCGAGGGAGGTCGAAACAAATCCGAGGGCGAAAAATTACCTGGATATAATCATAGAAAACGCCCGCACCGCCACAAAGAACCACAGCGTTATCTGCCAGGACACCGGTGTTCCCACCTTCTTCATAAAGACTTCCCTTGGCTTCCCCTACCGAGGCAGCCTGCGGGAGGCGTTCGACGAGGCCCTGCACGAGCTCACAATGGGTGAGTTCCCGATGCGGCCCATGGTGGTAGACCCGCTGACCCGTGAAGACAGATGCGACAACACCGGCAACAATGTGCCGCTTTTGCATTACGAGCTCGAAGAGGGCATGGATCACATGGAGATAACCGCCATGCCCAAAGGCGCCGGCTCCGGTTATTGGGGCACGCTGACTTTCCTGCCGCCTTCTGAAGGCGTTGAGGGCGTGAAGAGATTCGTCGTGGATTCCGTGCTGCGCGCCGGCTCCAACCCCTGCCCGCCGCTGATAGTGGGCGTTGGTATCGGCGGCCCGCTGGAGGAAGTGGCGCGGCTCGCAACAGCAGCGTCCTGCCGCCCAATAGACAGGCGGAATCCGCGCGAAGATCTGGCAAAGCTGGAGGAGGAACTGTTTGAGGCGCTGAACATGAGCAACATCGGCGTAATGGGCGTCGGCGGGGACACGACAGTGCTCGGCGTGAACATTGAGACATCCGGCTCGCATAAGCCCTGGCTGCCGATAGCGGTCAACGTCAACTGCTGGCCCGGACGCAAGGCCCGCTGTCTGGTATACGCTGACGGCCGGGTCGAGCAGGTATCTTGCTGAGGTGTTGATATGTCCAAAACTGTATATCTTACGACCCCGCTGAAGCGGGAAGACATTGAGGATCTGGCTATAGACGATATCGTCTATATTACCGGCGATCTCTATACCATGATGTATTACGACCACTTCACGCGGCTGCTGGACATGAAGGCCGCCGGCGAGTCGCTGCCCATGGAGCTCGAAGGCGCGGCCATATATCACACCGGCACGTTTTTCAAGCGGCGTGAAGATGGCAGCTACGATTTCAGGGCCATCGGCACTACCACAAGCTCGAAGTTCAATTCCTTCACCCCTGATCTCATCCGCAAGCTGGGTATACGCGCGATCCTGGGCAAGGGCGGCATGGACAGGGCCACTCTCGACGCGATGCGCGAGTGCGGCTGCGTCTATCTGGCTCTGGCGGGCGGCTGTTCGGCTATATACACCTGCAAGGTGGACAGGCTCGAGAAGGAATACTGGCCCGAGAGCCATAAAAGCTGGGCGGACAACATGCTGAAGCTCAACGTCACCTCCTACGGGCCCCTGTTCGTATCCATGGATGCCCACGGCAACAGCCTGTACGGGGAGGCGCAGGGGGTCTCCGAGGATCGCAGGGATATGATCTATAAGAAACTGGGCATAAAATCCAAGGGCCGGGAGTCCTGATATGGCGGACATCAACTTCACCATAAGCCGGCAGGAATACCTGCAGCTTCTCACAGCCATTTTGAAAAAGCGCCGCATGAGCGTCATAAACATTCTGGTCTTTTTGTTCATGACTGTAGGTCAGGCGGTGCTTGTGGCAGTGAATATCGTTATCCACGATATAGGCGGCGGACGCATGGCCCTGCTGATAGCCTTCAGCGCACTCATATTCGCAGTACAGCTTTTCTATCAGCTGAGTACGGGGCTGCGCGCCCGCGTGCAGCTGGAAAGGAGCGAGAAGGCAGGCAAGATCAGCAGCGAGTTTTGGGGCCGCCAGCGCCTGAGCCTTAAAGACGATACGCTGACCCTGTCCTGCGGAAAGAGCCGCCTTTCGTATGACTGCGCCTTTTTCTCCGGATGGCAGGTATTCGGCAGCATGCTGATAGTAAACTTCACAAAGGAGCGGACCGTACATCAGCTTATCATACCCTTATCCGCCCTGGAGAGCTGCGGCGGGCACGAGCGCTTCGTGGATATGCTGTCGGAAGCGAGAAAAGAAAGCGTGTTGTGCGGTTACGCCGAGAACGGATGGGAACGCCCTGAAAACGCCCGCTACAGCGTCGAATTCGAGTGCAGCGAGAAGCAGTTCATACGCAACTCCGTCCGGAGCTCGCGCATGGCTTATCTCACGCCCGCGGCATGGAATCTGACGGCCATAGCCAAGCTCGCCGGTGCCGCATTCCTGATTTATCACTCCGCAGCTGGCTCGTTTGATTCCCTGGCGTTCGTGTTCTTCTCCATATTCATCTCGATCATACTCCTGCTTCGGTATATCGTGACATTTACGCCGCTCATATATTTGATGGCCAGGAAAAATACGCGCTCTCTTTTTGCCGGCTTTGACAGCATCATGTTTGCCGTCGATGTGACGGAAGACAAGCTCATATACTCCGGCACGACATTTTACAACGAAATGAAACTTCGCGACATCCGCACTGTCGAGGAAACGGACCGTATGGCGGCTGTTTATCTCAAAGACCTGACCGCTGTGATGATAGTGAGAAACGACGAGAACCGTACTGAAGCAACGCGCTGCATTTTGTATCTAGATTCAGTGGCAAAATCCAACCGTGACAAGGACAAGGTAAAAAACTAAGCCCCTGGCTCCGGCGTGCCTTTTGCCGCGCATTATGGAGTGGGAAATGAACGATCAAAGACTGGACGAGCATATTCTGATGACGCAGACCCCCATAACGTCATTGGTCGCGAGGCAGGCCCTGCCTACAATAGTATCGCAGCTGGTAACGTCGATGTACAACATGGCCGACACCTATTTCGTTGCCCATATCAGTCAGAGCGCCGCTGCCGCAATAGGTGTGGTTTTTTCTCTGATGTCGCTCATACAGGCGATAGGCATGGGCATCGGGACGGGTGTCGGCAGCATAGTGGCGCGGCGTTTGGGAGCGCAGCAGGATGAGCAAGCTGATATGACCGCTTCCAGCGGGGTGCTGCTGGCGCTGATCTTTGCGCTGGCCCTAATGATAACAGGGCTGCTGTTCCTGGAGCCAATGGTGCGGATAATGGGCTCCACCGAGTCGATGCTCCCGTACTCTCTGAGCTATGCAAAATATGTGCTGGTAGGAGCTCCCGTCCTGTGCGTATCCTTTGTTTACAACAACACCCTGCGCTACCAGGGGAAGGCTCACATCGCCACCATAGGCCTGTGCTCGGGCGCCGTGCTGAATGTGTTCTTGGACCCGCTGCTGATCACCACGGCTGGCCTGGGGATTTCGGGTGCCGCGATAGCCACCGTGGCCGGCCAGGTCGTAAGCCTGCTCGTGCTGATGTATCCTTTCAAGACCGGGTTGAGCATCGTAAAAATATCCCCAAAACTTTTGAGCCGCAGCCTTGGGGATTACATACTTATACTGAGGACCGGACTTCCGGCCGCCTGCCGGCAAGGCCTGGCGTGCTTTGCATCTTCGCTGCTCAACTATAGCGCGAAAACATACGGTGACGCAGCCGTCGCCGCCATAACGATTGCAAACAAGATATACCTTGTGGTCAGAAGCGTTGTGCTGGGCATAGGCCAGGGCTTCCAGCCTGTTGCGGGCTACAACTACGGCGCAAAGGACATAAAGAGGACCAAAGGCGCTTTCAATGCCGCCTGCCTGATGGGCACTGCATTTTGCCTGGCAGCTACGGCCCTCCTCGCGCTGGAAGCTCCCGCAGTCATAGGCTGGTTCCGGGACGACGACGCACAGGTGCTTGAGATCGGCACCACCGCGCTGTATTTTTACTGTGCCGCCATGCCCTTCCTCGGATACTCGACATTTGTCAACCAGTTCTATCAGTGCCTGGGCTTTTCAAGGCTGGCCAGCCTGCTGTCGTGCTGCAGGCAGGGGATATTCTATGTCCCCGCCCTGCTGATACTCAGCTCAAATTTCCAGCTGCTAGGCCTCCAGATGTCACAGGCAGCGGCCGATATAGCTACGTTCCTATTCAGCATACCATTTCATGTGTACCTGTATCGCCGGCTGCTGAAGTCGCCGCCCGCATCCCAGGCACTGCCATGTGTGGATGAAGTTTGACCTCGGGCAGGGAGAGTTTGACAGGAAAATATCAATTCATTTGATATTATAAAACGATTATATTCTCTTGGTACGATGTCAATATAATAGTATAATTTATATAAACCAATGCGTTGGGAAAAGCACATTTTTATACAGTTTTGCGCAAGAATGGCCTGCTTGCGCCGAATTGCACAGCCGCTTAACGGCAGAAACGGAGGAGGAGAATGACAGCAGAAGAACTATTGAAAGGCGCATGCGATATGCATGTACACAGCGGGCCCGCTCTTGTGGCCCGTGGTGTAGACCACGTTGAAGCCGTGAGAGCGTGTGCGGAGGCCGGAATGAGGGCCATGGTCATAAAGGATCAGCACGTTCCTTCCGGCAATATCGGACAAATACTTCAAAAGCATTTTGTTAAAGAAGGCGAAAACTTCAATGTATACGGCGGCCTCATACTCGGCAACACGCAGGGAGGCCTGAATCCGGCTGTGGTCGAAGCCGCCGTGGGCTATGACACCAAGGTAGTATGGATGCCCGTCCTGTCTTCTGCCTACCACAAGGAGCGCACGGCCCAGATGAGCTCGGCTGCGACATCCACGCTGCCAAAGCCGAAATATCCGCTGAAGTTCAATCCGCCCCAAACCATACTGGACAGCTGCGGCAACCTGCTGCCCGCCGTCTCAGACATACTGGGCATAATAGCGGACGCCGACATAGTCCTTGCCACGGGGCATTTGAACCCGGCCAACGAAATACCGAAGCTCCTGGATGAGGCGGTCAGGCGCGGCGTGAAAAAGGTAGTGGTCACGCATCCTGAGTTTTTTAAAGACCACAGCATCGACGAAATGCGCGCCTACTCTGACGCCGGCTTCTACGTTGAGCATATCCTGGCAACCATATATTCACATAAGCAGACCTATGACGACCTCTATGAGCTGATAGAGAAGGGCGGAGAAAGGGTCATCATCTCCAGCGACCTGGGACAGATAGGACGGCCCAACCCGGTACAGGGGCTTACGGCTTTCATAGAAGAAATGCAGAAGCGGGGAATGTCCGACGAGACTCTTCGCCGCGTGATGTGTCACAATCAGCGCAAGCTCCTGAATCTGGAGCCGCTGGAGGAATAATAGCAACGGATAAACGGAGGAACGCAATGGAAAGAAATATTCTGTATTTTGATAAGGCTCCTGACGCCTATGTAAAAGTTCTGGACGCACTTCGCCCCGAGGGATTCAATATCTGGTACTGGGACAAAATGAGCGACGAAGAGAAGCGCGAGGCGCTTCCCAAGGTCCATTACACCATAAACACCACCTTCCGCGTCACCGCCGACATAATAAAGGCCGCCACGAGCCTGAAAATGATCCAGCGCACTGGCGTCGGCATAAATAACGTGGACGTTGACTGCGCCGATGAAATGGGCATACCTGTGGCTATCGTGCCCCGCGGCAACGGCGTTGCCGTGGCGGAATTCGAGGTGCTGCAAATACTGGCCCTTTACCGTCATCTGCGCGAGCTTGAAGCAGACACGAAGGCCGGCGAGTGGCCGAACTTCAAATACCGCGACGTGTCCTACGAGATGGACGGCAAGACCATAGGCTTCATAGGCTTCGGATACATCGCCAGGGAGATCGCAAAGCGCGTCAAAGGCTTCAACTGCAAAATAATATACTTCGACCTCTACCGCGCCAGCGCGGAGGTCGAAGAGGAGTATGGGGCCACATATATGCCGAGGGATGAAGTCCTCAAGCAGTGCGATATCCTGTCCATCATGGTGCCTCTTGTTCCAGAGAACAGGAACATGATCTCCATGAAGGAAATGAAGATGATGAAAAACAGCGCCATCATCGTCAACTGCGACAGGGGTTACCTCATCAACGAGGACGACCTGTACACCGCGCTGACGACAGGCATAATAGCCGGCGCAGGCATGGATACCTGGGCGGACGAGCCTGTGAACAGGGTCATCCCGCTGTTCGGCCTGAAAAATGTCATCGCCACGCCCCACGCCTCTCCCGGCACTATAGACACCTTCCGCAAATGCGTGTCGCAGGCGCTGGACAACATAGTTTTGGCGGAGCAGACCGGTTTGCCCAAAGATACCCGCGGAAAGATAGACAAGGTCAGGGATATCTGAGAGCCAGGCGACGGCTGTTTAACCTCTTTCTCCAGCCAGTTCAGCCGCCCTCAGTCTGGGCATCCCTGTCACGACCCCTTTACATCCCCCGAAAAGTGCTTTCGGGGGATGTATTTTGCTCTCCGCCGTGCAGCGCCCTTGTACAGCCTTACGCTGCGATGGCCATGGTTTGGGACTCTTCGGCGGCTTTGAGCATGGAGCTTATCGTTATGCCGTAGCCCCTTGCGGGGTCGGAGATCAGCACATGCGTCACCGCGCCGGCCAGCTTGCCGTTTTGGATTATCGGGCTGCCGGACATCCCCTGAACTATGCCTCCGGTGGCGGCCAGCAGCTCGGGGTCGGTGACCGTTACCGTCAGCCGGCCGCCGGACTGGGCCCGCGAGATGTTCACCGTGTACTCGCGCACCTCGCAGCCGGCAACGTTCGCCAGGATCGTCGCGGGGCCGTCCTCGATCTCGCAGTCCTCTGCCACGGGCATCGCCGCGCCCTCAAAACCGCAGGTGACACGCCCGAAAATGCCGCTGGACGTGTTCTTGTCCACCTCGCCCAGCTTCTCCTCCGAGTCAAAGGCCCCGTGCAGCTCGCCGGCTTCGCCCCGCTCGCCCTTCTTTACGTCCGACACCGTGGCCGAGGTTATATAGCCCTCGCCCAGCGGCAGCAGCACGCCCGTATCCACGTCGTTGATGCTGTGCCCCAGTGCCCCGAAAAGCCCCGTCTCTGGGTCGTAGAACGTCACGGTGCCTATGCCCGCTATGCCGTCGCGCAGCCACAGCCCCAGCCTCCAGCAGCCGTCCTCTGCGGACAGGGCCGGTGTCAGCGTATACTGTATGAGCTGCCCGGCGCGCATCAGCTGTATCGCCACGGGCGAGCCGTCCAGCCCTGAGGCCGCCTTCGCAAAGTCCGCCGAGGTCGAGACCTCCTCGCCGCCCAGCCGCACTATCAGGTCCCCGGGCTGTATGCCGCTGTCCGCAGCCGGGCTCGCCTTGCCCTCGGCCGTCTCGACCTCCGAGAGCGAGACCACCAGCAGTCCCTGCGTGCTAGCCTCTATGCCTACCGTGCGCCCCACAGGCACCAGCGTCCGCGTGCCCTCGGCCAGCGCCGGCGCCGCAAGCAGCGAAACCGCAAGCAGCAGCGCGAACGCCGCCCGAGGGCCTGATATCTTTGTCCTTATCATCCTTTTTCCTCCCCGCTCTTTTCACCGCGCCTTTACAGAAAATTTTTGAAAATCCTCCGCGCCGCCCGGCTCTATCATTATGCTCCGGCCCGGGAAAATTAAAGGAGGTTTTTTCATGAATCATTTCCTTTCACGCGCGATAGCATTATACACAGGGAAGTTTGAGCGAAAGGAAAATTATGCCATGACAAATTTGACGGAATGGTCGCCCCGGCAGCTGGCGGGCCAGGTGCTGAGGACGGCCTCGCGGGGCGCGTACGGGGCTGCGGGGCTCTACGGCAGAAGCGTTTCGGGCCGGGCGCTGCACTGGCTCTCGCTGGGCAGGGGCAGGCGGCGCCTGCTCATCGCCGCGGGGCAGCACGCCAACGAGTGGATCACCTCGCCCCTGCTCATGCGCTTTGCCGAGGAGTTCGCCGCCGGCGTCTGGCCGGGCGCCGCGGACGAGGTGAAGCTCTGGCTGGCGCCGCTCGTGAACCCGGACGGCGCCGCCCTGGTGACGGGCGAGCTGGGCTCCGGTCCGCTTTTCGAGAACGCCGGGCGCATAGCGGCCAACTTTCCCGGCATACCCTTCCCCTCGGGCTGGAAGGCGAACATCGGCGGCGTGGACCTGAACCTCCAGTTCCCCGCCGGCTGGCAGGAGGCCAGGCGTATCAAGTTCGCCCAGGGCTACGACCGGCCCGCCCCGCGCGACTATGTGGGCCGCGCCCCGCTCTGCGCGCCGGAGAGCCGCGCGCTCTACAGGCTGACAAAGCGCGTGGACCCGGACATGGTCATCGCGCTGCACACCCAGGGCGAGGTGATCTATTGGAAGTACCTGGACATCGAGCCGCCCGGCGCCAGGGCCTGCGGCGAGGCCCTGGCCGAGGCCTCGGGCTATGCGCTGGAGGATACGCCCTACGCCTCCGGCCACGCGGGCTTCAAGGACTGGTTCATCCAGGACTACAGGCGGCCGGGCTACACCGTGGAGTGCGGCCTGGGCGAAAACCCACTGCCTGCCGCCGATTTTGAGGGCATTTACGAAAGGCTGCGGCCCCTGCTGGCCAGAGCCGCGCTCGGCTGTTGACTTTATTCGAAGTTGGGATATAATGTACTGAGCAAGAATATTATTTGCAAAAGAGGTATAGATAATGAGCGAAAACTGCAATCACGATTGTTCCTCCTGCGCAGAGAACTGCGAGAGCCGCAAGCAGAGCTTCCTCAAGCCCCTGCACGAGGGCTCGGCGGTCGGCAGGGTCATCGCCGTCGTGAGCGGCAAGGGCGGCGTGGGCAAGAGCCTGGTGACGAGCCTGCTCGCCTGCGAGATGCAGCGGCGCGGCCACAGGGCCGCCGTGCTGGACGCGGACATCACCGGCCCGTCCATCCCGCAGATGTTCGGCGTGCACGAGGGCGCGCGCGGCGGTGAAAACTTCATCCTGCCCGTGGAGAGCCGCGGCGGCATACAGATGATGAGCATGAACGTCCTGCTGCCCCGCGAGACAGACCCGGTGGTCTGGCGCGGCCCGGTCATAGCCGGCGCGGTGGAGCAGTTCTGGACGGACGTGATCTGGAACGACGTGGACTACATGTTCGTGGATATGCCTCCCGGGACGGGCGACGTGCCGCTGACCGTGTTCCAGTCCCTGCCCGTGGACGGCGTAGTCGTCGTGGCGAGCCCTCAGGAGCTCGTGGGCATGATCGTGGAGAAGGCCGTGAACATGGCGGGGCTCATGGATAAGCGCGTCATCGGGCTCGTGGAGAACATGAGCTATTTCGTCTGCCCTGACTGCGGCAAGCGCCACAGCGTCTTCGGCGAGAGCCGCATAGACGAGACGGCGCAGCGCTTCGGCATAGGCCAGGTGGCGAAGCTGCCCATAGACCCCGGCTACGCCGCTGCCTGCGACGCCGGCGAGATCGAGAGCCTGGAGGTTCCCGAGCTGGCCTCCCTCGCCGACTGCATCGAGCGCGGGGAATATTGAGGCGATTTCAGCAAAAAAGGCGAAGCGGCCTCGGTTCGGGGCCGTTTCGTCCTGTTTTGGAGGTTTGAACTTGATTAGCCTGCTTGCAAGACTGTTCATACGCGACCGTGAAAACGTGGCGGACGCCGCTGTCCGCCGCGCCTACGGCATGCTCTGCTCGCTGACCGGCATTGGGCTCAATGTGCTGCTCTTTTTGGGCAAGTACCTGGCGGGGCAGCTGTCCGGCTCCATAGCCATGACGGCGGACGCCTTCAACAACCTCTCGGACGCGGGCTCGTCCATCATAACGCTGCTGGGCTTCCGCATGGCGGCGAAAAAGCCCGACCCCGGGCATCCTTTCGGGCACGGGCGGATAGAATACCTCTCGGGCGTGGCCGTGTCGCTCATCATAATCGTCGTGGGCGTACAGCTCGGGCTCGAGTCGATAGAGAAGATCAAGAGCCCCGAGGCCGTGGACGCGGGGCTGCTGCCCATGCTGGTGCTCGTGGCCTCCATCTGCGTGAAGGGCTACATGTTTGCCTACAACCGGGGCATCGGCCGGAAGATCAATTCCCCCGGCATGTCCGCCACGGCGGTGGATTCGCTCTCGGACTGCATCGCCACGGGCGTCGTGCTCATCTCCATGCTGCTCTCGCGCTTTGCCGACATAAACGCCGACGGCTGGGGCGGCGCGGCGGTGGCCGCCTTCATCATCTTCTCGGGCTTTCGCGCGGCGAAGGAGACGCTCAGCCCGCTGCTGGGCAACCCTCCCGATCCCCAGCTGGTGCAGGACATCTCCGAGCTTGTGCTGGCGCATCCCGAGGTCATGAACATCCACGACCTCATAGTGCACGACTACGGCCCGGGGCGGCTCATGGTCTCCCTGCACGCCGAAGTGCCCGGGGACGGGGACGTCTTCGAGCTGCACGACGCCATAGACACGATCGAGTATGAGCTGCAGTCGAAGCTCGGCTGCGCGGCGGTCATACATATGGACCCCGTCAGCCCCGACGGCACCAAGACCGCGCACATGCGCGACGAGCTGGCCGAGGCCGCGAAGGCCATAGACCCGCGCCTGAGCATACATGACTTCCGCATAGTGGACGGCCCGACGCATACGAACGTCATCTTCGACGCCGTGCTGCCGAACGACAGCCGTCTGACGGAGGAGGAGGCGAAGGCTCAGCTTGAGACGCTGGTGCACAGCCTCTGGAGCAATTCGCACCCCAAGGTGCACATAGACCGGCCCTTTGTCTGAGCCGGTCCGACAGAAAGCGGGGTATAGATATGGAATTATACAAGGGCCGCCCGCTGGACTGCAGCGGGCGGCTGGAGCGCGAGATACGCACCTATGATTTCCTGGACAAGCTGGGCATGAGCTACTGGCGCACCGACCACCCGGACATGCCCGCGGGGAATATGGAGGCCTGCGAGCTGGTGGACGCCGTGCTGGGCGTCCTCATCTGCAAGAACCTCTTTCTCTGCAACCGGCAGAGGACGAGCTTCTACCTGCTGCTGATGCCCGGGGACAAGCCCTTCAAGACGAAGGAGCTCTCCTCGCAGATAAACTCGGCGCGGCTGTCCTTCGGCTCGGGCGAGGAGATGGAGGAGCTGCTGGGCACCTCGCCCGGTTCGGCCTCGGTCATGGGCCTCATAAACGACCCCGGCGGGCGGGTGCGCCTGCTGGTGGACGAGGATGTGCTCAAGGAGGAGTACTTCGGCTGCCACCCCTGCATCAACACCTCCAGCCTGAAGCTGCTCACGAAGGAGCTGGTGGAGAAATTCCTGCCCGCCGTGGGGCATGAGATGACCGTAGTGCACCTCGTGGGCGAGTGACGCGCCGGGCTCAGACCGTGAAGCTCAAAAAGACCTCGCGGCAGGAGCCCTTGGCCTGCTGCGCGGCGCGCTCGGCGGCGTCACCGTCCCTGAACAGGCCGTAGACCGCCGAGCCCGAGCCGCTCATCACGGCGCCCAGGGCGCCGTTTTCCAGCAGCAGGCGCTTTATCTCGCCCACCGCCTGGGCCGGGCGCCGGTCCAGCGCGTCCTCGAAGACATTGTACATCCTGCGCGCCACGCCTTCCAGCTGCCCGGCGCTGAGGGCGCTGATGAGCCCGGCCGTGTCGGGCCGGCAGCGCGTGCGCAGGCCGTCCAGCCGGGTGAAGAGCTCCGGCGTGGAGCAGCTGAAATACGGCATGCAGATGACCACGGGCAGCCTGGGCAGGCCGGGCAGCCGCGTGAGCCGCTCGCCCCGGCCCTCTGCCAGGGCCGTGCCGCCGAAAAGGCAGAAGGGCACGTCCGAACCGGCCGCCTGCGCCGCCTCATACAGAGCATCCTCTTCAAGGGGCTTGCCCGTCAGCTCATTCAGGGCCCGGATCACCGCCGCGGCGTCTGAGGAGCCGCCGCCCAGGCCCGCGCAGACGGGGATGCGCTTTTTTATGCGTATGAAGACGCCGCTCTCCAGCCCGGCCAGCCCGAAAAAGGCCCGCGCCGCCTTCACCGCCACGTTGCGCTCGTCCGAGGGTATGTAGCTGCGGTTCGTCTCCGCGCGGTAAAAGCCCGGCTCGCGCAGCTCCACATACACCTCGTCGGCCAGTTCCGCCTCCTGCATCACCATGCGCAGCTCGTGGTAGCCGTCCTCGCGCCTGCCGAGCACGTCCAGCGAGAGGTTCAGCTTCGCCCGCGCATATACCGTGAGCCCCGTCACAGCTCGAAAAGCCTCGGCATCAGCTCGACGCCGCTTCCGAGGAAGGGCCCCGCCTCGCCGTTTTTCTCGGTGTAGCCCAGCCCGGAGCCGGGCCTCTGCTCGCGGCTGTCGTAGATCATGTACGGCACCGGCGTCGCGCCGTGCGCGCCGTTTTTCATGAACGTGCGGTGGTCGGAGAGTATGAGCAGGCGGAAATCCTCGCCGCGCTGCCTGAGCGCCTCGCACAGGGGCTTCGCCACGCGCTCGGAGAGGCACTCCACGCTGTATATCTTGTGCTCGAGGTCGTGGTTGTGCGTGGCCTCGTCCGGGCCCTCGAGATGGATGGCCGCAAAGTCGTGCCCCTCGAGCACCGCGAGCGCCGCGGCGGTCTTGGCCTCATAGTCGGTGTCCCACTCGCCCGTGGCGGTGGGTATGCTGATGGGCTCGAGCCCCACCAGCCGGGCGATGCCGTGGCAGAGCGGCACGGCTGAGATGACGCCGCCATCCGCGCCGAAACGCTCCACGAAGTTCGGCAGCTTTGCGCCCTTGCCCTCGGCCCAGAACCAGATGCAGTTGGCGGGCAGCTTGCCCTCGGCCTCGCGCTTCTTGTTCACGGGATGCCCCGGCAGCAGCTCGGCGGCCTTGCGCATCAGCCCCAGCAGCGCCTTCGCGTTCTCACAGCCCGAGGGCAGCAGCGCGCCTATCTTTTCGTTCAGGTGGTCGTGCGGCGGCGCGAGCACGATGCCCGCGATGTCCGCGTCCGCCTGCACCGCCAGGTGCCGGAAGCTCGAGCCGGGCCGAACCGTCAGCTTCGCCGCCTCCGCCAGCGCCGCGAATTCGGGCTGCGCAAAGAGCCAGGTCACGAGCTCGTCCGACTCCTCGCCCTCGATGGAGCCCGCGCTGTGTGAGACCATTATCCTCTCCTCGAAGGGCCCCTCGGGGTCGCCGCCGAGGTTCACCATGTTGCAGCGGTAGGCCGCGCCGCCCTCGGGCATGACCCCGCCCGAGGCCGCCAGCTCCAGCGGCGCGCGGCCCGAGAAGTATTTGCGCGGGTCGCAGCCGAAAATGCCCATGATCGCCGTGTCGCTGCCGGGAGGGAAGCCCTCCGGTATGGTCTGGGCCAGGCCCAGCTCGCCCCGGGCGCAGAGCGAGTCGAAAAATGGCTTTTCGCAGGCCTCGAGCGGGGTGTGCCCGCCCAGCTGCTCCAGGGGATCGTCGGCCATGCCGTCGCCTATTATGAGGACGTATTTCATCTGTCCTGCCTCCTCAAAAACTCATTTGCGAGTAGTATAACTCAAATCCGCGGCGATGAAAAGAGCCAGTTTCCCTCTCTGCGTGCAGTGGGAAACCGGCCGGGCAACGAAAAGCCGCCCGGCCAGAGCCGGGCGGTCATCCTGTCGAAGAAGCCTCGCGGAGTTTCGCGGCCGCAGCCGCGAAATGAGTTTTGATCATTTTCGGCGGCGGCGTGTACGTCGCCGAAAATACTTTACGCGGAGCGGAGTGTCGAATCGTCCGCCCTTGGCGGACGACCGAGGCGCGCAGCGCAGCGCGAGCCCCTTTGTCTAAGAAGGTTTTGCCTTCTTAGACAAACTGGCCGCCCGGCCAGAGCCGGGCGGTCATTCAGGCTATCCTCTTTGCGCCGACGTAATTTACGGTGTAGTAGTTCTCATCCAGGCCGGAGATCACTACGCAGCCTGCGCCGGAGCTCGCGTGTATGAACTCGCCGTTTCCTATGTAGATGCCCACATGCCCCACGGCGTAGGAGCTGCTGGAGAAGAAGACCAGGTCGCCGACCTGCAGGTCCTCTTTCGCCACATATGTGCCGTTGTAGTCGTACTGGTCGTAGGTGGTGCGGTAGAGCGAGTAGCCGAAGTTCTTGAAGACGTAGCAGGCAAAGCCGGAGCAGTCAAAGCCCGTGGAGGGGTAGTTGCCCGCCCAGACGTAGGGCACGCCCAAAAACTGCTTGGCATAGGCCACGAGCTGCGCGCCCAGGCTGCCGTCCGTCACCGTCGCCGCCGCGGAATCGGGCTCCACGAGGCTCACATAGTCGCTCCTTATGTAGCCGGTCTGGCCGCCGGCAACGACCTTGTACCATTCGCCCTCGACGCCGATGATCTCGACGCTCTCCTTGTCCGTCGTCATCCTGACGACGCTGCTGCCGGTGCTCGCCGCAGAGCGCATCCTCACGTCGGTGCCGTCTACCCAGCCCTGCGCGGAAAGCTCCATCGCTGCGGCGAAGCTCATGTAGTCCGCCGACATGTAGCCGGTCTGGCCCTCGTAATTCACCTTGTACCAGCCGCTGCCGTCGTTCTCCTCAACTATCACCGCCGTGCCCTCGGCAAGGGTGGTGATTATAGAGCTGCCCGTGCCCGCGCCGGAGCGCAGGTTCACGGCCGTCGTCGTCTCGGCTCCGCCTATGCAGTCCGCCAGCGCACCCGTTATGAGCGCAGAAATACACAGCGCCCCGGCTGCCAGCGGACGCACGATAGATTTTCTCATGTAAATGACCTGACCTTAGTTTTATTTGGAGGCCAAAGCACGGTCCAGCCACACGGCCGCCACGTCCATGGCGGCGTACAGGCTGCTCTTCTCGCTCTTCTTTACCACCCTGTCCCTGCTTCTCAGGTCAGGGTCGGTGAGCTGGAGCTGAACCGCGACCCGCGTCGCAACATCCAGATCCTCCACCTTCTTCGTCTCAAGTATCTGCATCATTATAATATATTTGTCGGCCATGCTGCCGAAGTAAATGATGTTGTCCTTGCGCCGAAGCGGATGACCCTTGTAAACAAGCTCCTTGGATGCTGCCATTTCAATACCTCCATTGCCGGGTACACACTCAACGTGTAACCGAATTGTAACTCATTAAAACTAATTTGTCAATCATTTTTTACTGTTCTGTAGGCCGGCAATTTCTACCGGCCTACGTTTTAACATATTCAACCCAGGATATCCCCGTCCTCCTCGGGCGGTTCCACGGGCTCCACCGGCTCGGTGGGCGGCTCGGTAAAGACGGGCGTATCCGTGACCTCGGGGCTTTCGGTCTCCGCCGGCGGATCGGTGACGGCCGGAGTGGGCGAGGGGCTCGGGCTGGGGTTATCCTGTTCCTCCTTGGCCTCGGTGAGGTCGCCGAAGATCTGCGTATCGCCGCCTATCCAGTCTGCGGAGGGGAAGCTCTTGTATTCCAGCCCGGCGTGGACCTGCTGCATGACCTGCTTCCAGACCCTGGCCGCGGGGTTGCCGGAGATCGAGATGGACTCGGGCATGTCGTAGCCCGTCCAGACCACGCCGACGTAGTAGGGCGTGTAGCCGGCGAACCAGCGGTTCCAGTCGTCGGACGAGGTGCCGGTCTTGCCCGCCACGGGCATGGTGTAGAAGTTGGACTCGGAGCCCGTGCCGTAGGTGGCCGCGCGGTTGAGCATATAGGTGATGTTCGTCGCGGTGCTGGACTTCATGGCGACGTGGGTCGAGGCCTGGTTATCGAGTATCAGGTTGCCCTCGGAGTCGGTGACGCGGGTGTAGGTCCTGGCCTCGGTGAAGATGCCGGCGTTCACGAAGGGGCAGTAGGCCTGGGCCATCTCCAGCACGCTGACGCCGTTGGTGAGCTCGCCGAGCGCCAGCGGGGCGTAGTTGTAGTCGTCCCCGACGAGGCTGGTGATGCCGAGCTTGTTTCTGAGGAAGTTGTATGAGGCCTCGATGCCCAGCTTGTCGAGCACCTGGGCCGCGACCGTGTTCTTGGAGGCCCTGACCGCCTCGGCGATGTCTATGATGCCCGAGTACTGGTTCGGCAGGTTCGTCGGGTACCAGTAGTCCTGGGACATATCGACCTCGTCCCTGGGCGCGTCGTTGACCAGCGTCGAGGGCGTTATGAGCCCGTACTCAATCGCCGGGCCGTAGACCGACAGGGGCTTGATGGAGGAGCCGGGCGCCCTGAGCGTGTCCGTCGCCCTGTTAAGGATGAGGTTGGCGTTCTTTTCGCCCACGCCGCCGGCCATGGCCAGCACCTTGCCGGTGTAGGGATCCATGATGACCATTGCCGACTGGAACTGCTGGGAGGTGTTGTTCCAGGGCTTGGGGAAGTTCTCCGCGTCCAGGTAGACGTTGTCCACGCACTGCTGGATGTACGGGTCGAGGCAGGAATATATCCTGTAGCCGCCCGAGGACAGCAGCATGGCCGCGGTCTCCTGGCTGACGCCCTTCTGCTCCATGAGGTCCTCGATGACCTCCTTGCGCACGGCCTCGACGTAGTAGCTGTAGATGTCCTGCGTCTCGACCTCGGTGACGGAGCGCGAGAAGACGAGCTCCTCGTTCATGGCCTGGTCGTATTCGTCGTAGCTGATGAAGCCGAGCTCGTACATCCTCCTGAGCACCGCCTCCTGCCTGGTCTTGTTGCTCTCCTCGGAGTAGAAGGGGCTGTAGTAGGTGGGCAGGTTCACGATGCCGACGATGGAGGCGCTCTCGGCCAGGGTCAGCTCCGAGGGCTCCTTGCCGAAGTATTTCTCCGCCGCGGTGTAGATGCCGAAGGCGCCCTCGCCGAAGTAGACGGCGTTGAGGTACCACTCGAGTATCTCGTCCTTGTCGTATTTCTTCTCGAACTCGAGGGCCTGGAAGATCTCGATGAGCTTGCGCTGCACCGTGACCTCATTGTTGCCGGTCAGGGTCTTGATGAGCTGCTGCGTGAGGGTCGAGCCGCCGAAGCTGTCGTCCCCGCCGGTGAGCAGGGTGAACATGGCGCCGACGGTGCGGTACCAGTCCACGCCCTTGTGCGTGTAGAACCTGTGGTCCTCGATGGCGACGAGGGCCTTTACGAGGTGGTCCGGCACGTCGTTGAGGTCCACCCAAATGCGGTTTTCCGAGCCGTGCAGCGTGGCCAGTTCCTCATAAACGCCCGGGCTGGTCTCGCAGTAGATGATGCTGGTTTCCGAGAGTTTGTAGTCCGTGAGGGACACGTCCAGGTCCTCCGTTAGGCAGGTCTTGACGTAAAAAGCAAACACACAGCCGAGCAGCAGTATGGTCGTGAGGATTACGAGGAGGACCGTGACTATTATTTTCGCCGCGAGCCCCACGGCGCCCACGACGGTACCGGCCGCGGCGTCGGCGGCCTTGCCCGCGTATTTTCCGATTTCAGGCTTCCTGTCCATAGGTAAGAGAGCACCTCCGTGCGCGGGTGTGGTACAGCTCGCACTCACACCATTCTAAATTATTAGTATATCACAATTTATCGAAAAGGAGTAGAGATATTGTAAATTTTGCTCCGCGTATTATTTTTGCCCTTTCGTGGGATAATTTGCGTAGACGGAAAACTGAAGGGGGGAAGCAAAATGAAGCTCTGGATGAAGCTCGCGGGTATGGGCCTGCTGATGTCTGCCGCGGCCGTCTGCGCGGTCTCTGCGATAGGCGGCATAGCCTCAGCGGCGAGGTCGGAGCCGAGCCCGGCGGCCGAGTTCGACTATGTGCCCAGCTGCTCGCTCTCCGAGGCCGAGTATGTCCTGCGTGAGTACGAGGGCTGCATCGCGGTCTTCGCCTCCGTAGCGGACACGAGCCCGGTCTCGCTCACGGATATAGAGGTCGCGACGCTCAGGGACGCGGACAGGCAGATATTGAAGACGGGGCTTGCGGTCTCAAACCGCGAAGAACTGCTGACTTTGCTCGAAGATCTGGGGACTTGAGATAGTTTTCCTGCCGTTTGCCCGAAAAATACGATTGATTTATTGTAAAGGATGAGTTACAATAAAGCCAGAAAGACAGACGGAGGAACGGTCCATGGACGAGGATTTCGGCAGCAGCTATATCACCATCGAGGACGAGGACGGAAACGAGTTCGAGCTTGAGCAGCTTGCTACTATGGAATTTAACGGACGCGAGTATTCGGCCTTCCTTCCCGCCGATATGGATGAGGACGACCCGGATTACGGCTACATCATCCTCAGGATAGAGGAGGAAAACGGTGAGGAGCTGTTCTGCTCGGTCGACGACGAGGATGAGCTCGTTGCGGTGTACGACCGCTTTATGGAGCTGCTCTTCGACGAGGAGACAGACGAGGAAACCGAGGAATAAGTTCCAGCGCAGAGGCATAGGCTAATGCAGGCCGCGCCTTCGTCATTGAATTTGATCCTGCCCTGTTTGCGGGATTTTTGGGCCCTCTTAAACCCACATCACTTATAAGGGATGCCATATTCCTGCGTGAATTGCAGGCCTCCCGGCTCCCCATCTCGAGGGACGTTGGAAGTTGGAAGCGTGGAAGCACAGGAGAGGCGACCCACCTGCCGGAGACGTGCAGGTTATAATAGGGCCCCCACGGCAGAGGCGGGGAAGCCGGCTGCATTTTGCCGCCGGCTTTTTGCGTCCGAAAAGCATAATGTATGGCTGCGGGGCCCGGCGTCCAATGACGCCGGGCCCCGCAAGATCTTTGCCATGCCTGGATCATCCCGGGGAGAACTGCGGCCTGGGCCGCCAGCCGTCCCGCCTTATTGCGCCGGGGCGGTGTAGCCGAGCTTGAGGCCGGGAATGCGCTGCTTCAGCAGCTCCTGCGCCTGGTCGACGTAGCTCTCCGTCTCCGTATATACCGCCGCAAGCTCCTGGCCCTTTCCGCAGACCACCAGCCTGAAGGTGTTCAGGTCCATGGTGCCGCAGCAGCAGTGCGTCGCGCAGGCCACGACCCGCGTGAAGGCGTGGTCTATCTGCTCCAGAGGTATGCAGTAGCGCTTCAGCCCTCCGTCACGGTAGAAAAGCGCCCTCTGCCCGACCCGGAACGGCCCCGCCTTGTCAGCACGGATATAGTCCTCTGCCAGCCCAATGTCCTCTATCTTCCCGCCCTGCGGGGTGTACAGCCTGATGTTTTTCGACTCAGCCATTTTGCCGCCTCCTTAACGATAATAATTATCATTATTATTTCAAATCGGACTATAACACAGCCGCGGAAAGTTTGCAAGAGGGAAGTTGTATTTTTTTTTAAAAGTGTTATACTGGCTTGGCCGGGGCATGTTTCCGGCGGGTTTTGGAGGTATTGGTCTTGAAGAAACTGATTCTGGCGTTTTTTGATAAGAAGTTTTTGAAGTTCTGCCTGGTGGGCGCGCTGAACACGCTGGTCGGCTCCGGGCTCATGTTCATACTTTATAATGTAGCTGACTGCTCGTACAACTTTTCGACGGTGATGAACTATGTTGTGGGCAGCATACTGAGCTATTTTCTGAACCGGTATTTCACCTTTGAGGTGAAGGAGTACAGTTTCAGGCAGGTGCTGAAGTTTGCGCTGAACATAGCGGTGTGCTGGGCGATAGCGTACAAGCTGGCGCAGCCGCTGGTGGAGCTGGTGCTGGCCGGGCAGCCGGAGAAGGTACAGGGCAATGTGGCGATGGCTGTCGGCATGGTGGCTTTCACCGGGCTGAACTATATAGGGCAGAGGTTCTTCGCCTTTGCGAAAAAAGAGGAAAAACCCCTTGACAAAGAGGGGAAAAGCTGATAAATTACTATGGCGCTCCAAAGACAGCAGGCGGCGAAAGCGGAAGTCCTGCCGAGGACGGCATCAGCTTTTTTCATGTAATGTTGATTGCTATTCATCCTCCGTGCCTTTTGACGCGGAGGTTTATTTTTGGGCGCGACGAAACTTCCGGAGGTGAAGAAGAAAAATGCCGAATGCAAGAGTTCTCAGCGAGAAGCAGGCGATAGTCGAGGAGCTGACGAAGCGTCTGAGCTCTGCGAGCGCGGGTGTGTTCGTGGACTACAGGGGCATCACGGTCGCCGAGGATACGCAGCTTCGCCGTGAGCTGGCGCAGAACGCCGTGCAGTACAGCGTCGTGAAGAACACTCTCACGAAGTTTGCTGTCGACAAGGTCGGTCTGGAGGGGCTCGATCCCATCCTGAACGGCACAACGTCCATGGCGACGAGCGAGGGCGATCCGATCGCGCCGATCCGCATTATCAGCGAGTATTCCAAGAAGATGGGCGACAGGTTCAACATCAAGGCCGCGTTCATGGATGGGAAGATACTCGACGCGCAGGCGATCGAGGAGATCGCGGCCCTGCCGTCGAAGGATGCGCTGTATGCGAAGGTGCTCGGGACGATGCTCGCGCCCATCACCAGCCTGGCCGTCGTACTGGGCCAGATAGTCGAGAAGTCCGGCGGCTCTGTGGAGTCCAAGGACGAGAGCGCGGAGGCCGAGGCCCCCGCCGCCGAGTGATAACGCTCGGGTAACAAAATAATTATCAGGAGGAAATTATAATGGCCAGCGAAAAAGTCACTGCCATGATCGAGGAGATCAAGGCTCTCAGCGTTCTCGAGCTCGCGGAGCTCGTACATGAGCTTGAGGATACCTTCGGCGTATCCGCCGCCGCTGTTGCGGCTCCTGCCGCCGGCGCCGCCGCCGCTGCTCCGGCTGCCGAGGAGAAGACCGAGTTCGACGTCATCATGAAGAGCTTCGGCGCCGAGAAGATCAAGGTCATCAAGGAAGTCCGCGCCATCACCGGCCTGGGCCTCGCCGAGGCGAAGGCTCTCGTCGAGAAGGTCCCCGCGAAGATCAAGGAGCAGGTCTCCAAGGACGATGCCGAGGCCCTCAAGAAGCAGCTCGAGGCCGTTGGCGCCGAGATCGAGCTTGCCTGAGCAAGTCTGCGATATCCTTTACAATGCAAAAGGGCTCTCCGTGTGTTGCGGGGAGCTCTTTTTTCTTTGCGCTTCTGCGGGAGTTGTTCCACCCCATTTCTTTGGCCCTTGCCCAAAGAAACGGGGTGGCGCCCCAAAGAAAAGCGGCCTTTTTATGGGCGGGAGGACCCTTCGTACCGTGTGCGTCCCACCCGCCTCTCCCTCCGGCCCTCTACGCCTACATGACGTTTGGGCGCG
>CALXEH010000039.1 GCA_944387285.1 uncultured Oscillospiraceae bacterium | reverse complement strand
GAACCAGTGACCCCTTGCTTGTAAGGCAAGTGCTCTAACCGGCTGAGCTATGCTCCCGGATAAGCGGCTTTGTCATTATACTAAACACCCCCTGCATTGTCAATATCTTTTCAAAAATTTTTTTCACTCCGCCAAAGCCCGCAGTTCCTCCGGCGAAAACCGGTACACCCTGTCGCAGAACTGGCAGCTCACCTCGGTCTCCTCGCCCGACGCCGCCATGTCCTCCAGCTCCTCGCGGCCCACGCTGCGCAGCGCCTGCTCAACCCGCTCGCGGCTGCAATTGCACCGGTACTCCACCGGCACGCGCATCACCGTCTCGTACTCCAGCCCCTTCAGCACCTGCCGAACCGCCTCGTCCACGCCGTCCTCAGCCAGCACCGTCGTCAGCTGGTCCATAACGAAGATATTGTCCTCCAGCGCCGTGATGAGCTCTTCCGGCGCGCCCGGCATCAGCTGCACGATGAAGCCGCCTGCAGCCCTGATCGTCCTGTCCGTATCCACCAGCACGCCCAGGCCCACTGCCGAGGGTATCTGCTCGCTCTCCACCATGTACTGCGCCAGGTCCTCCGCGATCTCGCCCGTCACCAGCTCCGTCGAGCCCACATACGGCTCCTTCAGACCGATGTCCCGGCTCACCGTCAGCATGCCGTTCGTGCCAACGAGGCCGCCTACGTCCAGCTTCCCGTCGCCTCTGAGCGGCAGGTCAGCCTTCGGCTCCGTCACATAGCCTCGCACGTTGCCGCCGTTATCCGACACCGCGATCACGCTGCCCACAGGCCCGCCGCCGTTTACCCGTATCGTCAGCGAGGCGTCCTCTTCCTTCATCAGCTCGCCCAGCATCGACGCGCCGCAGAGCGTACGCCCCAGCGCCGCCGAGGCCGTCGGGCTCAGCCCGTGTATCTGCCGCGCCCGCTCGACTGCGCCCCGCGCGCTCACCGCCGATATCTTCACAAAGCCGTCCCGCGTCACGGCCCTTACTATCTCGTCCATCTCAGTTACCTCTTATCGCTGTGAAATATACCCTGTCCGGGCCGCCCATCGGCCCGTCCGTGCGTATGCGCACATCCTCAAAGCCCGCAGACTCCAGCAGCTCCTTCACGCGCTCAGGCTCGTGCGGGTATTCGACGTGCTCCTCGGCGTATCTGTTCCAGCCGCCGCCGGATGCGGCGAAAATGTCCATGTCGTAATGCAGCGCCCCGGCCTCGTACCTGCCGCGCCACACGCAGTAGATATCTTCCGTCTCGTCCACCGACACGCTGCCGTCCATGCCCCGCAGGAACTCCGGCGTCCTCAGGTCGAACACCACGAGCCCGCCCGGCCTCACGAACAGCCGCAGCCGCCGGAACACCTCCGGCAGGTCCCCGAATGGCACATAGCTCAGGCTGTCCAGCGACGAGTAAGCCGCATCCACCGTGCCGTAGAGATCCAGCTCCTGCGCGCTCTGGTTTATGAACAGCGGCGGCTTCTCCAGGCCGCGCGAATACGCCTTATCCCTCGCGCACATGAGCATGTCCGCAGACCCGTCAGCCGCTATGAGCTCGTAGCCCCGCCCGCTCATCTCGCAGGCGAGGCTGCCGGTGCCGCAGCAGAGGTCGAGCAAAAGCCCGACCTCCAAGGAATGTTCAGCAAATAGCCGCTCATAATAATCCGCGAAGGCCCCGTAGGGCACGTCGCGCGTGAGCGTGTCGTAAAACTCCGCCAGGGCGGCGTAGGCGCTCATTCCTCCGCCCCGCCCTCGTCCTTGAGCCGCTCAAAGGCGATGGCGTAGCCGTCCTGCCCGTACTGCAGGCTGCGGTTCACGCGAGAGATCGTCGCGCTCGACGCTCCCGTGCGCTCCAGGATGTCGTTGTATATCATCCCCTGGCTCAGGTACACGGCCACCTGATAGCGCTGCTCCATGGCCTGCAGCTCCGTCACCGTGCACAGATCGTCAAAAAACCTCTTGCACTCGTCCACAGTCTTCAGCGTCAATATGGCCTTATACATCTCATCGCTTCTGGGCTTCTTGTTTTGTTTGTTCATAGTGCACCTCACACATTCAGAACTGCTTTCATATTTTATAACCCTAATTCGTAAAAGTAAAGAGGCTTTATGCTTTTTTGATGAAAAATTCATAATTGCAAAACGCTATTGTCAGGCGGCGCGATTTAGGATAGAATGAGGCTTGGGGAGACAGATCCCCGAAAGGAGGTCCCCGCAGATGCTGGATATCATTATGAACAATCTCAGCCTGGTCTGGGTGGGCGTCATGGTCGTCTTCCTTATCATAGAAGGCGCGACGGCGGGTCTCACCTGCATCTGGTTTGCGATAGGCGCGCTGGCGGCGCTGATCGCGGCGCTCTTCGGCGCCCCGCTCTGGCTGCAGCTCGTGTGGTTTTTCGTTGTCTCCTTCGTGACGCTCTACTTCACGCGCCCGCTGGTCAAAAAGTACGTCAACTCCAAGAGCCAGCCCACCAACGCCGACATGGTCATAGGCAAGGAGGCCCTCGTAACCGAGGCCATAGACAATGTCGAGGGCGCGGGCGCCGTCGCCGTCGGCGGCAAGGTCTGGACCGCACGCTCGGACGACGGGCAGCCCGTAGAGCTGGGCAAGGTCGTCACCGTCCTGCGGATCGAGGGCGTAAAACTCATAGTTTCGGCTGAAAATAAGGCTTGAGCATAATCGAAGAGGAGGAAATGCCATGGAATACCTGCCGTATATCGTCATAGGGCTCGTCGCGCTCATCGTCATCGTCATCCTGGTGCGCTGCATCCGCGTGGTGCAGCAGGCCCGCGCCTACGTCATCGAGCGCCTCGGCGCCTACAAGACCACCTGGAACGTCGGCCTGCACTTCAAGCTGCCCTTCATCGAGAGGGTCGCCAAAGTCGTCTCGCTCAAGGAGCAGGTCGCGGACTTCCCGCCCCAGCCCGTCATCACCGAGGACAACGTCACGATGCAGATAGACACGGTCGTGTATTTCCAGATAACCGACCCGAAGCTCTACACCTACGGCATCGAGCGGCCCATCGTCGCCATCGAGAACCTCTCGGCCACGACGCTGCGAAACATCATCGGCGACCTGGAGCTCGACCAGTGCCTGACGAGCCGCGACGTCATCAATACCAAGATGCGCGCCATCCTGGACGAGGCCACCGACCCCTGGGGCATCAAGGTCAACCGCGTAGAGCTCAAGAACATCCTGCCGCCGCGCGAGATCCAGAACGCCATGGAAAAGCAGATGAAGGCCGAGCGCGAGCGCCGCGAGGCGATACTCCGCGCCGAGGGCGAGAAGAAATCCGCCATCCTCACCGCCGAGGGCGAGAAGGAGGCCGCCATCCTGCGCGCGGACGCGAAGAAGCAGGCCCAGATACTCGAGGCCCAGGGCGAGGCCGAGGCCATCCTGACCGTGCAGCGCGCCACCGCCGAGGGCATCAAGCTCATAAACGAGTCCGCGCCGACGGACCCGGTCATCAAGATCAAGGCCCTCGAGGCCTTCGCCGCCGCCGCGAACGGCCGCGCGACGAAGATTATCATCCCCTCCGAGATACAGGGCCTCGCCGGCCTGGCGGAGGGCATAGTCGAGGCGGTCAAGGAGCCCGCCGCGGCGGAGTAACAGGAGCCGTAAACATCAAAATAACTAACAGCGCCGGTGCGGGAAAACGTGCCGGCGCAGTGCCGGGGTGACAAAAATGCTGTATTCAGACAAAGTCCGCGTATTCCTCACGAGGCACGGCATGGAGCCGGAGCGCATCGACCTGGACGACACCACCTCCGCCTTCCTGGGCGAGATGGAGCTGGGCCTGCACGGGCGGGCGAGCTCCATCAGGATGATACCCACCTACCTCACCGCCGACGGCGTGCTGCCCATGGGCGAGCCCGCCGCGGTCATCGACGCGGGCGGCACCAACTTCCGCACGGCGCTCGTGAGCTTCACGGACGAGGGCGCGGCCATCGACTCGCTGAACGTCTGCTCGATGCCGGGTACGGACGGGGCCGTGGCCTGGGCGGATTTCATCGCCTTCGTGGCGGACAGGCTCGCGCCGCTGCTCGACCGGACGGACAAGGTGGGCTTCTGCTTCTCCTACCCGACGGAGGAGACGCCTGAGCGCGACGGGCGCGTGCTGAGCCTCACGAAACAGGTGCAGCTCGACGGCTTCGAGGGCCGGCTCATCTGCGCCGACCTCGCGGCGGAGCTCGAAAAGCGCGGGATAACGGGCAAGAGCTTCGTGCTGCTCAACGACACCCCGGCGGTGCTGCTCTCGGGCGCGGCCTACGCCTCCGCACAGGGCTGCGACGGGCTGGTGGGCCTCATCTCCGGCACGGGCACGAACACCTGCTGCGTCCTGCCAGACGAGGCGATAATGAAGCCGCACGGGGCCTTCGAGGGCAACATGCTCATAAACCTCGAGTCCGGCGCCTTCCTCGGCCTGCCGAGGGGCGACTTTGACGTCGAGCTCGACAACGCCACGCGCGACCCCGGCGTCTACAGGCACGAGAAAATGACCTCCGGCGCGTACCTGGGCGAGCTCTGCCTGCTCACGCTGCGCGGCGCGGCGAAAGAGGGGCTGTTCTCCGAGGCGGGCGCGGCGAAGATCGCCTCGCTCACGGAGCTCTCCTCGGCCGAGGCTGACGCCATGGCCTGCGGCGGCGGGGCACTCTTCGGGGGCGAGGACGCCGAGACCGCGTCCATGCTCTGCAACGCCGTCTTCGTGCGCTCGGCCAGGTGCGTCTGCTCGAACCTGGCGGCCATCCTGGTGCTGACGGACAGGGGCTCCGACCCCGAGCACCCGGCCTGCATCTGCGCCGACGGCTCGGTCATACGCCGCAGCCGCGCCTTCCGCGAGGCGCTCGACGGTTTCATGGCCAGCTTCATAGAGGGCAAGCTGGGCCGCCGCGCCGTCATCTGGTCCACCGAGAACGCGACGATGCTCGGCTCCGCCGCCGCCGCGCTGCTCAACTGAACACATACCACTACATATCAACGGAGGTTTCCTATGGCAATAGAACTGGGGCTCAAGGGCGTCGCCTGCTGCATGGTCGACGAGAAGAATACGGCCAAGTCGCTGCGCAGCGGCGGGCTGGACGTGCTGGCCACGCCCATCATGGTGGCGCTCATGGAGGAGGCCGCGCTCAAGTCCGTGCGCCCGTATCTCGAGCCGGGCACGGACACGGTGGGGACGCGGCTGGACGTCTCGCACCTGTCGGCGACGCCGGTGGGCATGAAGGCCTGGGCCGAGAGCGAGCTCGTCGAGATAGACCGCCGCAAGCTGGTCTTCGAGGTCAAGGCCTACGATGAGGCCGGGCTCATAGGCGAGGGCAGGCACGAGCGCTTCATCGTGGACATTGAGAAGTTCACGTCCAAGTGCGCGGCCAAGCTGGCGAAGTAAGAGGATAAAGTGCAAAAAGGGGTCGTCTTATGGCGGCCCCTTGCGAGTATTCGGAGGTGCGCTATGGAGGACATCTTAAGGGGCCTGAACCCGGAACAGCTCGAGGCCGTGACGGCCACGGAGGGCTATGTGCGCGTGATAGCGGGCGCGGGTTCGGGCAAGACCCGGGCGCTCGCGCGGCGCTTTGCCTACCTCGTCTGTGAGCTGGGCGTGACGCCGGGCAGCATCCTCTGCGTCACCTTCACGAACAAGTCCGCCGGCGAAATGCGCCAGCGCATCCGCGCCCTCACCGGCGACAGCGACACCGGCCACATCTGCACCTTCCACAGCTTCTGCGTCACCGTCCTGCAGGAGGACAGCCACGCCGTCTCCTACCCCAAGAGCTTCCTCGTGCTCGACAACTCGGACATCGACACCATGCTCGCGCGCATCTACGAGGAGCGCGGCCTCACGCTGCGGGACATGACCTATTCCGACGCCCGGGACATGATCGAGATACGCAAGGGCATCGAGGACCCGGAATACTACCTCGACATGATTGACATGGACCTCGGGACCCTGCGGAAAAAGTACATGGACGCCGTCTCGACGCGCGACATCATCTTCTACGGCTACCTCTACGAGGAGAAGAAGTGCTTCGGCCTCGACTACAACGACCTCATCTTCTTCACGCTCTACATTTTCGAGCAGAACCACGAGATACGCCGCAAGTGGCAGGAACGGCTGCAATACATCATGGTGGACGAGTTCCAGGACATAGACAAGCCGCAGTACCGGCTCATGCGCGCGCTCTGCGGCTACCACAAAAACCTCTTCATCGTCGGCGACCCCGACCAGACCATCTACACCTGGCGCGGTGCGAGCGTGAAATTTCTGCTGGACTTCGACAGGGAATTTCCAGGGACGAGGACCATCATGATGATGCGCAACTACCGCTCCACGCCGGAGATCCTCGCCGCGGCCAACTGCCTCATCGAGAAGAACCGCAACCGCATGAAGAAGCAGCTCGCGCCCACCCTGCCCTCCGGCGCGCCCGTGACCTGGCTGCACAGCGAGAGCCCGGAGCACGAGGCCGCCGCCATCGCCGGGCGCATCGCCGAACTGCACGAGGGCGGCGTGCCCTACCGGGACATCGCGCTGCTCTACCGCGCGCACTATGTCACGCGGAACATCGAGGAGGTCTTCCTGCGGCTGAAGCTGCCCTACGTCATCTACAGCGGCGTGCAGTTCTTCGCCCGGGCCGAGGTGAAGGACGCCCTCAGCTACCTGCGCCTTCTCGCCTACCGGGACGACCTCTCCTTCCTGCGCGTGGCGAACGTGCCGAGGCGCAACCTGGGCCGGCGCAGGATGGAGTTCCTGCGCGAATACGCCGTCAAAAACTCCTGCACGCTCTACGACGCGCTCTGCCGCTGCCTCGACGACGAGCTCTTCAAGGGCACCAAGGCCCGGCGGCTGGTCTCGCTGGTCGAGGAGCTCTCCGCCGGCTGCGAGGGCCGGAGCATCGCCGAGCTGCTCTCGGAGGTCTTGAACCGCAGCGGTTACGAGGAATACCTGCGCACCGAGGGCAGCCAGGAGCGGCTGGACAACCTCGCCGAGCTCAAGCAGTCCGTGCGCGACTACGAGGAGACGGGCGGCGAGGAGTGCACGCTCACGCACTACCTCGCGCACGTGGCGCTCTTCACGAACAGCGACGCGGACTCGGGCAGGGACGCCGTGAAGCTCATGACCATCCACGCGGCGAAGGGCCTGGAGTTCCCGCACGTCTTCCTCTGCGGCCTGAACGAGGGCATCCTGCCCTCGCAGAAGACCGACTCGCCCGAGGGCATGGAGGAGGAGCGGCGGCTGGCCTTCGTCGCGCTCACCAGGGCGCAGGCGTCCCTCACCCTCTCCGACTGCGAGGGCCGCGCGCACAACGGCGCGCCGCGCTACCCCTCGCGCTTTTTGCTGGAAATTGAAAAGGACCTGCTCGTCTGTGACGGCAGGCCCCGTGACAGCCTCATCGCCGAGGCCAGGGACTATATAGCTTCAAACGAGCGCCGGCTCTCCGGCGCGGTGCTGGAGCCCGAGGCCCTGTTCGCGCCCGGCGCGCGCGTGCGCCACGCCGCCTTCGGCGCGGGCACCGTGCTTGAGGTTGACATAAAACGCCGTGTCTACGTCATACAGTTCGACAAGATGCCGACGCCGCGCACGCTGACCCTCCGCGTGAGCCTCGAGCCGCTCACATGACGCGGATGACGAGGCGGTTTTCGTAGACTTCGCCCGGCGCGAGGCGGCGGATGCCCGGCTGGGTCCCGAGGTCCTCGACCACGTCCTGCCGCGCGGGCAGGCTCATCCAGGGCTCGACGCAGATGAAGGGCGCCTCGGTCCCCGGCGTGTGCCAGAAGGCGACATAGTCCATGTCCGGGTACGAGACCTCCACCGCGTGCGGGTCCTTGTCGGTTTTGAGCGTCACGGTCCTGGCCGCGCCCTTCAGTATGACGGCGTCGTGGTCAAAGAGGCCGTGGCGCAGTTTTATCGCGTTATTTTCGAGCCTGTACGGCTCCGTCTCGCCCGAGATGAAATATTTCGGCGAGAGCAGCACGCGCTCGGGCGTGCAGGGCCCGGCGAATTCCAGCCTGTAGTCCTCGAAGGCGAGGCCGGGCGCGAGGGGCACGTTGAAGCCCGGATGCCCGCCGAGGCCGAAGGCCATGGGGCCCTCTCCCCTGTTCTCGACCCGGTAGGTCGCGTGCAGCGCGGCCCCGTCGAGCTCATAGACGAGGCTGAAGCGGAACTCGAAGGGATATACCGCCCGCGTCGCCTCGCTCGCCGAAAGCGTGAGCACGAGGCGCGTGTCTGAGGCTTCCTCGGCCTCGAAGACCTTCGCGCGCGCAAAGCCGTGGCGGGTCATGGAGTATTCCGCGCCGCGCCAGGTGTATTTGTCGTCCGTCAGCCGGCCCACATAGGGGAAAAGGTTGGTCGCGCGCCCGCTCCACCAGCGCCCGTCGCCCTGCCAGAGGTATTCCGTGCCGTCCGCGCCGCGCACGGACTGCAGCTGCGCGCCCTCTGCGGCCACGCGGACGCAGAGTTTTTCGTTGTTGAGGCAATATTCCATCGTCATCACTCCCGCTTCATCTTAACATCTTTCCATATTTTCCGCAACATCCGTCTCCGTTTTGCGACATATTAAGTGAGGAGGTGGCTGCAATGAGCGAAAAGAGCGAAAAAATCTACGAGGCGGTCACGAACATATCCGACGAGCTGGTGGAAAACGCCGCCGCGAGGCCCAAACGGCCCCGGCGGGCCTGGTACATGAGCGCCGTGGCGGCGCTGCTGGTCGTCTGCATAGCCGTCGCCCTGTTCAAACCCGGCGGCGGGGCGCTCGCCATAGCAGAGGCGGCCTATCACGAGTATGAGCGCCTGCCGGACGGCCTCGCGACGCCGGACGGCTGCTTTGAGGCGCTGACGGCGCAGTTCCTGACCGGCGCGGGCGAGGAAAACGCCGCCCTCTCGCCGGTGAACATCTACATGGCCCTCGCCATGCTCGCCGAGCTCACGGACGGCGAGAGCCGGGGCCAGCTGCTGGAGCTTATAGGAGCGCAGGACATCGAGGCCGTCCGCGGACAGGCGCAGGCCATATGGCGCGCGTGCAGCATGGACGTGGAGGAGATACAGTGCGTCCTCGCAAGCTCCGTCTGGCTGCGGGACGACCTGAGCTATGTGCAGGAGACCATGGACACGCTCGCGGACACCTACTACGCCTCGTCCTACCGGGGCGAGATGGGCAGCGGCGAGATAAACCGCGCCATCCAAAGCTGGCTGAACGAGCAGACGCGCGGGCTGCTCGAGGAGCAGGCCGCGACGATAGAGACGAACCCGCTCACCGTCCTGCTGCTGGCGACGACCATCTATTACAGCGCCCAGTGGACGGATGAGTTCAACGAGGAACTAAACTACACGGACGTCTTCCACGCCCCTTCGGGCGACGTGGACGCCGAGTACATGTACGCCGGGCGGTTCATGGAGTATTACAGCGGCGAGGGCTGGGGCGCTGTGCGGCTCTCGCTCCGCGGCGGCAACGGCATGTGGTTCATCCTGCCCGACGAGGGCGTCTCCATGGACGCGCTGCTGCAAAGCGATGAGGTGCTGGGCCTCATGGTCTCGGGGCCGGATGAACTGGCCGGGGAATACGCAGTCGTGCATTTTGCCGTGCCGAAGTTCGACATCGCGGCGCAGCTCGACCTCATCGGCGGGCTGATGGAGCTGGGCGTCACGGACGTTTTCGACAGCGCCGTCTCGGACTTCACGCCGATGACGACGGACACGGACGTGCCCATCTACGTCTCAGAGGCGACGCACGCGGCGCGGGTGAAGATAGACGAGGAGGGCGTCGAGGCCGCGGCCTTCACGGTCATTACGGCCGACGGCGCGGCGGCTGAACCGGAGCGGGAGATATACTTCACCCTCGACCGGCCCTTCCTCTTTGCCGTCAGCTCGCAGGACGGGCTGCCGCTCTTTGCGGGCGTCGTGAACAGGCCGGAATGAAAGGAGGCGCGGCATGGAAGACCGCGAGATCGTAGCCCTCTACCACGCCAGGAGCGAGAGCGCCATAGCGGAGACGGCGAAGAAATACGGCGCGTTCTGCCTGCGCGTGGCCCTGAACCTGCTCGGCATCCGCGAAGACGCCGACGAGTGCGTGAACGACACCTACATGGCCGCCTGGACGCGGATGCCGCCGGAGCTGCCCGCGAGCCTGCGCGCTTTTCTGGGCCGCATCACGCGGAACCTCTCAATAAGCCGTTACCGGCAAAACCGGGCGCAGAAGCGCTATGCGGGCCTGGACGCGCTGCTCTCGGAGCTGGACGACTGCGTGCCCTCGCCCGTGACGGTGGAGCAGACGCTGGACTCCATGGAGCTGACCCGGCAGATTGAGGCCTGGCTCGGCACGCTGCCCGAGCGCGAGCGGCGGCTGTTCATCCGGCGCTACTGGTACGGCGACGCGCTGGGCGAACTCGCGGCGCAGGAGGGCGCAAAGCCCGCGCAGCTGTCCCAGCTCATGCTGAGGCTCCGCCGCTCCCTGCGCAAACACCTTGAAGCGGAGGGTGCGGCGATTTGAGCCTCGCGCCGTGAATACCTCTTGAAACTCCTGCGCGGCTGAGTTATCATATGCCCGAAGGGGGTGGCATTATGGCCTCGAACACACCGAAAAGTTACCGGAACCTCGTCATGTATTCCGTTTTCGTCCGCAACCACACCAAGGAGGGCACCTTCCGCGCCCTCGCCGCCGACCTCGACCGCATAAGGGCCCTCGGCGTGGACATCGTCTGGCTCATGCCCATCCACCCGCTGGGCGAGAAGGCGCGCAAGGGCTCGCTCGGCAGCCCCTACGCCATCCGCGACTACCGCGCCGTGAACCCGGAGTACGGCACGCTTGAGGACTTCCGCTGCCTCGTGGGCGAGATACACGCGCGCGGGATGCGCTGCATCATCGACGTCGTGTACAACCACACCTCGCCCGACTCCGTGCTCGCCTCGGAGCATCCGGAGTGGTTCTACCACAAGCCCGACGGCAGCTTCGGCAACCGCGTCGGGGACTGGACGGACATCATCGACCTCGACTACTCAAACCCCGCGCTCTGGGACTACCAGATAGAGACGCTCAAAATGTGGGCGCAGATCGTGGACGGTTTCCGCTGCGACGTGGCCCCGCTGGTGCCCGTGGAGTTCTGGCTCCGCGCGCGGCGCGAGGTCGAGGAAGTGCGCCCCGGCTGCTTCTGGCTGGCCGAGTCCGTGGAGCCGGAGTTCATCGTCTCCATGCGCGAGCGCGGGCTCGTCGGGCACTCGGACGGCGAGATGTACCGGGCCTTCGACGTCTGCTATGACTACGACATCTTCGGCGCGTTCCGCGACTGCCTCAAGGGGAAGCTGCCGCTCGAGGGCTACATCGCGCGGCTGGGTATGCAGGAGTACATCTACCCTGACAACTATGTGAAGCTGCGCTATCTCGAGAACCACGACAACACCCGCGCGGCGCTGCTGCTGCCCGACGCGCTCCGGCGGCGGAACTGGACGGCCTTCATGTTCTTCCAGCGCGGCCTGCCGCTCATCTACGCGGGCCAGGAGCGGGCCATCAGCCACCTGCCCAGCCTCTTTGACCGCGATACCATCGACTGGCAGGGCGGCGAGGACGAGACGGGGCTCTTCACGCGGCTCGCGCAGCTGCGCAAGGATGCGCTCTTTGCCGCCGGGGCGTTCAGGCAGGAGGCCCTGCCCGGCGGCGTCGTGAGGGCCTCGTACTCGGACGGGACGCGGAAGCTCTGCGGCGTGTTCTGCCTCTCAGGCTCGCCGGCGCTGGTAGAGCTGGAGCTGCCGAACGGGACTTATGTAAACCTCATTGACGGCTCCGAGGTGGAGGTACACGCCGGGCTGCTGGGCGTGACGGGCGAGCCGGTGATAATACGCGCATAAAAAAAGAGAGAGGCTCCTGCCTCTCTCTTTTTTTGCCTGTTTTACTCGACTGTCAGGTAGCGCACCATGAAGGCTGCGGCCTGGGCCCGGGTCGTGTCCGCCGCGGGCGAGAGCGCGCCGGTCTCGTCGCCTTCGATGAGGCCGATGCTGGCTGCCCAGCGCATCGCCTCGAGCGCCCAGGGGCTTATCTGCGCCGCGTCGGGCGCGGTGAGCAGGTAGTCCACCACCGGCTCGCCGTTGAGCCTCCACAGCATCGTCACGAGCTGTTCGCGCGTGATTGCGCCCATCGCGTCCGTGCCGTCCGAGACGCCGTTTTCCGTCGCCCAGGCCTGGGCCTTGGCGTACCAGGTCGCGCCGCCGTCGGTGTCCACGCCGCCCGCGCGGGCCAGGATCGTCCAGAACATGGCGCGCGTCAGCGTGCCGTTGGGCTCAAACTCCGTGTCCGTCACGCCCTTCATGAGCCCCGCCTCGCTGGCCTGCATCACCACGTCATAATACCACGCGCCCTCGGCCACGTCCGTGTAGGGGTTCTCGGCGGGCTGGACGTCGTCCGGCTCGTCGTCGGACGCGGGCGGCGTGACGACCGGGATGTCCGGTATGACGGGCAGGTCAGGTATATCCGGCTCGTCGGGCTCGTCGGGCTCGTCCGGCGTCACCTCTACGCTGCCGTCTTCGGTCTTTTCTGCCGACTCGCCGACCTTGACGACGGTGTTCACGGCCTCGACGTTCGTGTCCGTGTCGATGTAATTGCCGTCTTCGTTCTTGTAAGTCTTGAACGCCTCGTTTATTTTTACTTCTGTCGTGTTGCCGCTGACGCTGACGGCGAAGCTGCCGGTGCTGTTCGCAGGGATATCACCGGTGCCGTCGTAGGACTTGTTGTCCGTGCCGATGTTGAGGTCGGCGGCGGAATCCTCAGCGCTGAAGGTGCAGCCGCTGACGGTGAGGCTTTCAACCGTGGCCTCGCTGCCCTTGATATCGTTCGCGCCATCGTCGCTCGCGCCGCCTCGGGCGGCGACCTTGATGACGGCCTTGTCGCCGCAGGCGCCCTCGAAGCTGCTGTTCGTGATTTTCAGCTCGCCCGCATCGACGGAGACGAGGTTGAGGTCTATGGTGTAGTCGCCCTTGGTGTTGGGGTCGTCCATGTCGCCGGTGGCGTTGTTGGTGAAGGTGCAGTCGTCAATGTTCAGGGCCGTGGCGTTCGTGAGGTAGACGGCCTTGTCCGTGTAGTTCTTAACGGTGCAGCCGTTCATGCTGAGGTCAAGGCCGCTGACGGTCTTGCTCTCCTGATCCTGCGAGATGACGGCCATTTTCTGTGTGCCGCCGCCGTCCAGCGTGAGGCCGTCCAGCGTGAGCCTGGTGGTCTTAGCAGCGTCCTCGGCGACCGCGCAGCTGATTTGACCGGTGAACTTGTGCTCGCCGCTGATGGTGACGTCCGCGCCCGCGGGAATGGTGACCGTGCCCGTGATGTCCTGCCTGAGCACAAACCCGAGCGTGCCGCCGGCGTCGAGGAACTGGTCTATCTCCTCAACGCTGTCCACATATACGGTGAGCTTGCCGTTGTTTTCAAGTGTGTAGGGGTCATCCCCTTCCTCGACCTCAACAGGCGTGGCGGCGTTCAGAGTGAGGGCGGCGGTTTCACCTATGGTGAGTACTCTTTCGTCGCCTTCAAAATACAGCGCTGCGCCGTTATCAGCAGTAGCGGTGGCAGAGACGGAGCCGCCCTCTATGGTCAGGTAGCCGTCTACATAAATGCCTGCAGCATTGCCCGTCGCATCAATGCTGCCGCCGTAGACAATCAAATCATCGCCAGTCTCAATGCCGTAGCCCGTCGTTGAGGTCGCTTCTATTTTTGCGTCGCCAAAGACATACATGTCATCGCCTATATCAATAGCCTCATTTTCCGCATTGGCCTTTACTGTGCAGTCGATAAAGCTGGCGTTATCGCTTGTATCTATTGCAACACATTTTTCGCTGGTGACTGTCAGGCTGCCGCCGCCGCTGAGCGTCAGCGTACCGTCTATATCAATACCGTCAAAATATTCTATTGAACTGTCGCTTGCTGTCACCGTATTCTCGCCCTCAAGCACGATGTTGAGGTCGCCGTCGGCATAGATGACCGCTCCAATATCATAGTTATCGTATTTATAATATACATGACCCTTGCTCAGATTTGCACCGTTCAGGGTAAGCGTACTCGTATCGGGATCATAGACTGCGCCTGGCACTCCATCTTCCTCTTCCAGCAAATTCACGCCGTTAACATACACTTTGGTGGGAGTTTTGAATACAGTGAAATCCTTAACTACTCCGCTTTCAACAACCAGCGCTTTCAGTTCGCCCGAATAGATGGTGCCATTTACAGATATGTACGGAGCATCTATTGCGCAGAAATCTTCAGAGCAATTATCCAATGCCTTAGCGCTCAAGCTTGTGCCGTCGGTCACTTTCAGCGCCTCGCTTGAATAAATGCCACAATAGTAAGCACTGATATTTACTGTCGCACCACCACATATTTCTACTTTGTAGCCACGTATTCCGTTTGAACTATAATATTCTTTACCGTTGCTTACAAGTGTAACCTCGCCGCCGGTAATCGTGATATTATTGCCAGAAATGCAATCACTATTTCCAGACTTTGATTCGATATTTATATTTGTGTTATTAAGCTCTACGTTTCCATCCCAGCAATATATGCCATCATTTTCGACGTAAAAGTTAAGCGTTGCACGCTCAACTTTCAAATCGCCGTCGCAATATATGCCGTGGCCCTCAAAAGCAGCGTCATTTTCACTGTCGCCGCACGTGAGTCTTCCGCTTCCGCTAATTTTCAAGTCGCTTTCGGCTAATATGGCGCAATCTTCGCCAGATCCTATGGAGTTGCTGCCCTCCAGCACAATGTTGAGGTCATTTTTTGCATAGATGTTAGCTGTGAAATAAACAGCATTATGGCTCCCACTGAGCGTCGCGCCATTAAGCGTCAGGGTTTTGGTAGCCGCGTCATATGAGACGGTGCCACCGGTGATACCTTCGCCTGTTATATTACTCGCGTTCGCGCTTGTGACCTCGACGCCGCCGACCCAGAGGCCAAGGCTGTCTGATGACGCCAGGGCTGAGACGCAGAGCAGCGCCGTGAGCAGGGCTGCAATGGCCAAAAACAGCAGTTTCTTCTTCATTTTAGCTCCTCCCGATGTTGAAATGCGTATCTTGCATTGCGCCTGCAATGCAAAGGGCTCTGGGTGCACCCAGAGCCCTCATTTATATTACACTATTTCCTTTTGCTTGGCAAGTACAATAATACTTTCTGCCGAGCTGTCATTTTGTACCCTGCCGCGCCGCTGCGGGGCCCGGGCTCATATGATGCTATGCTCTATCTTTAGGCTTAACACGCGCAGCACGCTCTCGTCTATGCGCTGCTCGGTCAGGCGGCCCTCGTTCACCGCCGCCTCTACCGCGCTCACCGCCGTGCCCAGATCCGGCACGCCCAGCAGGATGTCGCCGCCCGCCTCGATGAAGCGCACGCAGACCTCGCCGTTGTCATAGCCCGCCAGGGCGCCCATGTCCAGCGAGTCCGTGATGACTACGCCGTCCCAGCCCAGTTCCTCGCGCAGCAGGCCGGTTATCACCGCCTCCGAGATGGTCGAGGGCACGTCGTCCAGCGCCGTCACCGTGATGTGGCCTATCATTACCATGTCCGCCCCGGCCTCTATGCCCGAAATGAAGGGCAGCAGTTCGCCCGCGCGCAGCTCGTCGAGGCTCTTATCCACCACCGCAGCGCCCTCGTGCGTGTCCGCAGCCGTGTCGCCGTGGCCCGGGAAATGCTTCACGCAGCACACCACGCCCGCATCCGTGAAGCCCTGCACCGCAGAGGCCACCAGCTCCGCCGCCTGCTCAAAGTCGTCCGAGTAGGCCCGGTCGCCGATGACCGTGTTCGCCGGGTTCGTCCACACGTCCGCCACCGGCGCGTAGTCCGTGTTGAAAAGGCAGCTCACCATGTCCGTGCCGATGGTCAGGGCGTTCTGGTACGCCGTCTCCGGCCCCTCGTCCTTGTAGCTGTACATGGAATGTACCCAGGTAGTGCCCAGCTTGTACATGAGCCGGCCCACGTTGCCGCCCTCCTCGTCCGCGCTGATGATGAGCGGTATCTTAGAGTACGACTGCGTGTTCTCTATCATCTCCCGCGTCTGCTCCTGCGTCACGAGGTTGTCCACGCTGTAGATGAGCCCGCCGACGGGGTAGCTCTCGAGCGCCTGCTGCGTCGCCTCGCCCGCCACGGTCACCGGCGACAGGCCCGTCAGCACCTCGGGCCGAACCACGAACAGCTGGCAGACCTTCTCGTGCAGGCTCATGTCCGCCAGCAGCGCCTCAGCCTGCGTCTGCACCGGGTCGGGCGTCGGGGTGGGTTCCGGCGTCGGCTCCGGCGTCGCCGTGGGCGCGGGCTCCGCCGTCGGGCTGGGCAGCTCCACATCCTCCGACGTGCCGCAGGCCGAGAGCACAAGGCCAAGTATGAGTATGAGGCACAGCGCGCCCCTTTCAAGTTTTTTCATTTTCCATTGACCCCCTTTGTCGTTGGTGGTAAAATAGATTGGTTATGATTATAACCCCGATAATTTAAAATTACAATCGAGAAGGAAGCGCAGTTTATGACTAAAATCGACATATTCTCGGGCTTTCTGGGCGCCGGCAAGACCACGCTCATCAAAAAGCTCATCGCCGAGGCCTACAAGGGCGAAAAGCTCGTGCTCATCGAGAACGAGTTCGGCGAGATCTCCGTCGACGGCGGGTTCCTCAAGGACGCCGGCGTCGAGATAACCGAAATGAGCTCCGGCTGCATCTGCTGCAGCCTCGTCGGCGACTTCGCCGAGGCGCTCAAATAGGTCAAGGCCCAGTTCGCCCCCGACCGCATACTCATCGAGCCCTCGGGCGTCGGCAAGCTCTCCGACGTCATCCGCGCCGTGCAGGGCGTCGGCGACCCCGAACTCGTGCCCGGCTCCTTCACCACCGTCGTGGACGCCACCCGCGCGAAGATGTACATGAAGAACTTCGGCGAGTTCTGGTGCAACCAGGTCGAAAACGCCGGGGCCATCGTGCTCTCCCGCACGAAGGGCATGAGCGAGACCAAGCTCGCCGCCTGCGTGGACATGCTCCGCGAGCACAACACCGACGCCGTCATCGTCACCACACCCTGGGACGAGCTGGACGGCAAGACCCTCCGCGCCGCCATGGAGCACGAGGACAGCCTCAAGGCCGAGCTCGAGCGCCTCGCCGCCGAGGCCGCCGAGGATGACGACGAGGACGAGTGCTGCTGCGGCCACGACCATGAGCACCATGACCATGACCATGACCACGAGCACCATCACCACGAGCACGGCGAGGAGTGCTCCTGCGGCCATGACCACGAGCATGAGCATGAGCATCATCACCACCATCACCACGGCCACGACGCGGACGAGGTGTTCGTGAGCTGGGGCGCCGAGACGGCGCGGAAGTTCACCGAGGCGGAGATACTCGAGGCCCTGCAGGGGCTGGACAGCCTGCGCTACGGCCAGGCGGTGCGCGCCAAGGGCTACGTCGCCTCCGAGGGCGAGGACTGGATATATTTCGACTACGTTCCCGGCGAGCGCGAGCTGCGCCGCGGCGCCCCGGCCGTGACCGGCAGGCTCTGCGTCATCGGCTCCGGCCTCGACGAGGAAGGTCTGAGGGAGCTGTTCAAACTTGGCTGAGCAAAGGCAGATACCCGTCTACCTCTTTACCGGGTTCCTGGAGGCGGGCAAGACTAAATTCATACAGGAGACCCTGGAGGACAAGCGCTTCAACAACGGCGAGCCCACCCTGCTGCTCGTCTGCGAGGAGGGCATCGAGGAGTTCGAGCCCGAGGAGTTCTCCGGCCACAGGGTGAAGCTCAAGGCCGTGGAGGAGGAAACCGACCTCACGCCCGAGAACCTCGAGGCCTGGCTCAAGGCAGCGGACGCCGAGCGGGTCATGGTCGAGTACAACGGCATGTGGATGCTCGATTCGCTCTACGGCGCGCTGCCCGACGGCTGGCTCGTGGCGCAGGAGTTCATGTTCGCCGACGCGGGCACCTTCCTCTCCTACAACGCCAACATGCGCCAGCTCTGCTACGACAAGCTCAAGAGCGCGGAGCTGGTGGTCTTCAACCGCTTCCGGCCCGACATGGACAAGATGGAGTTCCACAAGGTCGTGCGCGGGGCCTCGCGCCGGGCCGAGATCGCCTACGAGTCCACCGACGGCAAGGTCGCCTACGACGACATCGAGGACCCGCTGCCCTTCGACCTCGACGCGCCCGTCGTGAACATCGAGGACCGCGACTACGCGCTCTGGTACCGCGACGTGGCCGAGGAGCCGAAGAAGTACGCTGGCAAGACCGTGAAGGTCAAGGCCCGCTGCATAAAGCGCAAGGGCATCCCGGCGGGCAGCGTCATTGCCGGACGCCATGTCATGACCTGCTGCGAGGCGGACATCCAGTTCGAGGCCTTCATCTGCAACTGCGCGGACGCGGGCGAGCCGGACAACGACACCTGGGCCATTCTGACGGCGAAGATGGACTACAAGTTCCACCGCGCCTACGGCAGAAAGGGCCCCGTCCTCACCGCCCTCAGCTGGGAAAAGGCCGAGCCGCCCGAGCAGCCCGTCGCGACCTTCTATTGAATACGCAGTTTCCGGGCCGGGCTTGTAATTTGCCCGGCCCCGAAGCTTGTCTAAGAAGGCTTTGCCTTCTTAGACAAAAGGGACCGCGCTGCGCTGCGCGCCTCGGTCGTCCGCTTTGGCGGACGATTCGACACTCCGCTCCGCGTAAAGTATTTTCGGCGACGTACACGCCGCCGCCGAAAATGATCGAATTTTATTTCGCGGCTGCGGCCGCGAAACTCTGCGAGGCTTTTTTGACATGCTGAGGGGCCGGGCTTGTAATTTGCCCGGCCCCGTTTTATTATATTGTGGAATACATTTTGGAGATCAGCAAATGAAACGTTCTGTCTGCTTACTGCTTGCGGCGGCGCTGCTGCTCGGCGGCTGCGGCGCGGCGGGTACTGCCGGGCCGGAAGGCGCGGCATTCCTTGAATTCACCGACGACCTGGGGCGCAGCGTCAGCGTCGCCGAAAAGCCCGCGCGCGTCGCCGCGCTCATAGGCAGCTTCGCCGATATCTGGTGCCTCGCCGGCGGCAGGGACTCCCTCGCCGCCGCCGCGGACGACGCCTGGACCTCCTTCGACCTCGGCCTTGACGGCAGCGTCGCCAACCTCGGCGCGGTCAAGGAGCCCAGCCTCGAGGCCCTGCTCGCCGCAGAGCCAGACCTCATCCTCGCCAGCTGCAACACCGCCGCCGACCTCGAGCTCAGGGACGTTTTCGAGGACGCCGGCCTCACCGCCGCCTACTTCGACGTCCAGAGCCTCGACGATTACCTCAACATGCTCGGCATCTGCACCCGGCTCACCGGCTGCGCCGGCAACTACGAGACCTACGGCGCAGACGTCCGCGCCCAGGCCGACGCCGCCATCGCCAGGCAGGACGGCTCCGCGCCCACCGTCATCTGCATGCGCGCCACCGGCGTCAGCGTCAAGGTCAAGGGCAGCGAGGACTTCGTCCTCGGCGAGATGCTCCGCGACCTCGGCTGCGTCAACCTCGCCGACTCCGGCGACGTGCCGCTCGAGACGCTCAGCCTCGAGTACATCATCGCCGCCGAGCCCGACTACATCTTCGTCGTGCTCCAGGGCTCCGACCCGACGGACGCCATGGAGACCCTCGAGCAGACCCTGCTCTCAGACCCCGCCTGGGCCGGGCTCGAGGCCGTGCAGGAGGGCCGCTTCTACACCCTCGAGCACTCGCTCTACAACCTCAAACCTAACGCCCGCTGGGGGGAAGCCTATGAAAAACTCGCAGACATCCTCTATCCGGCCTGAGCGGCCGCTCGCGCGCGTCTACCTGACGCTCGCGCTCCTGACCCTGGCTTCCGCCGTCCTCAGCCTCATGCTCGGGCCGGTGAGCCTCAGCCCGGGCGAGGTCATATCCGCCCTGTTCAGGGCCGAGGCCGTGACCGCTGCCGACCGCATCGCCCTCTATGCCCGGCTGCCGCGCACCTGCGGCTGCATCCTCGCCGGCTCGGCCCTCGCCGTCTCCGGCGCGGTCATCCAGGGCGTGCTCTCCAATCCCCTCGCCGCGCCCAACGTCATAGGCGTGAACTCCGGCGCGGGCCTCGCCGCCGCAGTATGCTGCGCCTTCTTCCCCGGCGCTTACGCCGCGCTGCCCTTCGCCGCCTTCCTCGGCGCGCTGCTGAGCGTGCTGCTCGTGCTGCTCATCGCCGAGCGCACCGGCGCGTCGAAGATCACCCTCGTGCTCGGCGGCGTCGCGATCTCAAGCGTGCTCGCCGCGGGTGTGGACGCCGTCGTCACCTTCGTGCCCGACGCCCTCGCCGGCTACTCCGACTTCCGCATAGGCAGCCTTGCGGGCCTCACCATGTCCAAGCCCGCGCCCGCGGCCTGGGTGGTGCTCGCCGCGCTCGCGCTCGCCTTTTCGCTCACGCACGAGCTCGACCTGCTCATGCTCGGGCGCGACACTGCCCGCAGCCTCGGCCTGCGCGCCGGCAGGATGCGCATACTCCTGCTCGCCGTGGCCGCCGCGCTCGCCGGCGCGGCCGTGAGCTTCGCCGGGCTGCTCGGCTTCGTCGGGCTCATCGTGCCGCACATCATGCGCAGGCTCGTCGGCGACGAGAGCCGCCTGCTGCTGCCCGGCTGCGCCATGGGCGGGGCCGTCATGCTCCTGCTGTGCGACCTCGCCTCGCGCATGCTGTTCCGGCCCTACGAGCTGCCCGTCGGCATCACCCTCTCCTTCATCGGCGGGCCCTTCTTCATCTGGCTGCTGCTCAGGCAGAGAAAGGGGCGCACGCATGATTGAGATAAGGCAGCTCTCCGCCGGCTATAACGGCCAGGCCGTGTTCAGCGGCGTATCACTGGATTTCCGCCCGGGCGAGGTGCTGGTGCTCGCCGGGCCGAACGGCTGCGGCAAGAGCACCCTGCTCAAGGCCGTCGCCGGCATCGAGCCCGTCATGTCCGGGGAAATACTCTTTGACGGCGTGCCCATGCCGCGCCTCTCGCCGCGCGAGACGGCAAAGAAGGCCGCCTACATGCCCCAGGAGCGCGGCGTGCCCAGCATCAGCGTCAGGCGCATGGCCCTGCATGGGCGCTTCCCCTACCTCTCCTACCCGCGGCGCTACCGGACCGAGGACTACGACATCGTGGACGCGGCGCTCGAGCGGGCGGACGCCTCCGGGCTCGCCTCCCGGCTCGTGCCGGAGCTCTCCGGCGGGCAGAGGCAGCGCGCCTACCTCGCCATGGCCCTGGCACAGGACACCCAGACCGTCATGATGGACGAGCCCACCGCCTTCCTCGACATCCGCCACCAGCTGGCCGTCATGGACACGGCGCGGGCGCTCGCCTCTGAGGGCCGGGCTGTCGTCATCGTCCTCCACGACCTCTGCCTCGCCATGAAACGCGCCGACCGGCTCGCCATACTCGCGGACGGGGCCCTCGCCGCCCTCGGCGCGCCCGAGGAGATCTTCACCTCCGGCGTCGTGGACAGGGTCTTCGGCGTGAGCCTGCGCCGCGTGGAAACTGACAGCGGCTGGCAGTATTATTTTGCATAGGTGGTGCATATATGGCCTTATTCCCGCTGTTTATAGAACTTGAAGGCGTGGACGTGCTCATCGTCGGCGGCGGGCACGTCGCCCTGCGCAAGGCGCAGGGCCTCGCCGGGTACGGCGCGCTCGTGCGGCTGGTCGCACCGGTATTCTGCCCCGAACTTGAGGCCGACGGGCGCTTTGCGCTCACGCGCCGCGGCTTTGAGGACGCGGACCTCGAGGGCGCGCGGCTCGTCATAGCCGCGACGGACGAGCGGGAGCTGAACCGGCGCGTCTCCGGGCTCTGCCGGGCCCGGGGCATCCCCGTAAACGTCGTGGACGAGCCGGGCGAGTGCAGCTTCATCTTCCCCGCCCTGCTCCGGCGCGGGGCGCTCACGGCGGGCGTCACGACAGGCGGGGCCAGCCCCACGGCCGCCGCCTGGGCGCGCGACCGGCTGGCCGAACAGCTGCCCGAGGGCCTGGACGGGATGCTGGACTGGCTCGGCTCCGTGCGGCCCCTCATCAAGGAGCGCTTTCCCGACATATCCAGGCGCGGCGGGCTCTTCGCGCGGCTCTTCGAGCTCTGCCGCGAGCTGGGCCGCGGCCTGGACGAGGCCGAGCTGGCCGCGTTTTTGGAGGCTGAGGATGAAAGGTAGATTCGGAAAGGTATATCTCACCGGCGCGGGCTGCGGCGGGCCGGAACTGCTCACGCTCCGCGCCCTGCGGCTCATATCCGGCTGCGGCTGCCTCGTCTACGACGACCTCATCGACGAGGGCATACTGGCCCTCGCCCCGCCGGAGGCCGAGCGCATCAGCGTCGGCAAAAGGGCCGGGCGGCACTCGATGCGTCAGGAGGAAATAAACAGCCTGCTCATCGACTGCGCGGGCAGGCACGAGCTCACCGTGCGCCTCAAGGGCGGCGACCCCTTCGTCTTCGGGCGCGGCGGCGAGGAATTCCTCGCCCTGAGCGAGGCCGGCATCGAGTGCGAGCTGGTGCCTGGCATCAGTTCAGCCGTCGCCATCCCCGAGCTTGCGGGCATACCCGTCACGCACAGGGAACTCTCGCGCAGCTTCCACGTCGTCACCGCCCACACCTCCGGCGGCGGGCTGCCGGAGGACCTGCCGGAGCTTGCGAAGCTCCACGGCACCCTCGTTTTCCTCATGGGCCTGGGCAGGCTCGAGGCGCTGGCGGCGGCGCTCGTCGAGGCCGGGATGGACGCGGGCACGCCCGCCGCCGTGGTCTCAGGCGGCAACGCGAAAAAGCAGCTGTGCGTGCGCGGCACGCTCGCGGACATAGCCCGAAGGGCGCGCGAGGCCGGGGCCGAGGCCCCAGCCGTCATAGTCGTCGGCCCTACTGCGGCGCTCAAGCTCAGGGCCGCGCCGGGCGGGCCTCTCGCCGGCGTGCGCGTCGCGCTCACGGGTACGGAGAGCTTCCAGCGCCGCCTGCGCGAGCGGCTGGAGCCCTTGGGCGCGATCGTGCTCAGGGCAGCCTCCACCCGGCTCATCCCCCTCGATTTCGGGCTCTCTCCCGGCGAACTGCACGATAAAAGCGGCTGGCTGGTGTTCACATCCGCCAACGGCGTGGAGCTGGCGTTGGAGCGCCTCATCGGGCGCGGCCTGGACCTGCGCCGCCTCGGCGGCTGGAAGCTCGCCGCCATAGGCCCGGCCACCGCCGCGGCCCTGCGCCGCTTTGGGCTGTGCGCCGACCTCGTGCCCGGCGAGCACACCACGGCGGCGCTCAAGCGCGAGCTCGAGGGCCGCGCCGCCGGCGAGGCTGTCCTGCTTCTGCGCTCGCGCCTCGGCGCTCCGGAGCTGCGCGGGCTGCCCGGGGCCCGCGACATACCCGTCTACGACGTCGAGACCGCCTTCAACCCCGTGGCCTGCGACTACCTCGTCCTTGGCAGCGCCCACGGCGCGCGCGAATACTTCGCGAGCTGCCCCGTGGACGGCTTCACCGCCGTCTGCCTCGGCCTCTGTGACAGCCTTTTCGGAGAGAATATATGCTGTGTTCTGCGTAAGCTTGAGA
>CALXEH010000038.1 GCA_944387285.1 uncultured Oscillospiraceae bacterium | reverse complement strand
TGCTCATAACCCGTCTATGACGTTTCCGCCTGTTTCTTCTGTGAATCACCCTCTTGACTTAATACCATTGGACTTTGCCTGGTGCGGTTTCGGTTCGTATAAGGGTATCGGTTCCTTGAGCTTGGCGAGCACTGAGGGCTTTTCGGCCTCCTGCGGCTCGGAGTTGTTCTCCATGTCCAGCTCGGCGTTCAGCTCGACCAGCCGGGCGGATTTCTCGCGCAGCTCGTCCTCCTGCGGGAAGGGTTTCTCCAGCTCCTCACGGGCGTTCTCGACCTGCCGTTGCAAGTCTGCAAGGCGCGTGTTGAGAGCGCCCAGCTTCTTGTCCAGCGCCGTCAGCGCGTTTTCAATGCGGCTTATGTTGCCCCTCGCATCCGCGCCCAGCTCGACGTGATGCTCAAGCGTTCCCTTGAGCGTGAGTACGTGCTTGCCGAACTGTTCGAGGGAGACCTCCACATCAAAGCCCCGGAAGGAGCCGACGTGAACGGGCTCTGTGTCCATAATAGTCGGCAGAATTTGCATCAGCGCCTCGCCCGCGGCGACGCGCTCGTCGTACTGCCGCCCTTGGAGCTCAATGCCGGCGAGGCCGTCAGCTGGCGCGGGATGGGCGTCGCGCGTCTTTATGTCCGCCTCGCAGCCCATGATGGCTGCTTTCGTCGCGGCTATCTCACGCGGGTAGTATTGCAGCAGCCTGTCCTCGAGCTGGTACTTCTGGCTCTGGTGGCTGGACTTGAGCAGCCGCAGCTTGGCGACCTGCACGTCCAAGTCCATCTTCTCCCTAATTCTTGGGTCGCCCGCGCACAGCGCCTTGACCTCGGCGTAGGACAGCGTGGTCTCGTCCGCGTCCTCGCAGGAGCGAACGGGAGACTTCGAGGTCATGATTTGAGAAATAAACCTCTGCTTGTTCTCTAAGGTCTGCCATATGTACGAGTCAAATGTCTGCTCGGTGACGTACCTGTACACATGGACGGTCTCATTCATATTGCCCTGACGCGCGATGCGCCCTTTGCGCTGTTCGAGGTCGCCGGGACGCCAGGGCGCGTCAAGGTCGTGGAGGGCGACGAGCCGGTCCTGCACGTTTGTCCCCGCGCCCATCTTGGCCGTGCTGCCCATAAGCACGCGCACATTGCCGGAGCGCACTTTGGCGAACAGCTCCTTCTTCTTAGCCTCCGTGTCCGCCGTGTGGATAAAGGCTATCTCGCTCTCCGGGACGCCCCGGTCGGCGAAGCCATTAGTCTCCCCAAGAAAGAGTCGTGTTAAATGTGGACAAAATGGTACTAAACGGTGTATAATTGCGCAAACAAGTAAATAGTTAGAGGCGGTCGAGCTATGGCGGATATGCTCGAGAAATATGCTGCCGATCGCGAGGACGAGCATAAGAAAATAGAGAAATCCGTCGTCACCGACACGGCTGTTGATTAGAGGCGCACGACACTCTCGCTGCCGCTCACGGTGAGCAACAAGAAGGTGCTCAAGATAACGGCTGCGGATCATGAGGCGACGATTGCCGTAATCATCTGTGCGTGGATTCAGGGGCATCTTGAGGAGGCGGAGATATAGATGGCAAAAAAATTGACGGAGGACGCTGTACGCGATTTGGCGCGTAACGTTCTCGGTCTTGCAGACAACGATGTAGCTCGTGCGGGCGTTGGACAGCTCACGACGTTCAACCAGCTTGGATTTCCAGGTATCGCGGACAAGCCAGACGGCTGGTACCTTCCAAACAACAAAGCCGACGTTGCACTCGTTTTGGAAACTAAGGCGTCGCACATAGCTCTAGGTAATGCACAAGTTGACGAAGTGCTGAAGAATGTTCGCATCATGCAGACACAGTACGAGAAGGTAGTCGGCGTTTTGTTTAACGGCGAAGATGTGCGCGTGTTCAAGGGTGAAGAGGAAGTTAAGACGCCCGACAAGTTACAGCATGTTGGCTACTACTTGTCGCTCTACACTGTCGATAACATCGACAAGGAGCGCATCTACCAGCTGACGGCACGCATTAATAACTGCCTGCATTTCGAGTTCGGCATCAAGAACCTGTATCACCGCATGATTTTTACAGCATGTGCATTGGTCGCCGAAAGGTACGGTGCTGGGCTGAATCGTTTGAAGAACTTGGGATATGCGACGTTTCATACAGCGATTCATTCGACGCTCTCCAAGTCATTGGTGGAAAGTCGTAAGCAGAACGCGAAGATTGACATCTTGTTGGAGGAGTATTCCGACATCAAGATGAATTCGACGGACAATCAGCAGGCAATCAACGACTTCATCGACTGGGTTGTAGAGATTTCCGAGTGCGTCAACTCGAGCGAATGGCGCGGCGAGGACGTAATGGGCATCTTCTTCAACGAGTTCAACCGTTATAAGAAAAAGTCCGAGTCGGGACAGATATTCACACCTGAGCACATCACGGACTTCATGTACAAGATTCTCGAAGTGAACATGGATGACTGCATCCTGGATGCAACATGCGGTTCTGGCGGCTTCCTCGTGAAGGCCATGGCGAATATGATTCACGAGGCTGGTGGCACGGAGACGAAGAAAGCTGGCGATATTAAGTCCAGACAGCTATACGGCATCGAGTTCGACCGCGAGATTTACGCGTTAGCGTGCGCAAACATGCTGATTCATAAAGACGGCAAGACGAACCTTGAGCAGATGGACGCCCGCACGAACGCAGCCTGCGAGTGGATGCGTTCTAAGCCTATCACGAAGGTGCTGATGAATCCGCCTTATGAGAACAAGTACGGTTGCATGACCATCGTGGAGAACGTGCTTGACAACGTTCCGGCGCATACTCAGTGCGCGTTTATTTTGCCGGACAAGAAGTTGGAGAAGGCATCAAAGGCGCAGACGAAGCGAATCCTGAAGAATCACCGCCTGCGCAAGGTCATCAAACTGCCGGAGGACTTGTTCTTTGGCGTGGGCGTGACGACGAGCATCTTCGTGTTCGAATCCGGTGTTGGGCAAGACGGCAGAGATTTCTTCGCTTGCTACATGGAATCTGACGGTCTGGCGACGGTCAAGAACAAGGGGCGGCACGACGTCTATGGCAAGTGGGCGGCTATCGAGGCGCACTGGGTCGATGTAGTCGAGAAGCAGTCCGGAGACGATACATGCCAGTGGGTGAACCCCGCCGAGCACCTGTCCTATCAGATGCCGCAGAAGCCGTTCGAGATTTTCGAGGAGGACTTCCGCAAGACAGCGATGGACTACCTGATGTTCCAGCAGGGCATTGACGCGAAGGAGTTTGGCGAGAAGCTACTGGACACAGCGATGTATTCGAGCCGGATGAGCGCAGATGACGTGTCCGTGACCGTGACCATGCAGAAAGGCGGTGACGGTGATGGAGAAGATTGATACAATCGAGTGGAAGGAATTTATTGTTGGCGAGTTATTTGACATAAGCAGGCCAATTGCGCGTAGTCAATTAACATACGAAGACGGCCATGTTGCATTTGTTGCTTCCGGGAATTTCAATAATGGCGTTTCAAAATGGTGTATGCCAAAAGAGGGCGAAGTTTTAGACGATGGTAATTGCATAACTGTAAGCCCGCTCGATGGTTCTGCTTTTTATCAAGCAGATTCTTTCTTGGGTCGTGGTGGTGCGGGGTCTGCAATTCTTATGTTACGCAACGTCAATCTGACAGAATTATCCGGATTGTTTATTTCGTCGGTGATTCGACGTTCGTTGACAAAATATACGTATTCTGACCAGCTCAATTCCAATTCCATCGAGACTGAAATTATTCGTCTACCTGCAAATGATTCTGGTGAGCCTGACTGGGCATACATGGATGAGTACATGTCAGAGATTATGAGTGAGGCCGAGACAAACCTTGAACATTTGAGTCAAACAGATGGTGATAAGCATTCTGTGGACGTGTCTAATTGGTGCAGTTTTATCATCGGTGATTTGTTTTCAAACTTTGTTAAGCCGGCAGTTTTACATACCAGACAGGTTGTAGAATCAGACGATGGTATTCCGTATGTTGTGAGAACAAAGTTCGATAACGGCATTAAATGCCGTGTGCAGCCGGTAGATGGCGTGAAGCCAAGTCCCGCAGGGGTCATTACGTGGGGAGCGGAAAATGCGACGTTTTTCTACCAAACTGAACCGTTTTTATCGGGACGCGATATCTATTTCATAGATACGCGCGAATATAGTCCGATGACTTGCTTATTTCTCACTTCGTGTTTGCAAACAATAACGCATAAGTATCCTTATAATTTTGGACTATTTCCTGATTTGTTGAAAAAGGAGCGAATCAAACTTCCTGTTGATGCGTCCGGCGAACCTGATTGGGCGTACATGGATAAGTATATGCGAGCGGTAATGGAAAGCGCAAAATTTAATTTGTCTGTTATGCAGTCAATTTAATGATTACAAAACAGCCTGTCGCTCTTTGGGGAGGCGGGCTTTATTTTTATAGATATTTGCCTTTACGAAATTCATTAACCAAATGAGATCGTGATGGATACAAATGTGCCCTTCTGCCATGCATGATTCGGAGCGGCAAAATATATCTTGCACTTCAACTGTTCCTCAATTTTGCGTCAGTCGACAAACTCTGTGCTCCGGTCGCAGGTGATGGTCTTGACCAGCTGTGGAGGAAAGCCAGAGGGCACAGCGACAATGGCGTTTTTGTGGCCGCTGCGGGTTTGTGCAGAACTGGGACATAGCAAAAGCTATGCCCCAGTTGTTTTATAATATCCACGACAGCGACCATACCGCGTATGCTGAGCCCGGCCACGATGTCTCCGGCTTGCCGGACGTGGAGCGGCGGGCGCTCACTTGGCAGCGACACTTAACTCCGTGATGCGCAGCCCTTCGTCGAGCTGGAAGCTGGCGTAAGAGCAGCAGGTGATGAGCACGGTCGAGGGGAGGCCGTCCTTGTAATAGAGCGCGGCGAAGACCGTTCCGGCCTCGCTGCCGTAAAATGTGTCGTACCAGCCGTCCGGCGCGCTGACGGTGCGCGGGTCGCGGCTCCAGATGTCCAGAGGGCTCGGAAAGCGCGCGACGATGTCCGCGTAGCTGTCCCCGGCCTTGAGCCCGCGAAGCTGCCCCGCCGACGCCTCCTCCTCAAACATGGGCATCCAGTACATGGCGCGGCCCAGATATTCGTCCGGCAGGCGCTTGAACTCCGTGGGCAGATACTGCACCGAGTCGTTTTCTCCCGTGCCGCTGTCGATGACCGGCTGCCCGCCGCCGAGCCTGCACTCAAAGCTCTGGATGTCCTCCGCCCAGGCCGCGCGTTCGCAGCCGGTGTATTCCAGCGTCAGCCTGTCCCCATCGACTGAGAGCTTCCCGGTGAGCGAGCTCGTACCCAGCACGGGCTCGAGCCAAAGCCCGCCCTTGCTGCAATCGACGCTGAAATCGCCCGAACCCGCCGCCTCGGCGGAAAAGGCCCGCGCGCTCATGAGCATGTTGCCGTCGAGATAGTCCACGACCTCATATGTAAAGCAGCTGTACACCTTAAACGGCGTGACGCCGTCTGTTTCCGCGCCGAGGTAAAGCAGCGCCCGGCCGCAGAAATGCTCTGCCTGCCAGACGCTGACCGGTTCAAAATCCATGGGCGGCACGTAGTCCGGCAGCGGCGAGGCCGAAGGCATCGGGGCCGTCGTGGGCGTTGTCAAAACCGGCGTCGGCGTCGCCTCCACCGGCTCCGCACCGCAGGCGGCAAGGAGGAGCAGGGCGAGGATGAAGGGGAACATACGTTTCATGCCGTGCCTCACTTGATATTTCGTTTGCAGGGCGGCTCAGGTCTCTGCATCACGAAAAGTTTGCTGATAATACTCCACGCTCTCGACCCTGAAGTCTTCGTCCAGCCTGTAGCTGATGATGTCAAAAGCCTGGACAGACACTACATAGGCCCCGTCGGTGTCTGGAGTTATCAGGGTGCTGAACCAGTTCATCGCTCCGGCGCCATATATGCTCAGGGCGTCGGAGCGCAGCCCGTCCAAATAGCTGTGCTCATCATTTCGCGGCACACGGGACAGTATGTCTATAAGGCTGCTGCCGACGTCAATGCCGCGGAATCCGCCCGCTCCTATTTCCTCCACAAAGGCCGGCATCTGATACATCGCCGACCCAAGCTGCTCTTCCGGCATTTTAGTGAAGCTGTATGGCAGATACAGCTCGAACGGGTCGGGGTCATCCTCGTTCCACCTGCATTTGACGTGCGGCGCGGCGCTGTCGAGATCCGCTTCCATGATAGTGCCTTCCACATATGGCGAGGCTGAGGTATAGCTCATGGTCAACACATTGCCGGCAATATCAGCGCTGCCCGAGACCTCGCCGACACACGCGGCCTCCATGAGATATTTGCTGTACCTCTCGTCGCTGCCCGTATCACAGGCCGCCTCGAAAGTATAGCAGCCGTCGCCGGCGCTGAAATTCCCGGAAAAGGAGCGGCAATCCAGGCTCCTGACAGATCCGACGCCGTCGTTCCAGTACCAGTAGGTTTTGCCCACAGAGAATACCTTGAAGGGTATGGCCCCGTCAGTTTCCCCGCCCAAATACAGCAGCGCGTACCCATCCGCGCCAAAGGGCTCGGCCTGCCAGACGCTGACGGGCTCAAAATCCATGGGCGGTATGTAGTCCGGCAGCGGTGAGGCCGAAGGCATCGGGGCCGGCGTGGGCGTCGTCAAAACAGGCGTCGGCGTCGCCTCCGCAGGCTCCGCGCCGCAGGCAGCGAGCAGCAGCAGGGCGAGGATGAAGGGGAACATACGTTTCATGGCGTGACCTCCCTTGGCGTTCCTCCGTAAAGCTGTCATAACGCGCCAGGCACGGGCGGCGAGGCCTATTTCGCCCCGCTCAGCTCGCGCCACGCGATGTTGGCGTCCTCGCCGCCGAGGTTATAGCCTATCGCGCAGATTTCGAGGTTTTCGTCTAGGAAATACCTGATGGAGCTGGCAACTGCCCAGACGGTAACGTAGGCCGGGATCTCATCGAGATATACAAGCGAGGCCATGCTGAAGCCGCTTCTGCATCCGTAAAAGGTCAGCTCGTGCTCACCCTGACGCTGCTCGACCGCGTCAGGGCCGAGCACACGCGGGTCAAAACCCGCGCCCAGCTCGTTCGGCAGCCGGGCCGCTATGTCCGCGAAGCTGTCGCCGAGCTCAAGGCCGCGCAGTCCCGGTGCATATTCCGGGTCGTCCGTCAGATAGCAGTAATCCTTTTCGTACAGGAAGGCGGTGTCGCCGCTGTTGGGGCACCAGCTCATCTCGTCGGCGCAGGCCGGCATGGAGTACATGGCCATGGCCGCGTCGTCGCCGCTGAGCTCATAAAACTCCAGGGGCAGATACTGCGTGTCGTACCCGCTCGCGCGCGTGATAACGCCGCCGGCGAGATCGAATTCTGTGGAGAGCGTTTCCACGCCGGTATACGAGAGCAGCAGCCTGCCGCCCTCCTGGCTTATCTCGCCTGAGAGCGCCGTGGCATCGGGGATAGGCGATGGGCCGTCCCTATTGGCAGCGAGATCGACCGTGAAAGCGCCGCCGGAAATGTCTGCGGAGAAGGCCCGCGACTCGGTTAACCCCGACCTGTTTCCGTTGGCGTAATAGGTAAACACCTTAAACCGCGCCTCGCCCAGGTACAGCACCGCCTCGCCGTCCAAGCCGAAGGGCTCGGCGCGCCAGACGCTGACGGGCTCAAAATCCAGCGGCGGCACATACTCCGGCAGCGGCGAGGCCGAAGGCATCGGGGCCGGTGTGGGCGTCGTCAAAACAGGTGTCGGCGTCGGCTCTGCGATATCCGCCAGAACAGCCGTCGGCGTCGCCTCCACCGGCTCGGCACCGCAGGCGGCGAGCAGGAGCAGCAGGGCGAGGGCGAGCGGAATTATGCGCTTCATGGCGCGACCTCCTTTGATGGTATTTGCCGTACGCTCGGTTAGAAGTCCGCTCCAGGAGTGGGGCAGCCGTTTTCAGCGACGAGCTTTAGCGCCTGGGCGGCCTCGGCGCAGGTTATGGGCTCGTCGGCGCGGATGTCGCCGTCGGCAAGTTCCAGCCAGCCGCATTTCCAGGCGTAGTTCACATAGGAACAGGCCCAGTGGTCTGCGCTGACGTTTTCCAGCACATCACCGTAAGCCAGCGGGAAGGGCTGAAAGGACAGGCGGTGCAGCAGCATGACAAACTCCGCCCGGCTGATGTCCTCGTCGGGGCGGAACAGCCCGCCGTCGAGGTCCTCGCCGTCCGTTGAGTACCGCGTCAGCAGACCGTAGCTCGCGAGATACGCGATGGCCTGCGCGGCATCGCTGCCGGGCTCCACGTCGGTGTAATCGAGCGGATACGCCTCTGACTTGTTCTCCGCCGAGAGCAGGCCGAAGGCCAGCTGCGCCGCTTCTGCCCGGGTGAGGGCGGCGTCGCCGCGCGATGCGAGCTCGTCCGCGGCGGAGGATACGGCGGCGGCGTCCAGCTCGGGTATCGACGAGGGCTCATCAACGGCAATGGTTTCTCTTATAGCCGCGCTGACGGCTGCGCTGGTCTCGATATAGTCGTCCCACAGCGGGTCGTCCCGGCCTATTTCCGAGCCGCCCAGAGGGCCCATCGTGAAGTACACGCTGTTCTCACTCATGGCCGCTATGGGGTGGCCGGTCTCTTTCGAGTAGTACCAGCTGCCCGGCCTGAAAAAGTCCCCGCGTGGCGACTCGGCGGCCAAGTAGAACATGGTCAGAGGGTATCTGCCGTCCTCGGGCACATAGTAGAGGGTCAGGCTCGCACCGTCCGGGTCGTAATATTTCACGCCGGCCGACACTGCCGCCTTGTGCGAGACCTCCGCAGGCACGGTGAAGGATAAGCCAAGCTCCTCACTTTGGAATTCAAAGCCGCCCTCGGCGGGCCCGGCGACGAACTCCGGCCAAGGCTCGGGCGTCGCCTCCACCGACGGCGATGCAGTAACGTCCGCCCCGGGCGTAGGGGCCGGCGTCGGTTCAGACGTCGGCGCCTCCTCCGCAGGCTCAGCGCCGCAGGCGGCGAGCAGGAACAGCGCGAGGATGAGCGGGACTATGCGTTTCATGTCAGTGACCTCCCTTGATGTTTTGATGTTTTCACCAAGGCCACGCCAGCATTATGGCTTCAACGACGCCGTTGTCGTCAATGAAGAAGCGGACAGAGCTGTAGCCGTTGCCGCAGAGGATAGTGCGACGGCCATTGAAGGTGTATATCCTGCCGAGCGAGCTTATGTTGATATCAGTCCCGTAAAACACGACATTTTCCTCCGTCAGGACGTATTCCTCATACTCCATTCCGGAGGGGAAGCAGCTGAGCACGTCCTGAGCCGTGCAGCCCACCTTTATGCCGCGTATGCCTAGCCCGGCCCCGACTTCGTCCACGGTGACGCTGCCGATGTAGTCCATGCCCTCGTATGAATCAAATACATAAAGCGTCGCGCCCTCGTACTCATACGTCTCCTCATCAAGCTGCACAATGCCGGGCAGGGCCAGAAGCTCGTCGTGAGCGATGTAAGACTTAAGCCCTTCAGGCAGAGTGTATTCTTCATTATAGGGCATGTTGCGGAAGGCCTCGAGCGCCTCCTCCTCGCTTACACGATAGAACTTCAGCGGCGCTGACATAGAGGCCTTGGAGTAGGAAAAGGCCAGCGTGTCCCCGTCAACACTATAGCTTGCGCTCACGTCTATGCCGCGCAGCGGAACAGCCTCGCCGGGCGCGACGCAGCCCCCAAAGCTGTAACAGCCGAGGATGGCCGGATCATACATCAGATCCGTTGCTGTCACGTATTGGCTGTACCAGCATTTGAACTCCAGGCCGCCGCCGTTTTCTCTCGAGAGCAGCAGGCCGCTGCCCCTGTCCCCGAAGCCCTCGGCCAGCCAGTATGAATCAGGTTCAAAGCCGGGGTCTGGCAGCGTGAACTCCGAATAGACAAGCGGGACTGCGCAGCTCGTCTCTGTCGGCTCCGGCGTGGGCGATACTGTTTCCGCCGGCTCAGATGTAGGCGTCGCCTCCGCAGGCTCGGCACCGCAGGCGGCGAGCAGGAGCAGCGCGAGGGCGAGCGGGACTATGCGCTTCATGGCGCGACCTCCCTTGAAGCAAATTACCATATCCAGTCTATTATACCGCTCACTGCCTGTCAATTATATTCTGCCTCGCTGCAAAAGCGCTGCTTCAAGCGGTAAAAAGGATATGGCACGTCGTAAAAGACATAAACGGGGCCGGCAAAGCAAGCCGGCCCCGCGTTTATATTTGGATAGACACAGTAAATTTGCCTGTACCTTCATCATATCTCAGAGTGTAAAACCCGCCATACTGGGCAATGATCGACGATACGTTGAGCAGGCCGTATCCATGCTTTGCCCTGTCGGCCTTGGAGGTGACTACTGTATTATTCCGGATGAGCACAGGCGAGTCGGTATAATTCTCGATGTTTATGAAGGTGACGCCGTCCGTCACCTTTATCTTCAAAAAGACTCTGCGTTTTTCCGCGTTTTTGACCCGGTCTGCCGCCTCGAGGGCGTTGTCTATTATGTTGGCGAGCACAACGACCAGAGCGTAGTCCGGCAATTTGACAGACGACAGGTCGTCCAGCTGTACGCGCAGGTCGATATCCTTTGCACCGGCGGCGCAGAGCTTTTGGTTTATCAGCACGTCGGCAGCGGGGCACCTGGTGTTTACGAGAGGCTTTGAAGGGTCGGGGAAGCTCTGTATCTGGTTAATGTAATCGAGGACGCCCTCCGACCCGCCGCCCTGCTCCAGCATACCCTTTATAACAGCCAGCTGGTTATTGAATTCGTGCGTCATTTTTCTTTGCTGGGCATATGCTTCCTGCCAGGTGTGGACGCTCTCGAGCTCAGATCTCACGCTGGCTTTGAGTATTATGGAATTGCGTATATCGATTTGCTGCCGCTCCAGATAATTGGCGAGGAAGATGGACATCAGGTCTGTAAAAAGCACCAACATCATGCAAATGAAGACGTCAAAGCTGGCGCCCTGAAAATCGGTTACGACCTTCAGCAAACAGATACCGACTATCGCCGAGGCGGCGGGGTATGCGAGCGTCCGTATCCAACTGCTCGCTCCGCTGTATGCGGTGCTGCCGTGACGCCTTATCCATATATACAGCGTGATGACGCCCAGCAATTCCGTGAGCTTTACCAATATGTTGAACGAGGCATAGTTGTACATATCGCTCAGGAACCCGGCCACGTCTATGCCGATGAGCTTGGTATAGATGATTATTAACGTAGTGTCTGCCAGAGTGTAATATGCGATGCAGAAGGCAGAGATAAAGACGCATTTTGCCAGGCTCGCTCTGAAGCACAGCAGGCTCCACGCCGTCATGAGGGCCAGGCTCGCGCATATTTTAATGAGCTGATCCCCGCCGGAAATGCAGGAGATAACATGAATAATAACAGCCAGCGCTATCAATGAAACGGCCGATAGCCAGCCGCTGAGCCGCCGTGGATTGAAGCTGTTTACTACCACGGCCAGCATCATAAGCTCGATAGAGATGAATAAAACGTCGAAAAGCGACATCAGCCATCCGTTCATAGCCGGCTTCCTTTCCACGACAGGAAGGAGCTCCTGAGCTGGTCGTAGTTTTTGTCCGTAACGCGAAGCTCCGTGCCGTTGTCCAGGTAAGCGGTATAGCTGCTTATTTTTCTAATGTGCCGTATGTTTGCAAGGAAGCTTCTCTGGAGCCTGAGGAAGCCTCTGTCCTTCAAGCGGCACTCAAGCTCAGACAGTTTGCCGCTGCACTCGAGGGGAGCGCCTCCGCCGGCCAGATGTACGAGCACCATTCTGCGGCCGGTGCCTTCTATGTAAACGATGTTTTTCAGCGGCAGCAGGATATCGTCGCCCTGGGACTTTACCTGTATGGTGGAGCGGTCGATATACAGTTTGTCCACTATCTCATCAAGGATGCTGTCGAGCTCCTGAGAGATCCTCGATTTTAGAAGATACCTGAATGCGTCCACCCTATAGCCCGCAGGCGCATACTCGATATAGTCAGTAACGAAAACCAGCAGCACATCCGGATACTTCCGCCTGAGATGACCGGCGGCCTCGATGCCGTCCATTTCCGGCATATCGACATCCAAAAAGACGACGTCAACAGCCGACAGATCAGCCTCGAGCAGCTTCACAGGCGAGCTGAAAAGCGCAAACTCGCCAGCGAGGTCGCTGCGGGCAAAATAGTCGCCGATGCAGGTTTTGAGCTTCCCGATAAAGGCCGTGTCGTTGTCGCATATAGCAGCCTTCATAACGATCCTCACCACCTCTGCCGCGTTCTTTTCCGAACCTCCTCGTCGAGTATATGATAGATAATTTTCACAATTTCCGCAAGTTCTTTCCTAATCTTTGCACATAATTTCATCCCCACGCCGCCGGCGTTGCGGTTTCCGCCGTGTTCAGCCCGTTTGCGCCGGTCTCCGCCTCACAGGCTGCCCTCAAGAGCGCCTGAGCACCAGCGCCTGATAGGGGCACAGTGTATTGGCGGCCAGGTCGGCGGGCATGTTGGCGAGCACGGGCTCGCCGAATTTGCCCAGGGCGCAGGGCAGGCCGGCCTGCTCGCCGCTGAGGTTGCACAGGACGGTGTATTCCTCGTCCCCGAGGTTCCGGACGTAGGCCGCGATCTGCCTGTCCTCGGGCAGGAGCTCCTGCCAGCCGCCGCGCAGCAGCGCGGGGCTGCTGTTCCTCAGGGCGATGAGCTCGCGATAGAAGCTGAGTATCGAGTCCGGGTCGCGTTCCTCGGCCTCGGCGTTTATCCAGGAGCAGTTCGGGTTCACCATTATCCAGGGCTCGCCCGTGGAAAAGCCCGCGTTTTTGCCTGCGCTCCACTGCATGGGCGTCCTGGCGTTGTCCCGGCCCTTGGCCTTGATGCCGCGCCAGGCCCGCGCCAGCTCCGCCTCGCTTTTGCACAGGGCCAGCAGGTTCAGCTCCTCGACGTCCCGGAGCTGCCCGCGCGTCTCGAAGGGCGCGTTGGTCATGCCCAGCTCCTCGCCCTGATAGATGAAGGGCGTGCCGCGCTGGAGATATACGCAGGCGGCCAGGCACTTGGCGCTGCGCTTCCAGAGCTCGGGCGTCGAGACCTCGCCGAAGCGCGAGACGGCCCTCGGCTGGTCGTGGTTGCCCAGAAAGAGCGTGTTCCAGTCGATGGCGCGCTGCCACTTGGCCATTACCTGCTTGAATTTCAGCGGCTCGAAGGGCACCGCGTTCCACTTCGAGCCCTCGCTGTCCACGTCCATGAGGTCGAACTGGAACAGCAGGTCGAGCTCACGCCCGTCGCCGACTACGCTGTTTGCGTTTTCCGTGGTGACGAAGGCGGTCTCGCCGACGCACATGCAGTCGCGCCCGTCGAAGCAGCGGCGGCGCATCTCGCGAAGGTACTCGTGCAGCCTGGGCTGGAAGGCGAAGTGCTCGGAGGAGAAGACGTAACCGCCCGCGCCGGGTTCGCCCTCGCCGTCGGGCAGGCCGGGCGCCTTGGCCAGCAGGCTGATGACGTCCATGCGGAAGCCGTCCACGCCCTTGTCGAACCAGCGGTTCATCATGGCGTAGACCTCCTCGCGCAGGCTGGGGTTTTCCCAGTTGAGGTCGGGCTGCTTTTCGGCGAAGAGGTGCAGGTACCACTGGCCCGTGGTCTCGTCGAAGCTCCAGGCCGAGGGCGTGAAGAAGGATGCCCAGTTGTTCGGCTCGCGCCCGTCCTTGCCGTCGCGCCAGATGTAGTAGTCCCGGTAGGGGTCGTCCCGCGAGGAGCGCGACCCGACGAACCAGCGGTGCTCGTCGGAGGAGTGGTTCACGACCAGGTCCATGACGAGCTTGATGTCCCGCTCATGCAGGCCGCGCAGCAGCTCGTCGAAATCCTCCATCGTGCCGAACTCGGTCATGATCTTTTCGTAGTCGCGTATGTCGTAGCCCATGTCCGCGTTGGGCGAATCGTAGACGGGGCAGAGCCAGACGGCGCCTATGCCGAGGCTCTTGAGATAGTCGAGCCTCGAGATGATGCCGCGCAGGTCGCCGATGCCGTCCCCGTTCGAGTCCTGGAAGCTCCTGGGGTAGATCTGATAGAATACGCGCTCTTTCCACCATGCTTCGGGCATGGTATCACTTCCTTTCGATATATTCGCAGACGGCAGGCAGGGCCCCGCGCGCGGCGGAAAGGCCGCTTGCCGCGATGAGCAGCAGCGCCAGCAGCGGCACCGAATGGGGCAGCAGAAGCGCCCCGGCAAGCGGCAGCAGAAAAGCCGCCAGCAGCCAGGTAAAGAGCGGCCGCGGGCACATGAACACCAGGGCGAAGGAGTTGCGCAGCAGCGCCGCCGAGCCCAGCTCGACACGGGCGAGCATGTTGAAGCAATACGCCCCTGCGCAGAACAGGAGGTAGGCGCAGACGAGGCAGAAGGCTGAAAGCGCCGTCGGCAGCAGGCCCGTGAAGGCGCCGCGGTAAAAGATGCAGCCCCAAACCGCCGCGGCCTCCGGCAGCAGTATCGCAAAGCCCGCGGGCATGGCGCGGAAGAGCTCGCGCCTGAACACCTTCAAAAAGCGCCGCAGGGCGCTGCCCTCGCCCTCCAGCAGGGCCTGGCCCGCCCCGGCCAGCGCCGTGAGCGAAGCCGGCAGGGTGACGACGGGCAGCGAGCAGGCCAGAAAGAGCAGGTTCAGCCCGATAAGCGTCAAAAGGTTGTCCCAGCAGAGCCGGAAAAAGCGCGGATACTCCATCTCACTGCCCCCTGGCCTTCTTGTAATATTCCGTAGGGCTCATGCCGGTCAGCTTTTTGAACAGGCGCGAGAAATAGTACCTGTCGCGTATGCCGACGAGATAGGCCACCTCCGAAAAGGCGAGGTCGGTGCTGGCGATGAGCTGCTTTGCGTTGTTTATCCTCAGCATGTTGATGTACGAGAAGATGGAGCTGCCCGTCATGGCCGAGAAGACGCGGTTGAGGTAGTCGAAGTTCATCTCAAAGCGCTCTGCGAGCTCGCCGCTCGTGAGCTTTTTCGTGTAGTTTCGGTTCAGGTACTGCACCAGCTGGTCGACTGCGGCCTCGGAGCGGTTGAGGCGGCGGTCGCGCACGGCCATCTCGGCCATGAGGTGTTCGTGCGCGGTCTGGAGCAGGAAGCTGTGCAGGAAGGCGGAGGCCCGGCGCTTGTAGTGTTCCTCGCGCGCCTCGTAGCAGGCGACGGCGGAGCGCAGCAGGCTGCGGTGTTCCCCACCGGGCAGGTGGAAGTGCTTGGGCAGGTATGTCAGGCTGTCCGTGGGGTCGGCGGCGTCGAGATTGTAGCTTATAAGGCTTTGACGCCGCTTTTCTGTCAGTTCCGCCACCGCCGCGGCCTCGTCGTCCGCGCGGCACAGCTCCGGGTGCGTGAAGTGCGCGTAGAAGTAGTCGCAGGAGGCCTTCCTCGTCCCGACATGCTGAAAGCCGGGCTCCAACAGGAAGAAGTCACCGGCTTTCAGATGGTATTCCAGCTCGTTTTCCCGCAGATACATGTTGCCCTCGCGTATGACATAGAGCACATATTCGTCCAGCCGCCGCGCGAAGTGGATCCACGGCTGGCTGTACCGGATATGCCCCGTCATCCTCAGCCGAGGCAATATGTCCGCGTTATAGGAAAAGAGCATTTTCAGTCCTCCAATCGCACCCAGACGGCGGCCCAGCAGTCGAGGGGCGGCAGGAGGGAGGAGTAGATGCGCCCGTGCTCGGAATTCGTCCAGCTGTGCCGAAGCTCCACGGGGCGGAGGCTGTCCGCGTCCGGCGATGCCCACCAGATGCCCTTTACGGGCCTGTCCAGACGCAGGCGCAGTTCTATGCCCTCTGCAGGGACTGGGCGCGACTTCGGCTCGTTCCAGCGCGCGTCGTTGCCGCGCAGGTTGATGAGCTGGATGCTTATGAGCCGCCTGGATTCGCGTATGATGCTCCAGACCGTGCCGCCTGCCCCGTCCGTGGAAAACTCGCAGCCCTCCGCGGAGAAGCAGATGTCCTCGTTTATGCCGCCGGAGGCCGTCCGGCTGATGTCCGTACCCTTATCATCATACAACAGATCCGCGTATCTCACAAGGAAATCGCAATATTTCTGCACCGTTGGGAAAAACCCGTCCCTGAACCGGGCGTAGTTGACGTAGTAGCTGTCCCGGAGCACGCAGCGGTCCTCGCCGAGGACGAGCTGGGTGCCGCCGGAGGCGGATATGGCCGCCCAGGCCAGGCGGAAGGCGTGCTCCGCCGGCTCGCCGCCGGCCTCGAAGGGCTTCAGATAGGCCGCAAGCACCACGCCCTTGTCGCCCGAGAGCAGCTTTGCCTCACGGATGAGCGTGTAGAGTTCGTGATAGCAGTCGTTCGGCGGCCAGACCTCTATGTACACGGCGTCCTGCGGGGCACCGGCCGAGCTGGTAACGGGCCAGTTGTTGACATGGTTGAAGATGACGCCGCCCTCCGGGCATTCCTCGCGCACCGCCTGCGCCGCGCGCGTGATGAGGCCGGGGAACTCCTCCGCCAGCTCCACGGGCCTGCCCTGGGCGTCCCAGACATGCTTCGGCAGGCCGTAGGTATCCATGTGTATGCCCTCAAAGCCGAAGCGCACCGCCTCGCGGTACTGCTCCACGATGTGCCCGCTCCAGGGCGAATCGGCCGCTATGTTCATGAAATACAGCCAGCGCGCGAATATGAGCGGTTTGCCGTCCATGGAGTACATGGCCCAGTCCGGATGCGCCTCGCAGGTCGCGGCGGTGGCGGCGTAGACCGCGCCGTAGGCGAAGGGGCGCATGCCGAGCCGCTTGCAGGCGGCGATCTTGCCCTCTATGACCGCGAGGCTGGTGGGCCGGCCCATGGGGTCGGAATAGAGCTCGGAGTCCGGCAGCAGCTTGTCGTGGCGGTACATCCAGTCGTAGAACTGCACGGCGTTCAGGTGCAGCGCGCACATCCGGCGCAGGTCCTCGTCCCCGGCGTCATCCGGCGCGAAATCGGTCAGGAAGCCGTAGCGCGTGACCTGCCTGTGCTCCGCGACCACGTCGAAGGCGCCTTCCCAGTACGCCTCGCCGTGCCGGATGCAGACGCCGTAGCTTCCCTCGCCCAGCCCGGAAAGGACGAGCGCTGCGCCTTCGCGGTGTACCTGGCAGGGCGCCGGCCGCTCGAGCCGCATGACTTGTGCCTCGCCGCCGCGCAGTACCGGCGGCAGGTCTATCCTCACGTCCTCGCCGCAGAGATACTGCGCCTTGTCGAACGCGCAAATGAGCGTGTTTTTCTCCATAATTACCCCTTGACCGAGCCCTGAGTGAGCCCGCCCACGACCATTTTCTTTTGGAATACGATGAACAGCACGATGACCGGGATGAGCGCGAGTATGCTGGCCGCGAATACCCATTCCCAGCGCGTGGCGTACTGCCCGTTGAGCCTCTGCAGCAGCAGCGGCAGGGTTATCATGTCCTCGTTCGCGCCGACGAGCACCTTGGCGGTGAAATACTCCTCCCAGAAGCCCTGGAAGGCGAAGATGGTCATCGTGCCCACGGCGGGCGTGGAGAGCGGGAGCATGACCTTGAAAAATATCGTGCCGTGCCCGCCGCCGTCGAGCATCACCGACTCCGAGAGCGAATCCGGCAGGCTGCGGAAGAAGTTGCGCAGGAAGAAGGTGTGCCCGCAGACGTTGGTGGCGGTGTAGACGAGTATGAGGCCGAGCCTCGTGCCGATGAGCCCGTTTTTGAGCCAGGGCAGCTCAATGCCGCGCAGGACGAGGAACTGCGGTATGATGTTCAAAAAGCTCGGCATCATCAGCGTGAACAGGTACAGCTTGAAGATAGCCTCACGGCCGGGGAAGTCGATGCGTGCAAAGCCGTAGGCCGAGAGGGTCGAGATGAGCACCGAGGCCGCGACGGTGAGGCAGGTGTTTATGACGCTGTTTTTCACCGCCGTAGGGAAGATGTCCATGCTGAGGATGTGCGCGTAGGCCGAGAAGTCCAGCCTGTGGGGCAGTAGCTTCGGCGGATAGGGCAGCACATAGCTGAACTCCTCGAAGGAGTTCGTTATCATGAAGATGAACGGCACCGAGAAGATAAGCAGCGCCGCGATGAGAAAGGCCCAGAGCAGTATCTGGCCTATCGTCTCGGACAATTTCTTGCTGCGTCTCATGTCAGCCCTCCTTCTCCACGTCGTCGAGCTTCAGCCTGCGGTTGAGCAGGAAGGTGATGGCCACGATGGTCACGGCCGAGATGAGGCCGATGGCCGAGGCCTCGCCGAACTCGAACTGGTTGAAGGCGCGGTCGTAGAGCAGGTACTGCAGCGCCGAGGTCTTGCCGTTCGGGTCGCCGCCGGTCAGCATCATGACCTGGATGAACACGTTGAAGGAGCCGATTATCATGTTCACCATGACGTAGTAGGTCGTCGGCCGCAGCGCCGGGACGGTGATGTACACGAACTTCTTCCACAGCCCCGCGCCGTCCAGCTCCGCGGCCTCGTAGAGCTCCTTGGATATGCCCTGCAGGCCGGCGAGGTAGATTATCATGGCCCAGCCCATGTTCTTCCAAATACCCATCAGCCAGATGGCCGCGTTGCCCGACCACTCGCGCAGCAGCCAGGGGATGTAGTCGTCCATGACGTGCAGCACGTCCACGAGGAAGTAGTTGATGAGGCCGCGGCTGGAGTTGTTGAACATGTACTGGAACACCAGGGACACGATGACCCAGGAGGTGATGACCGGCAGGTAGAAGCCGACGCGGAATATGCCCTGGCCGCGCTTGAGGTTGTTGATGAGGTAGGCGAAGAACATGCCGCCCAGGATGATGAAGGGCACGGTCACGATGGCGTAGAGGAAGTTGTTGCGGTAGGCGTACCAGAAGCGCGAGCCGCCCGCGAGCACGTTTTTGAAGTTATCCAGCCCGAGGAATGTTATCTCGCCCTGGACGATCTTGTACTCCGAGAGCGAGATCCTTATCGTGAACAGCATCGGGTAGACGACGAAGACGGCGACGAGTATGAGCCCGGGCAGGATGAACGGCAGGGCCCTCAGCCAGCCCTGCGCACCCTTTTTGAGCCGCTTTTTCCGTGCCGTCATCAGCGTATCCATGTCTCAAAGCCTCCTCTCATCACATCGGGTGCGGGGCCCGGAGGCCCCGCACGTTTTGCCGGGTTCAGGCGAGCTGCTCGTCGATGAGCGCCGCCGCGTTTTGCAGCTCGGCGGTGATGTCCGCGCCGTCCACGAAGATGTTGGTCACCATGTCGCTCCAGATCTGCTGGATGTTGGAGTTGTTGGGCGAGGGGATACGGGCCTTGGCGGACTCCATCTGGGCCATATAGACGCTCCAGACGGGGTTGCTCTGCACCTCGTCGCTGTCCACGAGGGACTTGAGTATCGGCAGCTGCCCGGCCTGGAGCAGCGCCAGCTGCGCCTCGGCAGAGGTGAGGAACTTGGCGAACTCATAGGCCGCGTCCGGGTTCTCGCTGGTGGAGAACACCGCGACGTTCTCGCCGCCGACGACGGAGGCGCTCTTGCCGTTGTAGGTGGGGATGGTGGCGGCGACTATGCCCTTGGCCTCGCTGTCCTCGTAGGAGCCGAAGTACCAGGGGCCCTCAAAGAACATGGCGTACTCGCTGTTGATGCCGTCCCAGGCGTCCACGGAGCCGTCCACGTCGCGGATGGTGAGTATCTTGGCGTCGTGCAGCTCGACTATCTTCTCCATGGCGGCGATGCTCTCGGCGCTGTCGAGATAGCCCGTGGCCTGGGTGAAATCTTCGTTGGTCAGCACGCCGCCGAAGAGCCAGAAGTAGGGGTACATATCCCAGTCGCCGACGCCGGAGACGTTGATCGTGTAGCTGCCGCGCCCGGAGGCGGCCTCGATGAGCTCCTCGAGCGTTTCGGGCACGGCGTCAAGGCCGAGCTCGGCGAGGACGTTCAGGTTCACGACCGCGGCCTTGCAGTTGGTGTCGAGCGGCAGGCCGTAATACTTGCCCTGATAGAGGTTGGTGGAGAGAGGCGCGTCCATGTAGTCTGCGGAGATCTCCGCAAAGTCGGGGTAATCCGAGAGCGCTACCAGCCCGCCCTGGGCGGCGTAGGCGGCGATGTTCGCAATGTCCACGCGGGCGACGTCGGGGCTCGCGCCGGTACCGAAGGAGGTGACTATCATCTCGTGGTACTGGCTGCTGTCCTGGCGCACGGCCTCGACCGTGATCTCCGGGTGCAGCTCGTTCCAGAGCGGCAGCACCACGTCGAGCAGCTGGGCCTCCTCGCTGTCGCTGTATGTGTGCCAGAAGGTGATGGTCACGGGCTCCGCCGGGGTATCGTCGCCGCCGGTCACGGGCGCTTCGGATTCGGGCGGGGCCGAGGGCTCCTGCGCGGGCTGGCCGCAGCCGGCGAAGCTGCCGAGCACGAGCACCGCCGCAAGCAGCAGGGCGAGGGTCTTGAGCGCGTTCTTTTTCATTTTTCAAACCTCCATATCGAATATAATGATAGTTAATTTACACAATTTCCGCAAGCTCTTTCCTTCTCTTTGTATGCAATATTACGCCCCAGCGCGGGCCTTGTAAATTAACGCAGGCGACTTCGTTTGCACAATACCGACTTTTTTGCCTCTCCAGGCCGGCAGGAGGCCGCGCAGCGTGCGCCCTGCCGGGACCCGGCCATAAAAAAGCGCCGCCCGGGCAAAGCCCGGGCGGCGCTGTAGATGTTGAGCTTTAATCCGCCGCGCCTGCGCAGAAGCGCATGAGTATCGCGGCGCACTGGGCGCGGGTGGCGCTGCCCTGCGGGACGATGGTCGTGTCTGTCACGCCATCGATGATGCCCTCGGAGACGGCCCAGCGCATGGCCTCATAGGCCCAGGAGCTGACGCTGCCAGCGTCAGCGGCGGTGAGCAGGAAGTCCACGACCGGCTCGCCGCTGAGCCGCCAGAGCATGGTCACGAGCTGCTCGCGCGTCACAGTCCCGTTCAGGTCCGCGCCGTCCGAGATGCCGCTTTCTATCGCCCACTTCTGCCCGGCGTCGTACCAGGTGCTGCCGCCGGTGGTGTCCACACCCTCGAAACGGGCCAGCACGGTGACTATCATGGCGCGGCTCATGGCCGATTCAGGGGAGAAGGCCGCGTCGCCTGTGCCCTCGAAAATGCCCCGGGCGGAGACAAAGGCCACGGCGTCCGCGCCCCAGTAGCTGTCCGACACGTCGGCAAAGCTGCGGCTGTTGTCCACGAGCTTGACCGTGTCGCCGTCGGAGAGCGCCGCCGCCACGCCGTTTTCGGTGGGGAAGCTGGACTTTATGACCTCCTCCGCACCGTCAGAGCCGATCAGCACGGCCACGGTCCCGGGCGTCACGTCCTTGACCGGGAACTCCACCCAGACCGAGCCGCCCACGGGCAGGCTCACGGTGACGACAGGCGCCGCCGCCCAGTCAGTGCTCAGAGGCAGTTCCGGCAGGGGCAGAGCCGCGGGCCCGCCCTCGGCCTGCGCGGCCTCCAGAGCGGCCCGGGTGAGGCTGGCCTGGCTGACCACCCGGTCCTCGGCGTCCACTACGGTGAGCGAGCTGGAGCCGTCCGCCGCCGCCACGCTGGTCTGGCTTGAGCCGTCGGTGCTCTGCACCACCTGCGTCCGGTTGCCCTCCGTGTCGGTGGTCGTGGTGGTCACGGTGCCGTCCGGCTTGGTCACGGTCACGACCGTGGAGCCGTCAGGCCCGGTCACAGTCTCAGTCGTGCCGGCGTCGGGATAGACGGGGTAGACAGGCTCGACAGGCTCGACAGGCACGTCGGGCTCGTCGGGTTCATCTGGTTCATCGGGCTCGTCGGCCGTCCAGCTGGCGCTGAGGCTGACGTCGTTGGCCGGCATCTCAAAGCTGAGCTGGGCCTGCCCGGCGTCGGCGAGGACGATGCCCTCAGCCGTCCAGCCGGCGAAGGTGTAGCCCTCCCTGACCCCGGCGCTCACCGTGACCTGCGCGCCCGGCTCATATTCGCCGCCGCCGCTGGCCCCGTCGCCGCCGCCGTCCACGGTGACGGTGTGCAGGTCGGGGACGCCTGAGACGCTCACGGTCAGGCTGAACGGATAGCCGAAGAGCGAGGCGGAGAGGCGGTAGTCCCCGTTTTCCAGCGGGTCGGAGCCCGCTGCGCCGCCGCCGCCGGGCGAGCGGACCTGCCATGTGCCGGCCGGTATCGACCCGGCCGGCACATCCGCGAGCGCACCGTCCGCCTTACAGTACCGGAAGGCCGGGACGATGAGGGTGATGCCGCCGAGCATATCCTGCACCGTCTCCACACCGTCGGCCTCGTAGGCCTGCGAAGCGGCGGTGTTCGTCGGCTTGACGACCAGGAAGACGCTCAGGGCCGTGTCCCCACCGGAGACATAGGCGCTTGGCGCGTACTGGGTCGAGCCGCCCTCGACGGGGCCGGAAGCGCCCTCGCCGCAGGCGAGCTCGATGACGCTGCCGAGGTACAGCGTGCCGCCGTTTTGGATGCAGGCGCCTACCATCGTGGTGCTGACAGAGGCGAAGGCGCCGGAATTTATGATGCAGACGCTGGAGCCTTCCGCAACGGAGAGCAGCGGCGAAATACCGCCGGAGATGGCCGCGGAAGTGCCTGAGCCCTGCCCGTTCAGGTCCAGGGTCACCCCGTTCGGGATGGTAAGCGTATCTTCGAGCACCGCAGGCTCCCACAGCTTGACGATGTCGCCGCTCTCTGCGGCCGCGAGCGCCTCTTCCAGGCTGTCATATCTGGTCGATGAGCCGCCGCTTATCAGCTCAAAGCCGGTGGATACCAGCGAGTCGGAAGCTGTTTGGGACAGTGTCGGGTAGGGGAGATCATAGCTCGCTTCCGCGACGTGGTTTTGCGAGAACTGCGTCTTCCCGCTGAGGGAAGGCTCCGTCACGCTCGTGCTGCCCACCAGGAAGCAGCTGAAGCTGGCCGGGCCGCCGGCGAACTCCTGGGCGTCCAGGCGGCGTCGATGGCGAACCAACTGCCGCTATCGAGCTGGACATAGTTCCAGGCGTGCTGCTCGCCGGCGAGCTGTGTGCTCTGGCTCCAGGCGCTGCCCTCGATGATGGCGTTGGGGATGTCTGCGGCATTCAACAGGACCTTCAGGGCGGCGGCGTAGCCGTAGCTGTTCGGGGCCTTTTCCGCGCTGCCGCCCAAGATGCCGCTGGCGGCGCTGCGGGAATAGCCGGACGCGCCCGCGCCCAGGGGATTCGGCACATTATTCTGTACGAGCCAGTTGTACAGATACCGCAGCTGGGTCACGGTGTCGCCTCCCGTCGGCATGCCTGCTATGACCGCTTTGACCGCGCTGTCGAAGTTCGCGCGCACATCGGTCAGGGAGGCGGTGTCAAAGCCCTCGTAGAAGAAGGAGTCATAGCCTGCCGCGGTGCACAGGCTGCACTCATTGCTGCCGTCGGTGACGCTCCAGCCCAGCTTGGAGGCGTCTACCCAGAAATACTCCGGGTGGTCCCGGAAAAAGGCGAAGATAGAGGCCGTCGTGACATTTTTATCCGTACTGAGCGTAAAGGAGACGGCGGAGGGGTCGGCGCTGTTTTCGGCCAGCTTCTCCACCTGGCCATTTATGGCGTCGTAGGCCTCCTTGTCGGCGTCGCCGAGCTGGGCGTAGAACCATTCGCCGGATTCCGGCTGACGTACCGCCCGCGCGGACGCGCAGAGCGTGAGGCCGCACAGCAGGCTGCATATGAGCAGCAGGCTGAGGCAGCGTTTGAGGGCAGCAGAATAGGTCATGGTCGCTCCTTAATCCAACATGTTCATCAGTTCTTCTCGCCGCGCAGATAGCCGGAATAGAGCAGGGTGAGGCTGACGCGGCCCTGGGTGCCTGTCTTTTCGTATATGGAGTTGAAATACCTCTGTACGATGCGCTCGGAGATCTGCAGGTCGTAGGCGATCTCCTTGGGTGCCTTGTCGTTGTAGAGCGAGGCGGACAGGACGTCCGTTTCCCTCGGCGTGAGGCCGTATTTCTCGGCGAAGCCTGCCAGCCCGTCCTCGCGCCGGGCCTGGGCCTTGCTCTCGCCCTGCGCCGGGGAGAACTGCCCGTCCACGAAGAAGAGCACCAGCACCGCGACGGTGGCGGCGAAGGCCACGGCCATCATCGCCGCGTGTCCCACCGCGTCGTAGAGCCGGATGAAGGGCACCGCCGTCGCCGCGACGGAGAAGGAGCGCAGGACGCGGCCCATGCCGGCCCAGAACTCGGGGTGCGCCGTCCTCGGCGCGAGGTCCAGGAAGGCGACGGTGAGGTAGATGACGCCTGAGGCGGAGAGGATGTAGAGCAGCACGGCGTTGACGGAATAGGTGTCCGGGCTGTCGAGAAAGGCGAACATCAGTGTCGAGCCGGCGAGCACGCAGGCCGTCATGAAGGGCAGGTATGCGCGCTTTTTGATGTCCGCGAGGCAGCCGAAGAGCAGCACGGCCCCGGCATAGGACAGGCGCACGACGCCCGTAAGGTCAACGCTGCCCTCGGCGTGCAGGAACACGGCGATGGTGTCGTCCAGCGAGGTAATGAGCGATATGAGGCAGACCGTCACGCCGGCGATGAGCAGCTTGCGCTTCGGCGGCCCGCCGCCATCGTCATAGGGCAGGGGGTTGTCCAGCACCCAGTCGCCGGGCGGGAAGCGCACAATGAAGAAGATGGCCGCGACGCAGATGACGACGGAGGCGATGAGCAGCGGCGCGGTCTCGAGCCAGGACTGGATGAAAAACTGCAGCAGGCTCTCCCCGGCGATGGTGAGGCCGACGACCCGGCCCGTACAGCGCGAGTTTTGAAGGTTTATAGCCAGGAAATAGTGCGCCATGCCGCCGATGTACCCGGCGCAGAGCAGGCTCAGGAAGGCGCAGGGCAGGAAAAAGGGCCTGGGCGCGAGCAGGGTGGGGATGATGGAGCCGACGAAGAGCAGGCTGAACAGCGTCAGCGTGAGGAGCCTCGCCCTCTCGCCCTGTACCAGCCTGCGGAAGAGCGGGAAGGCCAGATAACCCAGCGCCGTGCAGCAGAGCCCGGCGGAATAGACCCCGTTCACGCTCGCGGGGCCGTACAGCAGGGCGGCCCTGTCGTTCACGGCGAATTCCGTGAGCAGGAATGCCAGAAGATAGAACGCAAAAAACAGGCCGAGAGCCGCGCGGCTGTATTTCTTCTGGGCCATGCTCGGTACACCGCCTTTCTGCGCACAGCCTAAAAATGACAATACATCAACATATTATATAACAATACCAGCCGCGCATCAAGAGCCTGCATGCGCAGGTGCGTGGTTTCTATGGGTTCGGAATACGAACCCCGGGCGCTGCTGCACGGCGCGTTTTCCGAACTGGCGCACAAAGGACTTTGAATATATGCTCAAGTAGGGGCAGTAGAAGCACCTGCAATAACTGTGCGATGCCGGCGCCGGTACCGCCCCGGCCGCGGCAGCCTGCCGCGGCGGAGCATTTGTCCTGCCCGGCCTGCGGGCAGAGATCAGCCGAATAGGGAGGACAATATGAAAAAGAAAAGCCTTGCACTTGCCCTTGCGCTAATAATGCTGCTCGGCGTCCTGAGCGCCTGCGGCAGCACGAAGCCGGAGGAGATCGGCGGCGCCCTGGGCGACGTGGGCGGAGTGACCCCGCCGCCGGCGGCTCCTGCGACTCCATCCGCCGTGCCCACGCTCGACCCGGCGACCCCGCCCGCCGAGACCGCGCCGGTGGATACCCAGCCCAGCGCCCAGCCCACCGACAGCGGCGGCGGTCAGGACATAAATCTGGACGACTTCCTCTACGACTGGCTGGATTTTTCCGGCTACCCGCTCACGCCCGACGAGCTCATCGAATTCTTCGG
>CALXEH010000037.1 GCA_944387285.1 uncultured Oscillospiraceae bacterium | reverse complement strand
TGGCGCGGAAGGAGGGATTTGAACCCTCGCTCGGCTCATCACCGACTACTCCCTTAGCAGGGGAGCCCCTTCGGCCTCTTGGGTACTTCCGCAGGTCAAAGCTCACATATATTATCATAGACTTCGCCGCTTGTCAAGATTGACATATGTGCGGAAATGGACTATTATTTTTTTATTATGAGATATGACACTGTGATTTTCGATTTGGACGGCACCCTGCTCGATACGCTGGACGACCTGACCGACGGCGTGAACCACGCCCTGGCGGAATTCGGCTATCCTCTGGCGACTCGGGAGCAGATACGTTCCCGCCTGGGCTACGGCTCGGGCTACCTCATAGCGAGCAGCGTGCCCGGCGGGCGGGACTGTCCTGAGTATCAGGCGGTCTTCGACTGCTATTTTGCATATTACCGCGCCCACAGCGCGGTGAAGACGCGGCCCTATCCGGGCATATGCGAGCTGCTGACGGAGCTCAGGCGGCTGGGCCTGCGCTGCGCCATAGTCTCGAACAAGCCCCACCTGGCGACGCTGGATCTGGCGAAGGAGTATTTTGACGGCCTGGTGGACAGCGCGGTGGGCGACCAGCCCGGAGTAGTCGAGCGCAAGCCGGCTCCGGATACGGTCTGGGCGGCGATGCGAGAGCTCGGCGGCACAAGGGAGCGGAGCGTCTACGTCGGCGACTCCGAGGTGGACATCGAGACGGCGAAAAACGCCGGCATCGACTGCATTTCCGTGGCTTGGGGCTTCCGCACGAGGAAGCAGCTGGCCGAAAGCGGGGCGCAGCTCATAGTCGAAGACGCGCGGCAGCTCTTCGAGGCGCTGGGCTGAAGGAAGGGTTTTGGAGGATAGCGGGCATGTCCGATATTGGCTGGATAATAGTCATAACTGCGATAGCGGGTGTGGGCGGCACGGGCCTGGGCGGCCTTGTCGGCGCGCTGCTCAAGCGCGACTCGAGCCGCATAGTCAGCCTGCTGCTGGCCTTTGCCGGCGGGATAATGACGGGCGTGGTCTGCTTTGACATGATCTCGGGCGCGCTGCAGCCCGAGGGCTCGACGGAAAGCGTGAACGTCTTCTTCGTCGTCTTCGGCGTCATGCTGGGCTATGTGGTCATCTGGCTGCTGAACGTCTGGATAGACAAGAAGACCAACCACGAGCTGGAGCACATAGACGAGGACCATCCCAAGACCGCGGACGCCCTGGACGAGCTCATCCACAGCGACCACTACGTCCGGCACGAGAGCTGCTCGGAGGACGGCGGCCCGGCCTCGAGGTACCAGCTCTTCATAGCCGGCGTGGTCATGGCCTGCGCCATAGCCCTGCACAACATGCCGGAGGGCATGGTCATAGGCGCGTCCTACGCCGGCAATCTGGAGGCGGGGCCGCTCGGCGGCGCGGGCATGATAATGGCGGTCATCATCGGCCTGCACAACATACCGGAGGGCATGGCGGTGTCCGTGCCGCTCATAACCGGCGGCTCGAAGCGGCTGCGCGCAGTGGTCATCACGGCGCTCTCCGGCGCGCCGACGATAATAGGTGCGGTGCTGGGCTATTGCCTCGGCACGCTCTCGCCCATGTGGCTGTCGCTGTCCCTGAGCTTTGCCGCGGGCGCGATGTTCTACGTCGTGTTCGGCGAGCTGCTGCCCGAGGCCATACTCATGTGGCGCTCGAAGCTGCCGGCCTTTTCGACCGTCTTCGGCGTGTTGGTGGGCCTTGTGCTGATATATATCTAAATTATGCTTGACAAAGCGGAAAAATCGGATATAATATCTTTTGCGCATAGCGGGATTGTGTAAAGGTAGCACAGCGGACTCTGACTCCGTATGTGAGGGTTCGAATCCTTCTCCCGCTGCCAGCGGGCGTCCCGAAAGGGGCGCCCGCCTTTTGCTTTGCCTGGATATGGAGGAATTATGAGAAGAAGCCTGTCATTTATAATAGTATGCGCGCTGTTAGGGGCGCTGCTTGCCGGCTGCGGGACGCAGGCAGGGCAGGAGAGCGAGGGCATCTCCGTCGTGGCGACGGTGTTTGCGCCCTACGACTTTGCCAGGCAGCTGGTAGGGGACAGGGGCGAAGTTACGCTGCTGCTGCCGCCGGGCTCGGAGTCGCACTCCTACGAGCCCACGCCCAAGGACATCATCGGCATCCAGAACTGCGACCTCTTCATCTACGTCGGAGGCGAGTCGGACGCCTGGGTGGCGGATGTGCTCGAGTCCGTGGGCGAGGGCGTGCGCACCGTGACGCTCATGGACTGCGTGGAGCTGCTCGAGGAGGAGCACGTCGAGGGCATGGAGACGGAGCACGGGGACGAGGACGACGAGGCCGAGTACGACGAGGCCGAGTACGACGAGCACGTCTGGACGAGCCCCAGAAACGCCAAGCTAATCTGCGAGAAGATAGCCGCGGCGCTCTGCGAGGCCGACCCCGAGGGCGAGGCGGAGTATGCAGCCGCGCTCGAGAGCTATTCCCAGGAGCTCGACGAGCTGGACGCGGCCTTCAAGGAGGTCGTGTCAGGCGGCGTGCGGGATACGATAGTCTTCGGCGACAGGTTCCCGCTCCTGTACTTTGCCAAGGCCTACGGGCTGGAATATTACGCGGCCTTCCCGGGCTGCGCGGACGAGACTGAGCCCTCGGCGGCGACCGTGACCTTCCTCATCGACAAGGTGCGGGAGGAGGGCATACCCGTGGTCTTCCACATCGAGCTCTCGAACGAGGACATGGCGGATACGATCTGCGCGGAGACGGGCGCGAAGAAGCTGCTGTTTTCGGCCTGCCACAACGTGACGCGGGCGCAGTTCGAGGCGGGCGTTACCTACCTGGAGCTGATGTGGGATAACGTGGACGCGCTCAGGGAGGCGTTGGGCTGATGGCGCTCATAAGCTGTAAGGACCTGTCCTTTGCCTACGGCGGCGAGACCGTGCTCCGCGACGTGGGCTTCGAGGTGGACGCGGGCGACTACCTCTGCGTCGTGGGCGAGAACGGCTCGGGGAAATCGACGCTCATGAAGGGCCTGCTGGGCCTCAAGGAGCCGGAGACGGGCTCGATAGAGTACGGCGACGGGCTCAAAAGAAGCGAGATAGGCTATCTGCCCCAGCAGACGGCCCTGCAGAAGGACTTCCCGGCCTCGGTCTTCGAGGTCGTGCTATCGGGCCGGCTGAACAGCCTGGGACGGCGGTTCTTCTACTCCAAGGAGGATAAAAAAGAGGCTGAACGCAACCTCGAGCGCATGGGCATGCTCGAGTATAAAAAGCGCTGCTACCAGGAGCTCTCGGGCGGCCAGCAGCAGAGGGTGCTGCTGGCGCGGGCGCTGTGCGCCACGACCAAGCTGCTGCTTCTGGACGAGCCCGTGGCGGGCCTCGACCCCGTGGCGACGGGCGAGATGTACAACCTGCTCAAGCTCATAAACCTCTGCGACGGCGTGACGGTCATCATGGTCTCGCACGACGTGGCGGCGGCGGAGCGCTACGCCACGCATATCCTGCAGCTGGGGCACTCGCAGCTCTATTTCGGCACGGTGGCCGGCTACAGGGGCAGCGCGGCCGAGCGCCGGCTGAGAGGAGGCGGCTGCAAATGATACTGCTTGAAATGCTGTCCTACCCCTTCCTGCTGCGGGCCTTCGCCGTGGGCGTGCTGGTGTCGCTGTGCGCGGCGCTTTTGGGCGCGTCGCTGGTGCTCAAGCGCTTTTCGATGATAGGCGACGGGTTGAGCCATGTGGGCTTCGGTGCGCTGGCGGTGGCCTCTGCGCTGGGCGTCGCGCCGCTGACCGTGGCGGTGCCGGTGGTGGTCGCGGCGGCGGTGCTGCTGCTGAGGATATCTCAGTCGGGCAAGGTGCGCGGCGACGCGGCCGTGGCGCTCATCTCGAGCGGGGCTCTGGCCGTGGGCGTGCTGGTGATCTCGCTCACGAGCGGCTCTAACACGAATATCTCAAACTACATGTTCGGCAGCATCCTGACCATCTCGCCCTCAGACGCGGTGCTGAGCGTCGTGCTCTGTGCGGCGGTGCTCGTGGTGTTCACGCTGTTCTACCCGAGGATCTTTGCCGTGACCTTCGACGAGACCTTCGCGCGGGCGACGGGCACGAAGGCCGAGGGCTACAATATGCTGCTGGCCATCCTCACGGCGGTGACGGTGGTGCTGGGCATGCGGATGATGGGCGCGCTGCTCATCTCCAGCCTCATCATCTTCCCGGCGCTGTCGGCGATGCGGGTGTTCCGCAGCTTCAGGGCGGTGACGGCCTGCGCCGCAGTGCTTTCGGTCTGCTGCTTTATCCTGGGCATGACGGCCTCCTACGCGCTGGAGACGCCCTCGGGCGCGAGCGTCGTGGCCGTGAATATCCTGGCCTTCTGCGGCTTTGCGCTCGCGGGCAGGCTGCTGCGGAAATAGGCCCTTTGTGGCTTTTGCACAAGCGAACGGCCCCACGCGCCCGAAATATCCAGTTTCGGGCGCGTTATTCATTCATTTTTGAATATTTTTGGACACAAAAGGGGCAACAATAGGGGTTTTCGCATAAAATCTCAATAATTCGTTGACAAAGGCCGGCGGCTGGTGTATGATGTACGTCGTTATCAAACCGGCGGAAAGCCGGATATGGAAAGAGGATTTTTAAAATGAAAAAGATACTTGCGCTTCTGCTTGCGCTCTGCATGGTCTTTGCGCTGGCCGCCTGCGGCACTCCCGCAGCCGACCCGACCGACGCCCCGGCGACTGACGCCGCGGACACCGAGGCCCCTGAGGCCACCGACGCCGTTGAAGAGACCCCGGCTGCCGAGGGCGGGCTCACCATCGTGGACGGCAAGCTCACCATGAGCACCAACGCCCAGTTCCCTCCCTATGAGATGACCACCGACGACGGCGGCTTCGAGGGCATCGACGTTGAGATCGCCACCGCCATCGCCGAGAAGCTGGGCCTCGAGCTCGACATCCTCGACATGGACTTCGACAGCGCGCTGCTGGCCGTCCAGCAGGGCAAGAGCGACATCGTCATGGCGGGCGTGACCGTCAATGAGGACAGGCTGCTGGTCATGGACTTCAGCACCAGCTACGCCACCGGCGTGCAGGTCGTCATAGTCAAGGAAGGCAGCGGCGTCACCATCGACAACATGGGCGAGGGCCTCATCGGCACCCAGCGCGGCACCACCGGCAACATCTACTGCACCGACGACTACGGTGAGGAGCATGTCATGTCCTACGACGACGGCTTCACCGCCGTCCAGGCCCTGCTGAACGGCCAGGTCGACTGCGTCGTCATCGACAACGCGCCTGCCCAGGAGTTCGTCAAGAACAACGCCGGCCTTGCCATCCTTGACACCGAGTACGCCAACGAGGACTACGCTATCGGCGTGAACAAGGGCAACACCGAGCTGCTCGATGCCATCAACGGCGCGCTCGAAGAGCTCATTGCCGACGGCACCGTCCAGAGCATAGTGGACAAGTACATCCCGGCTGCCGAGTGATAACGGGCCCAGGGATACATAAGTAGCTCCAAAAGGGCGGCCCACAGCCGCCCTTTTGTCGGCGCAACGGGAAATTTTGAGGAAAGAGAGAGGTGGACGCCGTGAGCATGGCCGAGGCCTATGCGCTTTGGAAAGCCATGAGCAGTGCCGGAGAGGAGATCACCGTCTGGCAGAGCATCTTTGTAAAATTCTATCAGGCCTTCATCGAGGCAGACCGCTGGCTGCAGTACCTCGAGGGCATGGCCACCACGCTGTACGTCACGGTCATCGCCATACTCATCGGCATCGTGCTCGGCGTCATCGTGGCCTCCATACGCACGGCGCACGACCAGCAGCGCAGGCGCAAGAGCGTGGTGCTGGGCGTGCTGGACTTCATCTGCAAGGTGTACGTCACCATCGTCAGGGGCACGCCCATGATGGTCCAGCTCATGATCCTGGGCTTCGTCATCTTCAAGAGCAGCCGGAACTTCACCATGGTCGGCGCCCTAGGCCTGGGCCTTAACTCCGGCGCATATGTGGCTGAGATAATAAGGGGCGGGCTCATGTCCCTGGACCAGGGCCAGTCCGAGGCGGGCCGGAGCCTGGGCCTCGGCTACCTTGACACGATGCGTTTCATAGTCGTGCCGCAGGCCTTCAAGGCTGTGCTGCCGGCGCTGGGCAACGAGTTCATCATCCTGCTGAAGGACACCTCGCTGCTGACCGTCATCGGCGGCAAGGAGCTGGTGCACGCTGCCCAGGGCATAATGAACCGCACCTGGGAACAGATGTACCCGCTTTTCGGCATTTCCGTCCTGTACCTTGTGATGGTCATGATCCTGTCCTGGCTCCAGGGCAAGCTCGAGAGGAGGCTGAGGCAGAGTGAGCGCTGACGTCATAATCCGCGTCGAGGACGTGAAGAAGTACTATAACGACGGCAAGGTCAAGGCCCTGGACGGCGTGAGCACCGAGATAAGGCGCGGCGAAGTCGTGGTCATAATCGGGCCCTCGGGCGGCGGCAAGAGCACGCTGCTGCGCTCGCTGAACCTGCTGGAGGAGCCCACCTCGGGCAAGATATACTTCGAAGGCAAGGATATCACCGACCCGAAGATCAATATAGACCTGCACCGCCAGAAGATGGGCATGGTCTTCCAGCACTTCAACCTGTTCCCGCATATGACCATCCTGCACAACATGACCCTGGCGCCGACGCGCGTGCTCAAGAAATCGAAGCAGGAGGCCGAGGCGAAGGCGATGGAGCTGCTCGCCCGCGTGGGGCTGCAGGATAAGGCGAACAACTACCCGCAGCAGCTCTCCGGCGGCCAGAAACAGCGCGTGGCCATAGTGCGCGCGCTCTGCATGGACCCGGACGTCATGCTCTTCGACGAGCCGACGAGCGCGCTCGACCCCGAAATGGTCGGCGAGGTGCTGGAGGTCATGCAGCAGCTGGCCCGTGAGGGCATGACAATGGCCGTCGTGACGCACGAGATGGGCTTCGCCCGCGAGGTCGGCAGCCGCGTGCTCTTCCTGGCCGACGGCAAGCTGGTGGAGGAGGGCACGCCCGAGGCGATGTTCGAACATCCCCAGAGCCCCAGGCTCCAGGACTTCCTCTCCAAGGTCCTCAGATGAAAAATTAGCACTCCACAAGTTGGAGTGCTAATTTTAATAGTTTGTTCATAATTTGTTCATGCATTATTAAAATCCGTATAGTATTTTTATATACGAAAAGAGACGAGAACAATAAGTCTCCTAACAAAGTATATTAATACATGGAGGTTTTGATCATGTTTGAACTTATGCCTTATGCCACCCGCAGGACCGTTATGAATCCCTTCACCTTCTTTGACAGCGACTTCTGGGGCACTGCCTCCGGCGAGATAAAGACGGACATCACCGACACCGGCGACGCCTTTAAGCTCGAGGCCGACCTGCCGGGCTTCAAGAAGGAGGACATCAAGATCGGCCTGGAGAACGACCGCCTGACCATCAGTGCGGAGCGCAGGGACGAGCGCGAGGAGAAGGGCAAAAACGGCTGCATCCGCCGCGAGCGCAGCTATGGCTCCTTCAGCCGCAGCTTTGACGTCTCCGGCATCGACACCGCGGCTATCAGCGCGGCCTACAATGACGGCGTGCTGACCCTGAACCTGCCGAAGCGCCCGGAGCTTGTCCCCGAGAACAGGCAGATCGCCATCGAATAAGCCGAGACAGGGTACGTTTACATGAAGAGGCCCCGGACCGTGAAGGTCCGGGGCCTTTCCGTTTTGTCAGGCCCTGCGGGCTTTGCGGCGGGACAGGGCGAGGGCGAGCTGCCAGGCGGCCTCGGCCAGGGCGATGCCGGCCGCGGCGTCGGCCAGGACGTGCTGCTTGGTGGTGAGGGTCGCGAAGACCACGGCCAGGGCCAGCAGCAGTGAGAGAGAGCGGTACCAGGCGGGCAGCTCCTGCCTGTCCCTGAGCCCGGCCCAGGACAGCCAGCTCACGGCGCAGTGTATGGAGGGAAAGAGGTTATTAGGCTCGTCGATGAGGTAGAGGAAACGCAATGCGGCGTCCCAGAAGCCCGTGCCGTCGGGCTGGGGCCTGGACATCTGCGTGGGCAGGGCGAGGAAAAAGGCCAGGCAGACGGCCTTGACGAGGAAGTCCGCGCCGAAGAAGGCGAGGGCCCGGCGGCGCTCCATCCGGGCGCAGAGGCAGTAGTTCAGGGCCCAGAAGAGGAAGCAGCCGAAGTATATGGCCACCGTCCAGGGCAGCTGGGGAATGAGCCTGTCGAGGGCCGTGGTCATATCCGTGTGAGGCAGGCCGCGGGCGAGCAGGCGCCCGCCGTAGAAGACGAGCTCGTTCCAGAGCAGGGCGCCGAGCGGCAGCAGGTACCAGCGCCTGAAGTTGTCAGTCCTCATGCTGTCCTGGACCGAGGCCGATCCACATGCCCTGCATGACGCGGAACTCCCCGTGCCTTTCTATGTACTGCCTCACCTCGGGCAGCAGGCGGATGCGCCCGCGCTCGAAGAACTGGACGATGGTAGAGCCGGCGAGCTCGAAGCGGCCCATATCCGCGCCGCGCAGGAAGCGGGCGTTCTCGTGCTCGTTGACTATGCCGCCCACGACGAAGGCTCCGACGGCGGTCTGGACGACGGGGCCGAAGTTTTCGGTGCTGAGCAGGGTCCAGCAGCGGCGGTTGAGGGTGTAGACGGGGAAGCGCTCGCAGGCGGCGGGCTGGACGCTGTGCAGCTCGCCGGGGATGAAGTGGTTGGCGCCCTGGCGGCCGTCATCAATGTAGCAGTAGTGGTGGTAGTCCGCGGGGCAGAGCCGGTAGATGAGGCAGTCGCCGCCGCAGAAGCGGGAGGCGAGTCCCTCGTCCCGGAGCAGGTCGCGGAGCCTGTAGCGTGAGCCTTTGATCTCAAAGGCACTGTCCTCGTCCACCGGGAAGGCGCTCAGCCAGCCGTCGCAGGGGCTGATGAGGTGCCCTGGCTCCATGTCGGTGAGCCGGCAGCGGCGTTTGCGGGCGAAGAAGTCGCGGAAGCTGCGGTAGGAGCGCAGCTGCTGCTTGTTGAGGCGGATGCCGTTGCGGCGCGCGTACCAGCGCACCATGGGCCTGGAGAAGCGCGAGCGCAGGAAGGCGACCACCAGCCTGTCTGCCCGGCCCTTCTGCATCAGCCTGAGCAGCATGCGGCCGGGACAGGTGCCGTAGAGAAAGCGCACGGCGGCGCTGCTGCCGCCCGCGCTCATATGTCCACCCAGGCCAGCAGCAGGAGGAGCTCGGCCCCGCCGCAGAGTATCATGCCTATCTTGCCCGGCAGGGCGGGCTTTTTGAGCCGGAAGGGCGTGAGGAAGGTTGCCGCCATGAGGATGAGCAGGGCAATGGCGAGCTTGTCCGCCGGCCAGCGGCAGAGCTTAGAGACGCCTATGAGCGCCGGCAGCAGCAGGGCGGCGGAGGTCACGGGCAGGCCGAGGTAGATCTCCCTGGCGCCCGTGGAGCGCTCCTGCCTCTCCTCCTCGTCCACGTTGAACCAGGCGAGCCTTATGAGCGCGCAGAGCAGGTAGGCTGCGCCTATGTAGAAGCTGAGCTGGCTGCCAGCGGCGAGGCGGTTGACGATGACGGCGGGCAGCACGCCGAAGCAGATGAGGTCGCTGAGCGAATCTATCTGGATGCCGAAGCGCTTCTGGTTTTTCGTGCGCACCATCGTCGAGGCGATCTTCCCGTCGAACATGTCGCAGACGCCCGAGACCATGAGGCACAGGAGCGCGGATTCTATCCTGCCGTCCATGGCAAAGTTCAGGCCGAGGAAGGACGCGAGCATGCCGACGTAGGTCAGCACGACCGTGTAGTTGTAGATACCTAGCATGTTTTTCCCACTCCCGTGTCAGATGATATAGGCAAAAATGAGGCTGTAGGCGAGGATGCACCAGGGCTTCCCGACGACGATTATCCAGGTGAAGCGGCGAGCGGACATCCCCGTGAGCCCGGAGAAGTAGCACAGGAAGTCGTCGGGCGCGAGGGGCAGGAGTATGGCCAGGAAGAGTACGGCGGTGTAGCTGCGCTTGCCGTTGACCCAGTCCACGCAGCGCTGGTATTTCTCCACGGGCACCATTTTCCGCACGAGCGAGGTGCCGAAGCGCGGCGCCAGCAGGAAGGCCGCGATGGAGCCTGCGCTGATGCCGATATAGTTGCAGAAGAAGCCGCCGAGCGCACCGAAGAGGCTCGCGCCGACAATGCAGCCGAGGAAGCCCGGCAGCACGGGCAGCACCACCTGCAGGGCCTGGATGACGGTCAGCACCAGCGGGCCCATGAGCCCGTAGGAGCCTATGTATTCCCTCATGCCGTCCACGGAGTCGAAGTAGCCGCCGGCCCAGCCGCGTATCAGGAACAGCAGCGAAAACAGCAGCAGGAACACCAGCGCGGCCGTGAGCACGCCCTTCAGTTTGTCGGTAAAACCCTTCATTCGGCCACCGCCTGAGCCTTATGGCGGGAAGTATAGCGGAAAAATCTGAACTGCGCGCTTAAATAGTTCTGAAGAAATCTGAAAAATTAAAATAGTCTATGGCAAATGGGCAGGGGATGATATAATATCTGCTGGAAAGGCGGTGGACATATGGCGCAGAGGATACTATTCGCGGACGACGACCCCGAGATCAGGGAAGTGCTGAGGCTGCTGCTCACGAGCGAGGGCTATGAGGTCGTGGAGGCCTCGAGCGGCGTGGAGCTGCTGGAGAAGCTCGACGACAGTGTGGACCTTGTCATCCTGGACGTCATGATGCCCGGCACGAGCGGCTATGCAGCCTGCGCGGAGATACGCACGCGCTCGGCGGTGCCCGTGCTCTTTTTGACGGCCAAATCCCAGGACTCGGACAAGACGATGGGATTTTCCGTCGGCGGGGACGACTATTTGGTGAAGCCCTTCTCCTATTCCGAGCTGGTGTCGCGGGTGAAGGCCATGCTCCGGCGCTATTACGTCTACGGCGCCAAGGCGGAGCCCTCAACGGGGCTCATCCGCTGCTGCGGGAACATAGAAATCGACCCCGCCCAGTGCCTCGTGACGCAGGACGGCCGGGAAGTGAGCCTGACGGATACGGAGTACCGCATCCTGCTGCTGCTGGCCTCGCACCGGAAGAAGATCTTCTCGGTGCAGAACATCTACGAGAGCATCTGGATGGAGCCGTACTTTTACAGCTCAAACAACACGGTGATGGTGCACATCCGCAACATCAGGCGCAAGCTGGGCGACGACCCGCAGAATTCGCGCACGATCCGCACGGTCTGGGGAAAGGGCTACCGCATTGAATAGGCTGAGACTCAAGCGCGGCGTGAGCGCGCAGCTGATGGCCGCAGTGCTGGCGTCCCTGCTGGCGGCGGCAGCGGCCTTTTTCGCCGTTTACTTTGCCGGCAATGTGCTGCTGGAGAAGACGGTCTACGGCAAGTCCTTCATAAGCAGCATGTCGGACAAGCAGTTTGCCCAGCTGGAGGACTATGTGCTCGAGGAGAAGGTGACGCCGGACTATCTGCGGCCGCTGGACATTTGGTGCAGCCGCGGCGACCGGGTATACCTGTCCATATACATAGGCGACGCCATCATCTACGAGTCGCAGCTGACCTCGAAGATACGGCCGCAGGTCTCGGCCTACCACCCCGAGCTCGAGGACCCGGAGCAGGAGTACGAGCTGACGCTCAGCGACGGCACGCAGACCCGCACCTTCCTGTACTACTACGCGGGCGACGCCTATTACTATTGGGTCATCGCGGCGGCGAGCCTGACGGCCTTTGTGGTCTTTTCGCTGCTGTTCATAGCCCTGGTGCACCGCAAGCTGCGCTATATAAAGCTGATGAAGGCCGAGCTGGACATACTGGCCGGCGGCGACCTGAGCTATGAGGTGACGATAAAGGGCGTGGACGAGCTCAGCGAGCTGGCCCGGGGCATAGACGAGATGCGCCGCTCCATCCTCGAGCACCAGCGCGCGGAAGACGAGATGCGGCAGGCGAATTCCGCGCTGGTGACGGCGATGAGCCACGACCTGCGCACGCCCCTGACCTCGCTGCTGGCCTATCTGGAGCTCATGGAGCGGGGCAAGTACGAGGACGAGGCCCAGCTGAGGCATTTCATAGAGCGGAGCCTGGAGAAGACTCTGCGCATAAAGGACATGGCCGACAAGCTCTTCGAGTATTTCCTGGTCTACTCCTCGGAGTGGGAACGGCCGATGACTGAGCAGCTGGACGCCCAGAGCCTGGTGGAACAGTGCTGGGGCGAGTACGCCTTCGCGCTTGAGAGCCACGGCTTCAAGGTCAGCCATGAGCTGGAGCCGCTCTCGGCCAAACTGCGCGCCGACCCGGCGCTGCTGCGCCGGGCCTTCGACAACCTCTGCTCAAACCTGCTCAAATACGCCGACCCCGCCGAGGAGATAAGGCTCGGCTGCCGGCGGGAAGGGGACGGCCTGCTGCTGACGGTGGAAAACCGCATTTCCCCGAACAGGGACAAGCGCGAGAGCACGAACATAGGCCTGAACACCTGCGCCCGCATAATCCGCTACCACGGCGGCGAATTCGAGGCGGACGAGAGGGACGGGGAGTTCCGCATCAGCATACACCTGCCCCTGGAGGAACTGGAAGAGGTATAACAAAACCGGGAGGGGTCTTCCCCCTCCCGGTTTATGCGCCGCTGACGAGCTCATCCGTCAGCTTTTTCTTTTCTGCGGCCTCGGCTTCGGTGCTTTGCAGCAGCTCGTGCAGCCTGGCCAGGCCCCGGCTGATGCCGTCCCGGGTCACGCTCAGCTGCTGTATGGAATCGCCTATGTGCTCCAGCACCGCGGCGTCCACGAAGATGCAGTCGAGCCAGAAGTCCGCAAAGCGCGTGAAGCCCTCCACGCTCACCTGAATGTCGGCCCGGAGGTCCCCAACGTCGGCCAGCTCGGTCCTGAACGTGCCCAGCTGGGCCTGGAGCAGCTCCACATTCCGCTGGGCCATGTCCAGATGCTCGTGCTTTGCCAGGTCGGAGATGAGCCCGCCGCCGAAGAGGTCCCAGGTGGCCCAGCTCTCGGCGCTGTCGAGCGAATCGAGCACCATCTCCGCCGCGGCCAGGGCGTCGCTGCCGGCGGCAATGGCCTCCAGTATCTCCTTTTTGCGGCTCTGGCAGGCTGCGAGCCCGGCCTCAAGCTCCAGTATCCGCCGCGCCGTCTCGCCGCCGGAGCGCTTGAGCGCCTCGCGCTTTTCGGCCAGGGCGGCTTCGTACTGGGCCTCGGCGCCCTCAAGCCAGGCGTATTCGGCCTCGTAGCGCTCGAGATCGCCGCACACCGCGCTGAGTTCCCGCGCCGCCGCCTCATATTTCAGCGCCGCCGCCGCGGCCTCGCGCCGCTCCTTCGTCAGCTTCTCCTCGCCCTTGCCCAGCAGGGAGTAGAACATGGCCGCCAGGCCGCCGCCTTCCAGCCTGTCCACATCCGCCTGCTCGTCGAGCTTCACCTGCTCGAGCTGCGCCGCGCGCTCCTCGAGCTCTGCGCGCTGGCGTTTGAGCTCCGTCAGCATGGCCTCCAGCCTGAGCCTGCGCGCGGCCCGCTCCTGCAGGCGCGCGAGCCTGTCATCATAGGCAGACATTCAATCCCCCTCCGTTTCCGGCCTGATTATCTCCTTCACGTTCCGCTCGAACTTCGAGCGCGCGCCCATGACCTCGCGCCGGCAGCCCTCGCAGCGCAGCTTGAAGTCCGCGCCTATCCTCAGCACCTGCCAGCGGTTCGAACCGCAGGGGTGCTGCTTTTTCATGACCAGCGTGTCCCCGACCTGTATGTCCATCAGCGCCCCTCCTTTATCCTCTCCCAGTAGGCCCGCGCGGCCTGCTCGGTCTTGTTCTCGCCGTACTCGTAGTAGCGCGCGTCCTTCAGGACCTCCGGCAGATACTGCTGAGGTACCCAGTGCCCCGGATAGTCGTGCGGGTACTTGTAGCCCTGCTCACGCTCAAAGCCCGCTCCGTCGGCGTGGACGTTCTGCAGCTCGCGCGGTATGGGCCCGGCCTTGCCGGCGCGCACGTCCGCCATGGCCCGGTCTATCGCCATGACCACCGAGTTCGACTTCGGCGCCGTGGCAAGCAGGATGGCCGCCTCGGCCAGGGGCAGCCTCGCCTCCGGCAGGCCCAGCTGCAGCGCCGAGTCCACGCAGGCCTTCACGATGGCCGCCGCCTGCGGATACGCCAGCCCGATGTCCTCCGAGGCCGAGCACAAAAGCCTCCGGCAGGCCCCAATGAGGTCGCCCGCCTCCAGCGTCCGGGCCAGATAGTGCAGCGCCGCGTCCGGGTCCGAGCCGCGCAGCGACTTCATGAGCGCCGAGAGCGAGTCGAAATGCTCGTCCCCGTCCCGGTCATAGTGCATCGCCCCGGCCTGCATGACGCTCTTGGCGTCCTCTAACGTTATGTCAACCTTGCCGTCCCGCCTGGGCGCGGCGGAGAAGAGCAGCTCCACGGCGTTGAGCGCCTTGCGCACGTCCCCGCCGCAGCTCTGGGCGATGTGTCCCGCCACGCCGGGCCCGAGCCGTGCCGTGATGCCCTCACGTCCGCATATTATGTCAACTGCCCTCTGCACGGCGGGCAGCACCTCGGCGGCGGGCACGGGCTTGAACTCGAAGACCGTGCTGCGCGAGAGCAGCGCGTTGTAGACGTAGAAGTAGGGGTTCTCGGTCGTCGAGGCGATGAGCGTGATGCGCCCGTCCTCGATGAATTCGAGCAGGCTCTGCTGCTGTTTTTTGTTGAAGTACTGGATCTCGTCGAGGTAGAGCAGCACTCCGCCGGGCGTGAGCATGGTATCGAGCTCGGCGATGATGTTTTTGATATCCGCGAGCCCGGCGTTCGTGGCGTTGAGCTTGCGGAGGCTGCGGTCGGTCCTGCGGGCGATGATGTTCGCCACGGTGGTCTTGCCCGTGCCGGAGGGGCCGTAGAAGACCATGTTCGGCACCTTGCCGGACTCGATGACGCGCCGGAGCAGCCCGCCCTCGCCCAATATATGCCGCTGCCCGACGACTTCGTCGAGCTCCTGCGGCCTTATCTCATCTGCCAGCGGTCTGCGCATAGCCTGCCTCCGTTTGCCGTTGAAATCCGGCGTAAAATCTGTTAAACTGGTGAAAAACCTGAAAGCGGTGATATTATCAGAACTCCCGAACAGGTGGCGGAGATCGTCTCACGCCTGGAAGAAGAATATCCGCTCGCGGACTGCACCCTGGACTGGGGCAAGGACTACGAGCTGCTGTTTTCCGTCCGGCTCGCGGCCCAGTGCACGGACGAGCGCGTCAACATGATAAGCCCGGCGCTTTTTGAGCGCTTCCCGACGCTCGAGTCCTTTGCGGAGGCGGACGTGGCTGAGGTGGAAAAGTACATACACTCCTGCGGCTTCTACCACAGCAAGGCGCGGGACATCGTGGCCTGCGCTCAGACGCTGCTGGCAAAGCACGGCGGCAAGGTGCCCGGCACCATGGAGGAGCTGTTGGCCCTGCCCGGGGTGGGCCGCAAGACGGCGAACCTCATCCTGGGCGACGTTTTCCGCGCGCCCGGTGCCGTCGTCGTGGACACGCACTGCATCCGCCTGGCCAACCGCATGGGCTTTGTGGACACGAAGGACCCGCCGAAGATCGAGGCGGCGCTGCGCGAGGTGCTGCCGCCGGAAAAGAGCGCGGACTTCTGCCACCGCATAGTCCTGCACGGGCGCGCGGTCTGCCCGGCCAGGGCGCCGAAATGCGAGGCCTGCTGCGTCCGGCACGTCTGCCGTTTTGCCACTGGGAATTAAGCCAGCACCTCGCCGCAGACGCGGTATTCCGTCTCCGGCGCGAGGGCAATGGGAGCATAAGCGGGGTTTGCCGAGACGAGGCAGGCCCCGTTTTCGTCCACATGCAGCCGCTTGCAGTAGGCCATGCCGCCCAGGACGAAGATGCCGACGCGCCCGCTCTCGAGCGTCTCGCGCCGCTTCACCCAGACTATCTGCCCGTTTTCGATCTCAGGCTCCATGCTGTCGCCGGCTATCCTCACGGCAAAGTCCGCCCCGGCAGGGGCCTGTTGCGCGTCTATGGGCTCAAAATCCTCGCCGTCGAGGAACTGGCCCGTACCTGCGGAGGCCGCCAGCGTGTAGAGCGGCAGGACGCGCCCGGCCGGGGCGTCCTCCTCCTCGGCGTAGAGCCCGCTGGCGAGCAGTACGCGGATATAGTCCGAGACGAGCCTGCGGCCCTCGGCGTTGAGCCCGGCGGTGAAGCCGCGCGCGGCCGTGAAGGTGCCCATGACGTCCCGGACCCCGTAGATGCCGCACAGCGCCAGAAACTGCGCCGCGTTCGGCATGGTCATGTCCTTTTCCCACTTGCTGATGCCCGCGGGCCGTATCTCCACGCCCTCGGCCGCCAGCAGCTCAGAGACCCGCGGCTGGGTCAGGCCAGCCTCACGCCGGAGTTCAGTAAGTATCGTTCCAAGAGATTTTTTCACCCGCATCATCTCCTAACAAGACACATTATAGCAAAGCTTTCCGCAAATAGCAAGAGCCGGCGCGTCACATGAGCGGGGCGAAGACGCGCAGCAGGCTCTGGCCGAGGCGCATGATCCAGGGCCGGTTGCGGTAGAGCTCGGGCGTTATCTCGACGCACTTGTGCAGGGTGTCGAGGAAGCTGGACTTGATGTCGCCGATGGCGCTCGAGCCGTGCATCCAGACGGCGCACTCGTGGTGGAGGTAGAGGCTGCGGTAGTCCATGTTTATGGTGCCGCAGATGCCGTACTCGTCGTCGCTTATCATGGTCTTGGAGTGGATGAAGCCGGGTATGTACTCGTAGACCCGGACGCCGGCGCGCAGCAGCTGCGCGTAGTAGGAGCGCGTGACCATGTGGACGTACCACTTGTCCGGCACGCCGGGCGTTATCATGCGCACGTCCACGCCGCATTTGGCGGCGCTGGTGAGGGCGTTCATGAGCTCGTTGTCGATGACCAGATAGGGTGTGCAGATATAGACATAGCGTTTGGCTCTGGACAGCATGTTGATGTACGCGGTCTCGCCGACGGGCTCGTCATCGGAGGGCGTGTCGGAGTAGGGCTGGACGAAGCCGTCGGACTTCACATCCTGGAGCAGCTCGGGCCGGGGCAGGAAGCGCTGCGGGTCGTCCTCCTCGTGGCGGATGTAGTCCCACATGGAGAGGAACATGAGCGTGAAGCTGTAGGCGGCCTCGCCGCGGAGCCTGAGGCCGCAGTCGAGCCAGTGGCCGAAGCGCTCGCGGCGGTTTATGTACTCGTCGGCTAGGTTGACGCCGCCGGTGAAGGCCACGGCGCCGTCGATGACGCAGATCTTGCGGTGGTCGCGGTTGTTGAAGGTGCCGGTGAGCACGGGCTGGAAGCGGTGGAAGGTGCAGCACCTGATGCCGCGCTTTTCCATCTGGCGGTTATAGTTGCGCGGCAAGGTGAGGATGCAGCCCATGTCGTCGTAAATGAGCCGCACGTCGAGGCCTGCGGCGGCCTTGTCTTCGAGGATCTCGAGTATGGAGTCCCACATGACGCCGGGCTCGACGATGAAGTATTCGAGGAAGATGTAGCGCTTTGCCTTTTTAAGTTCCTCGAGCAGGGCGGGGAAGAGCTCGTCGCCGAGCTTGTAGTAGGTGGTCTCGGTGCGGGTAAAGACGGGCGCGCCGGCGCAGCGCTCGAGGTAGGCCGACTGCAGGGCGGCCTCGGGCTCGGCCTTTTCGAGGTCGGCGGCCTTGGAGGCGACCATGCTGGCGGTCTGGCGGTAGCGCAGCAGCATGCCGGAGAGCTGTTCGCGCTTGCTCTCGGGCGTGCGCTTTTTGCCGAAGAGGATGTACATGGGCACGCCGACGAGGGGCAGGAAGACTGTGGGTATGATCCAGGCTATCTTGAAGGCAGAGCTGCCGTCCTGGTTCACGATGTAGACCACGGTGATGAGCGAGAGCACGACGGAAGCCGTCTGCACCGCGGCAAAGATGTCCTGAAAATAAAAGAGCGTTGAGACCAGGACCAGGATCTGCAGCAGCATGAAGAGCGCTACGAAGGCCAGCCTGGAGAACAACAGCTTGAGCAGCTTTTTCACGGCCAAAACTACCTTTCTAAAGATTGCACCAAAATTATAGCAGAATTTTTGTCTCTTGTCGATACTTGTGCCGCCCGGCGGGGTGTGAGATAATGTATGCAGGAAAGTCCGCGGCTGGCGGACAAAGAATGGGAGGCTGCAAATGGATTATTTGAGCGAATACAGGAGCAAGCTGCGCACGGCGGAGGAGGCCGTGAAGGCGGTAAAGAGCGGCGACTGGGTGGAGTTCGGCTGCGGCGTGACCTATCCGACGCTCTGCGACCGGGCGCTGGCCGGGCGGAAGGACGAGCTCACGGACGTAAAGGTGCGCGGCATGCTCTGCTACGGGCCGATAGCCGTGGTGGAGAGCGACCCCGAGCAGGAGCATTTCACCTACAATTCCTGGCACCTGACGGGCTACGAGCGCAAGCTGGCGGACAAGGGCCTGTGCTATTACCAGTCCATGCTCTACCGGAACCTGCGCTGGTACTACGACAATTTCCTGCACATAAACGTGGCCTTCATAGGCGCCGCGCCCATGGACGAGCACGGCTATTTCAACCTCTCCATCTCGACGGGCAACTCGCGGGTGTATATCGAGAACGCGGACGTCGTGGTGATAGAGGTACTGGAGGGCCTGCCCCGCGCCTGCGGCGGGCAGGAGGAGAGCGTGCACATCTCCGAGGTCGACATGGTGGTGGAGGGCGAGCACGGCCCGGCCATCCAGCTGCCGAGCCGCGCCCCGAGCGAAGTTGACAAGCAGATAGCGGCGAACGTCATACCCTACTTGTGCGACGGCGCCACGGTGCAGCTGGGCATAGGCGGCGTGCCGGACGCCCTGGGCATGATGATAGCCGAGTCCGACCTCAAGGACCTGGGCATGCACACGGAGTTCGCCACGGATGCGTTCTACAAGCTCTTCGCCTCGGGCAAGCTGACGAACCGGAAGAAGACGATAGACAAGAACAAGGCGGTGTTCGGCGTCGCGGCGGGCACTCAGGACCTGTACGACTGGATAGACGATAACCCCGGCGTCGCGGCCTATCCGATAAGCTATGTGAACGACCCGGCGGTGATCGCGCGGCTGGACAATTTCATCTCGCTCAACAGCTGCGTGGGCGTGGACCTGTACGGGCAGGTGAGCTCGGAGAGCTCGGGCACGCGGCAGATAAGCGGCACGGGCGGCCAGGTGGACTTCCTCACGGGCGCGACGATGTCGAAGGGCGGCAAGGCCTTCATCTGCATGAACAGCATGTTCACGGACAAGGCGGGCGTGGCGCACAGCCGCATCGTGCCGTACTTCGGCGGGGATATCGTGACCTCGCCGCGCAGCCAGGGCTACTACATCGCGACGGAGCACGGCGTCATCTGCCTTGCCGGCGCCTCTACCTGGGAGCGGGCGGAGCGGCTCATAAGCGTGGCGCACCCGGACTTCCGCGAGGAGCTCATAAAGGCTGCCGAGGCCCAGCGCATCTGGCGCAGGTCGAACAAGAGATGAGCGCGTAACGGAAAAATTCCCCTTTCACTCGAAAGGGGAATTTTTTATGGGTTTATGCCTATGCCCGCGTTGAGCCGTCTGAGCAGCTTCGAGAGGGGCAGGATGAGCAGGCCCGCGGCGAAGTTGCCGGCGGCCTGGATGAGGTCGAAGGGGAAGCCCGCGGCTATCCAGGCGAGCATCCCGCGCAAGTCCAGACCGTACATCAGCGCCTGCAGCGGCGCGTAGAGCGTGCCGAAGGCCAGCCCGTGCAGCGCGCAGACCACGGGGTAAACTACGGCGGCCCGGCGCTCCGGAAGGTCCCTGGGCAGCAGCATGACCGCGCCCCAGAGCAGCGTCCAGATGTACAGGTAGGGTATCCACCAGGACAAGAAGCCGTTGTAAGAGCCCGTCAGGAACACGAAAATGTAGATGGGGTAGAGCGCCCTCTTCCGGTAGACCACCGTCAGCAGCACCGTGAACATGCCGATGAGGTGTATATTCGGCAGGCCCTCCATCAGCAGCTTCGACGTGAACATCATGACGCCGAACATGGCGTAGACAGCCATCTCGACGATGCTCAGCCTGCGTTTCGCCCGCTCAGCCCTTGGTGCAGACAAGCTCGTACTGTTCGCCGTCGGCGATCTCCGTCGTGTCCACGCCGGTCATGAGGTACTCGCCGGCCTTGTAGAAGGCCCAGTACATGCCGTCGGCGTCGTAGTCGGCGGCCATGCCGTTGACGGTCTTGACGTAGAGGCCGAACTCGCTCTCGTCGCCGGCTATGAGGCCGTGTTCCTCGAGGGCCTCGCGGAGCGTGTCGGCGTCGGTGTGGAGGGTGAAGGTGACGGTCTTCTCCTCGGCCGTGACCTCGACGCTGAGGGTCTTGGCGCCCTCGCCGAGCTCGGTGTCCTCCGCGTAGGAGGCGCTGTCCCAAAGCCCGCCGGAGCTCTGCTGCCCGCAGGCGGCAAGGCTGAGCGCCAGGGCCAGCAGCAGGGCCAGCGCGGTGGTTTTACGCAGGGTCTTTCGCATTTTTCTACCTCTTTTCCTGAATTTGCAGGTGGAAAAAGGCAAAACGTCCTCTCCACAGGGAGAGGACGTGACAAAACTGCCCCTGTCCCCCTTTGCCCGGGAACGGTCTGCAACTCACGAAACGACGGGCATTCCGGCTCGCGCCTGGGCGCACACGGCAATGGCTGTTGCGGCGGATTCGCACCGCCTTCCCCCGACTCCTCCCGCCGGGTCGAGCCCGGCGCTCAGACCTGCCTTGGCAGGGCATCGCGTTTTTCTCAATTCTGCGGCTATACTCTACCTCATTTTCCGCCCGGCGTCAAGCGCGGGCGCCCTAACTGTGCAGCAGCTTTTCGAGCTCGTACGCCAGCCTGCGCCTGTCCGCGAACAGGGCCGGCAGGGCGGCGGCCAGGCCGAGGTAGACGAGGGTGACGGCGCTGGGCAGGTTCAGCGGCGGCAGCCCGAAGGCCGAGACGAGCAGGTGCAGCTCCGCAAGCGCCAGCAGCCTCAGCAGCGGCATGAGGCTCTGCCCGCGACCGAGCCAGAAGCTGAACGCCAGCACCGTGAGCGTGCTGCCCAGGAGCACGGGCAGGACTATGCCCGTGCAGCTGCCGCCGTAGAGCAGCTCCACCGTCAGCACCAGCAGGCACACGCCCAGCATGAGCCTCGAGATGCGCTCCTGCAGGCTGTCCTCGACGAGGGGCCGCGCCAGCAGGCCACGCCAGAGCAGCCACATGGACACGAGCACGAGCAGGCTCCAGGCCGAGCCGCCCGTGCAGATATTCACAAAAACGCAGACTCCGCCGGCGGCGAGCAGCAGCCGCAGCGCCGCCCGGCGCAGGCGCACGAGGTCCAGGAGCCGCCTGCGCGACAGGGGATAGCATATCCTGAGCTCAGGCCCCATAGAGCACGCTCCCTTCCAGCACGAACGGCACCCCGGCCCGCTCGAAGAGCGCGCACAGCCGCCGCTCGAAGGCCGGGTCCTCCGTCAGCTTCGTCACGGACAGCAGCGCGACGCCGCCGTAGCTCACGAGCCCGCAGGCCGCGCGGCTCTGCTCGGCCGTGCCGAGGACGAAACCCAGCTTACGCACATGCCGGGCCGTCCCCTCGGGCAGCGCGGCCCGGCCCAGGTTCGAGAGCGTGCTCGTGAAGGCGCGCTCGCCCAGAAAGCCGTAGGCCAGCCTCGCCGCGGGCCGCTTGAGAAAGAGCGGCACCTTCCCGAGCGCGCGGACCATAGCCGAGGTCGTGCCCAGCATCCCGCGCATCGCAGCCTCGGACGCCCGCTCGCCGAGCTGGCGCGAGAATTCGGCCATCAGCCCTTCCGCGTCCCCGGCCTCTGCCCAAGGCGCCGAGACGGAGCAGTACATCGAAAAATTCCGCAGCGTCTTCGAGGGGCAGAACTTGCGCATGTTCACCGGCACCTGTATGCGTATGCAGCCCCGGCTCTCGTCCGAGGCACAGTGCGCGGCCTCGGCCATGAAGGCCAGGACCAGGGCCGTTACGGTGCAGCCGCGCGCCTTCGCCGCAGCGGCGAGCCGGGCGGCGTCTAGCTCGAGATGCAGTATCCGCGCCGGGCGCTGCTTTGCCAGCCTTCCCCTCAGCTGTACCGCCGGCCCCTCCGAGAAGCCGCCGGCGGGCGGGCAGTCCGAGGCAAAGCGCTCGAAGGCGTTCTCGCACTCCTCGCCGTGCGTGTCGGCCTCCGCCGCCCCGCCGGGCCGTCAGCCAGGCCCAGCAGCCGAAGGTACTCCGTCAGCAGCGCGGAGAGGAAGGCCAGGCCGCCCGTGCCGTCCGTCAGGATGTGGAAGAACTCCACGCTCACGCGCTCGCCGAAATACACCACCCGGAAGGCCTGCGCCCCGCCCGCGGAGATATCCATGGGCGCGCAGGGCGGCTCCATCTCCGGCCGGACCTCAAAACGGCGCTTCTCGGCGTCTATATAGTGCCAGAACACGCCCCGCCGCACCCTCGTGGCGAAGAAAGGAAAACGCGGCAGCACGAAGTGCAGCGCCGCCTGCAGCAGCTCCGGCTCCACCGGCGCGTCCAGCCAGGCCGAGAGCCGGAACACCGACATCCAGCCGTCGGTCATGGACATGGGATAGACCTTCGCCGCGTCGTCCAGCGGATACCAGTAGTCCGGCGCGCGCAGATAGAAATCGCCGAGCCGCCGGTGGTCGAGCCGCTCCGCCGCCTGCGCGGGCGTCAGCCCGTCCTGCAGCAGCCGCCGCGCCGCCGCGCGCAGATCCGCCAGCATCGCCGCCTTCTCCCGCCCGGGCAGGCCTATCCTCGCCGCCAGGCCGAAAAACAGCCGGTCTAACTCCGGGCTCTCCGGCAGAGCCCCGGCCTTTGTAGTTATGTCAACCAAGCCCCTTTCAAAAGCAAAGCCGCCCGGAGGGGCGGCTTTGGGGTCTTATGCGTTTATTCTGCCTTGTAGCTGCCTTTGAGCTCGACCGAGCGGTTGAAGACCAGGTGCCCGGGCGCGGAGTCCTTGCTGTCGGCGCAGAAGTAGCCCATGCGCAGGAACTGGAAGTGGTCGCTGGGTTTGGCGCTCTCGAGCATGCGCTCCACCTTGCAGCCGGTCAGCACCTCGAGGCTGTCGGGGTTGAGCAGCTCGACAAAGCGGTCGCCCGCCGCATCAGGGTCGGGGTCGGAGAAGAGGTAGCCGTAGAGCCGGACCTCGGCCTCGGCGCAGTTGTTGGCGTCCACCCAGTGCATGGTCGCGCCCTTGACCTTTCGGCCGTCGGCAGGGTCGCCGCCGCGGCTGTCCGGGTCGTAGGTCGCCAGCACCTCGATGACCTCGCCGTTCTCGTCCTTGACAAAGCCGGCGCATTTTATGAGGTAGGCGCCCTTGAGGCGGCATTCGAGGCCGCAGCTGTCGCCCTCGTCGGGGCACAGGCGCTTGTATTTCGGCGCGCGGTGCTCCATGAAGTCCTCGCGCTCGATGTAGAGCTCGCGCGAGAAGGTGACCTTCCTCGTGCCCGCCGACGGGTCGTTCGGGTTGTTCTCGATCTCGAGCTCCTCGGACTGGCCCTCGGGGTAGTTCACGATGGTGAGCTTGAGGGGACGCAGGACGGCCATGGCCCTCTGGGCGTGGGCGTTCAGGTCCTCGCGCAGGCAGTGCTCGAGCAGGGCGTAGTCCACCGTGTTCGGGACCTTGGCAACGCCGATGCGCTCGCAGAAATTGCGTATGGACGCCGCGGTGTAGCCCCTGCGCCGCAGCCCGCAGAGCGTCGGCATCCTCGGGTCGTCCCAGCCCGACACATAGCCTTCCTCGACGAGCTTCCTAAGCTTGCGCTTCGACATCACCGTATAATTGATGCCCAGCCGCGCGAACTCTATCTGCCTCGGCTTCGAGGGCAGGTCGCAGTTGTTTATGACCCAGTCGTAGAGCGGGCGGTGGTCCTCGAACTCCAGCGAGCAGAGCGAGTGCGTGATGTGCTCCATCGCGTCCTCTATGGGGTGTGCGAAGTCGTACATCGGGTAGATGCACCACTTGTCGCCCTGACGGTGATGGTGCGAGTGGTTTATGCGGTAAATGACGGGGTCGCGCATGTTGAAGTTGCCGCTCGCGAGGTCTATCTTCGCGCGCAGGGTCATGGCCCCGTTCGGGAACTCGCCCGCGCGCATGCGGCGAAAGAGGTCAAGGCTCTCCTCCATCGGTCTGTCCCGCCAGGGCGAGCGCGCCGGGGTGCTGACGTCGCCGCGGTACTCCTTGAACTGCTCGGGCGTAAGCTCGCAGACATAGGCGAGGCCGCGCTTTATGAGGTCCTCCGCGCACTCGTACATCTTCTCGAAATAGTCCGAGGCGTAATAGAACCTGTCGCCCCAGTCAAAGCCCAGCCAGTGTATGTCCTCCTGTATGGCCTCGACGTACTCCACGTCTTCCTTCGTCGGGTTAGTGTCGTCCATCCTGAGATTGCACAGGCCGCCGTATTTCTCCGCGGTGCCGAAATCTATGACCAGGGCCTTGCAGTGGCCGATGTGCAGGTAGCCGTTCGGCTCGGGCGGGAAGCGGGTGTGGACCTTCATGCCCTCGCAGCGCCCGCCAGGAGCGAGATCCTCCTCAATGAACGCCTCTATAAAATTCTTAGATACTTCTTCCATATTATCCCCTCACAGCCCTCAACTGACTTGATGTTCCCCTATTATACACGCAATTTTTGTTGTTTACAACGGTGATTTTGAACGCTATAATCTTTGTATAAATTTGAGACGAGCGGAGGCGTGAGCCATGACGGATGTGATAATAATAGGCGGCGGCCCGGCCGGGATCTCGGCGGCGCTGACGGCCATGCACAGGGGCAAGACGGCGCTCATAGTCTCGTCCGCGCCGGAGGATTCGCCGCTGTGGAAGGCGGAGCACATAGACAACTACCCGGGCCTGCCTGGCGTGACGGGCCGTGAGCTCATAGAGACGCTGCTGCGGCATGCGGAGGGTTCGGGCGCGCAGCTCATGCGCGGGCGGGCGCTCTCGGTACTGCCAATGGGCAGGAGCTTCGGCGTGTCGGTGGGCTCGGACTTTGCCGAGGGCCGCGCGGTGATTCTCGCCTCGGGCCTCTCGCGGGCGAAGCCCTACCCGGGCGAGGCGGAGTTCCTGGGCGCCGGCGTGAGCTACTGCGCCACCTGCGACGGCATGCTCTACCGGGGCAAAAAGGTAGCGGTCATCGGCCTGTCGGCGGACGCGCCGGAGGAGGCGGAGTTCCTGCGCTCCATAGGCTGCGAGGTGGAGTATTTTGACGCCTCGAGGGCGAAGAAGTACGAGATACTCGGCTCGGAGCGGGTGGAAAAGCTCTTGGCGGACGGCGTGGAGTACGAGGTCTCCTGCGTGTTCATCCTGCGCTCGGGCGTGGCGCCGGGCTCGCTGGTGCCGGGCCTGGAGCTCGACGGGCCGCATATCAAAGTGGACGCGGATATGGCGACGAACGTGCCGGGAGTGTTTGCAGCCGGCGATTGTGTGGGCGCTCCGTACCAGGTCGGCAAGGCCGTGGGCGAGGGCAATATCGCGGGTATATCCGCGGCAAAATATGTGGAGAATATATTAAAGGAGGAAAAATAAATGGCAGTACAGCATTTGACGAGCGCGGATTTTGACAGCGCCATCGCAGCAGGACGCTGCGTAGTGGATTTTTGGGCGAGCTGGTGCGGCCCCTGCAGGATGCAGGGCCCTATCCTGGATGAGTTCGCGGCCGAGCACCCCGAGGTGAAGTCCTGCAAGGTGGATGTGGACGCAGAGCCGGCCCTGGCCTCGCGCTTCGGCGTCATGAGCATCCCGACGCTCATCTATTTCGAGGACGGCGAGCAGGTCGGCAAGGTAGTGGGAGTGCAGACCAAGGAGCAGATCGCTGCTGCTTTGGGCGTGTAAGCGGGGTTTGTTCCACCCCATTTCTTTGGCCCTTGCCCAAAGAAACGGGGTGGAGCCCCAAAGAAAAGCGGCGTTTTATT
>CALXEH010000036.1 GCA_944387285.1 uncultured Oscillospiraceae bacterium | reverse complement strand
ATCTTCCAGATAGCCTCCAAGGCCGGCGACGGCGTGTTCGAGGCGGCGCAGGAGCGCGGCTTCTGGGCCATCGGCGTCGACTGCGACCAGAAGTATATCGCTGACGACGTCATCATCTGCTCCATGAAGAAGGAGGTCGGCAACTCCATCTACGAGGCGGTCAAGCAGTACATGGCCGGCGACACCTCGCTCTGGGGCACGACCTGGGAAGCCGACCTCGCCACGGGCTATGTCGGCATAGGCTACGGCGAGGAGGGCTCGACCCAGCAGGTCTCCGACGAGACCAAGACCGCGGTCGAGGACCTGGCGGCCAAGATAGTCTCCGGCGAGATAACGGTGGACACCGTCCGCTGAACGCGGGAGCAACGGGAGCGCCGCGCCCTGCGGCGCTCTCTTCTTGAATCTAAGCGTGAAAGGAGGCCTGCCGCTTGCAGGAGACCGTCATAAGGCTGGAGCACATCACGCGGGAATTCCCGGGCGTGCTCGCCAACGACGACGTATCGCTCGAGGTGCGCCGGGGCGAGGTCTTTGCCCTTGTCGGAGAAAACGGCGCGGGCAAGAGCACGCTCATGAATATAATCTACGGCATCTACCCGCCCACGGACGGCAGCGTGTATATCCGCGGCAAGAAGGTGGAGACGTTCAGCCCGAGGAACGCCATTGAGCTGGGCATAGGCATGGTGCATCAGCACTTCATGCTCGTCCCCTCCTTCACCGTGGCCCAGAACATAGTAATGAGCCGCGAGCCGCGCCGGGCGAAGGTGTTTTTCGACAACCGCCGCGCGGAGGAGATAACGCGGCAGCTCGTGAAGGAGTACGGCCTGAGCGTGGACCCCTCTGCCCGGGTGCAGGACATCAGCGTCGGCGTCCAGCAGAGGGTGGAGATACTCAAGGCGCTCTACAGAGGGGCGGACATCCTCATCCTGGACGAGCCCACGGCGGTGCTGACCCCGCAGGAGACGGCCGAGCTCTTCCGCGTCATCCGGCACATAATCCGGGAGAAGAACATGACCGTCATCCTCATCACCCACAAGCTGGGCGAGGTCATGGCCATCTCCGACCGGGTGGGCATCATGCGCCAGGGCCGGCTGGTGGGCCTTTCGGACACCCGGGACATCACGGAAAGGGAGATCGCCTCCATGATGGTGGGCCGGCCCGTGCTCTTCGACAAGCTGGAGCGCAGCGGCGAACCGGGCGAGACGATGATCTCGGTGGAGGGCCTCTCCGTGCGGGACAACCGCGGGCTGGTGGCCGTGGACGGCGTGAGCCTGGAGGCCAGGGCCGGGGAAGTGCTGGGCATAGCGGCCATAGAGGGCAACGGCCAGAGCGAGCTGCTCGAGGCCATCACGGGCATGAGGCCCGCCATAAGCGGGCGCGTGCGGATAAGGGGCAGGGATTCGACCGGCCTGGAGCCCGGGCAGATACGCGCCCTGGGCCTGGCCCATGTGCCCGAGGACAGGCTGGCCACGGGCGTGGACCCCTTGGCGGACGTCTCCGACAACCTCCTCGCCGGCAGGCAGCGGGACAGGGAATTCAACGCCGCCGGCGGGCTGAGGCTCAGGCGCTCGAGCATAGAGCGCTACGCCTCGGAGGTCTACAGGAAATTCGATATCCGCGGCGCGGGCCTGCACGGCGCCGTCGGCTCCATGTCCGGCGGCAATATGCAGAAGGTGGTCGTGGCGCGAGAGTTCTCGCACGAGACGCCCGTGCTCGTCATCTCCAACCCCTCGCGCGGCATAGACATAGGCGCCATTGAGTTCATACACACGGCCATCATCGAAAAGCGCAACGAGGGCTGCGCGGTGCTGCTCTCCTCCGCGGACCTGGACGAGATCTTCAGGCTCTCGGACAGGATAGTCACGATGTACGAGGGCAGGATAACGGGCGAATTCAAGCCCGACGAGATCACAAAGGAAGAGATAGGCTACTACATGACCGGCAGCCGGAGAAAGGAGGAGCTCGCGCCAAATGAGACTGCGGATTAACTGGTCCTACATACTGGCGCTGACCGTCAGCATAGCCGCGGCCCTGGTCATCGGCGCGGCCATCCTGCTGATATCGGGCTACGACCCGCTCAAGGCCTACGCGGCGATGCTCAGCGGCGCCTTTTCCAACGCCAGGCACATAGGCGACGTGCTGGAGTACGCCATGGTGCTCTGCCTCTGCGGCGTGGCCTGCGATATAGGCTCGCGGGTCGGCATCTTCAATGTCGGCGGCGAGGGCCAGCTGCTGCTGGGCGCCATCGTCGCCGCGCAGATAGGCGTGGCGCTCAACGGGCTATCGGCCTGGATAGTCATCCCCGTCGCCGGCCTGGGCGCCGCTCTGGTGGGCGGGCTCTACGCCCTGCTGCCCGGCTGGCTCAAGGTCAAGCACCGCGTGAACGAGGTCATAACGACCATCATGCTCAACAACATAGCCGAGTTCGTCTGCGAGTACCTGGCCAAGGGGCCCTGGAAGAACCCGGACAACAACATCGTCGCCGGTACGGGCAACCTGCCCCAGACCTATTGGTTCACCCGCCTGGCTACGGGCTCGAACCTCACCACGGTCTTTTTCGTCGCCACGGGCATGACCATCCTGACCTGGTACGTCATGCAGAAGACCGCCACGGGCTATGAGATGCGCCTGACTGGCGACAATCCGCGCTTCGCGCGCTTTGCCGGGCTTAAGACGGACAGGATAGTGCTCATAGCCATGCTTGTTTCGGGCATGATGTGCGGCCTCGTGGGCATGTTCAGGGTCTACGGCGCGGAGCACATCTACAAGGCCAGCATCAGCAACGACTACTACTTCGAGGGGCTCATGGTGGCCATGATAGCCAAGTACCAGGTGCTGCCCACGGCGGTGATCAGTGTGCTCTTCGCCATACTCAAGATCGGCGCGCAGGGCATGGAGACGGCAGCGGGCGTGCCGAACCAGATCTACCTCATCATCCAGACTGTGGTCATCTTCAGCATGGCGGCCGAGAGCGGCATAGTCAGCGATATCAAGCGCCGCATGGCCGACAAGTCTGCGCGGCTCGCCGCCAGGCAGAGGGCAAAGGAGGGCGCGGCAAATGAATGAGATACTCTCCCAGGTCTTTTCGGCGGGCACCTTCACCCAGATGCTGCGCAGCGCCACGCCGGTGGCCCTCGCCGCCATGGGCGGCTCGATGACAGAGCACGCCGGCATCATGAACATAGGCATGGACGGCATGATACTCATGGGCGCGCTCATAGGCGTGCTGGGCAGCTATGTCATAGGCTCCGCCGTGGGCGGAGTGGCCGCCGCCGTGCTCTTCGGCATACTCGTGGGCCTCTTCTTCGCGCTCTTTGTCGTGAAGCTCAGGAGCGACGAGTTCATCATAGGCTGCGCGCTCAACATCTTCGCCTCGGGCTTCACCGCCTACGTCTCCCGCGCGGTGTTCGGCCTGTCCGGCACCTCGGGCTACGAAATAGACTATATGCGGCCCATCGAGATCCCGCTCATAAAGGACATACCCTTCCTGGGCGAGATAATAAGCGGGAACACGGCGCTGGTGTATGTGGCCTGGCTGCTCATCCTGGTGATGTGGGCCTTCGTCTACCGGACGCCCTACGGCTTCTGGATGCGGGCCTCGGGCGAGAAGCCGGAGACCCTGCGCACGGCGGGCATCAGCCCGGAGAAGATGAAGTGGCTCTCGAGCGTGCTCTGCGGCATGCTCTGCGGGCTCTCGGGCGCCTACCTCTCGCTGGGTTACCTGAACGGCACCTTCGTCGAGGGCATGTCGGCCTCGAGGGGCTTCATCGCCTTTGCCTGCGTCATCTTCGCCGCGGCGAACCCGGCCAAGGCCTACCTCGCGGCGCTCATGTTCGGCTTCTTCGACGCCATAGGCCTGAGGCTGCAGAACTACATCAGCTCCGACCTCACCTCGGCCATACCCTACGCCATAACGGTGATAATGATGGTCTACGTCGTGGTGAGCAAGGAGCGCAAACGCAGGTCGCTCCAGCCCAGGCACGACGCCGCCGCGGCGCAGCCGCCGGCGGAAGGATAGAGACGGCGCCGGCCCTCCAGCAGGGCCGGCGCTTTGCCTTGGGCCGCACATGGGAAGATCAGGTTGTGAAATCCGCGCGGCTGTTATATAATATGAGGGCCCGGGGAAAGGCGAAAGCGCCCGGAGCATGTCGAAAGGGAAGATGAAGATGCTTTGCCCAAAATGCGGCGCAAACGTCCCTGAAAACGCCAAATTCTGCAACCGCTGCGGCTTTGAACTGAGCCCCGTGACCAAGCCCGCCCCGAAAGGCAGGCCGAAGCCCGTCATCCTGGCGGCACTGCTGCTCGTGGTGCTGGCCGCGGCCGGCGCCCTCATCTGGTTCGTGTTCCTGAAGCCCGGAGACGGCAAGGACGGCGGCAATGTTACGGCGCCGCCCGCGGCCTCCGCGCAGGCCAGGCCCAGCTTTCCGGCGGACACCATAATCGAGCCCGGCGCCGTGTCCACGTCCACGCCCACGCCCGAGCCCACGCCGACGCCGACGCCGGAACCGACGCCCGAGCCCACGCCGGAAGAGCCCGACGGCCTTGCCCGCAGCTACTATTACGAGCCAACCGAGGCGCAGCGCCTGAGCTTTTCATGGGCCGATGCCAGCAGTGAGATATATCACAACGGCATACACTACTCGGCCGAGAAGGCCATGGACGACGACCCCAACACCTCCTGGCAGGAGAATGTAGACGGCACGGGCGAGGGCGAGTACATCACCCTGTACTTTGACGGCGAGCAGACGGTGGGAGGCATAATGCTCTTCCCCGGCTTTGACCAGAGCGAGAGCGCCTGGCAGCGCAACTGCCGGCCGGCAAAGCTGCTGGTGGAGCTCTCCGACGGGCGCGCCTATGTGATGGAGCTCGACGACGAGCGCAGCTGGCAGGGCTTTGAGTTCCTGAGCCCGGTGGAGACCGAGTACCTGCGCTTCACAATACTGGAAGTGTACCAGGGCTCCGAGTGGGAGGACACGGCGATAACGGATATCCGCGCTTACGGCTGAGGCTGAAGGGGAGAACGCTGTGAAGAAGATAGTCATACTGATAGGCAACTACTGCTCCGGGAAGACGGAGCTGGCCATGAACATGGCCGTGCTGGCCGCCGGCCGCGGGCTGAAGACCCAGGTCATAGACCTGGACAGGATAAACGACTATTTCAGGATGTCCGACCACATCGAGACGCTGCTCAGCCGCAGGATAGACGTGGTGTCTCCATCGTTTGCCGGCAAGGGCGTGACGCAGACGGTGATGCCGGCGCGCGTGGCCTCGGCCTTCGACGGGGACTGGGATCTGGTCATCTTCGACGTGGGCGGCGACCAGGCGGGCGCGCTGTCGCTGGCGAGGTATCATCAGGACTTCGCGGCGCTGGAGCCTGGGCAGCTGGAGGTCTACGACATAGTGAACGTGTTCCGGCCCATGTCCGAGAGCCCGGAGAAGATAATAAAGCTCATGGGCGAGCTGGAGGGTTTCGCCCGGCAGAAGGTCACGGGTTTCGTGAACAACTCGAATCTTCTGAACTACGCGAGCGCCGACGACCTGCGCCGCGGCTATGACGTGCTGCGCGAGACCTCGGACATGACGGGCATCCCCGTGGTACACACGACGGGCCGGAAAAAGTACCTGGAGGAATTCCTGGCCGACGGCCGCGACCCGAAGTACATAGGCCGGCCCATAGCCCTCGAGACCTACATGCACCGCAGCTGGGACACCTTTTCACACGGGAAGATCTGAACATTGCAAAGAGGCGGGACCCCGCAAAGGGGCCCCGCCTTTTTTGTCCTGTGCCGCTTACAGCAGGCTCCTGGCCTGGGCGACGATGTTTTCCGTCGTGATGCCGTTTTTCGCCAGCAGGCGCTCGTAGGGCGCGGACTCGCCGAACTGGTCCTGCACGCCTATCCTGCGCACTATGCCCCGGCCCGCCTCGGCCACGCACTCGCAGACCGCGCTGCCCAGCGCGTTTATGATGTTGTGGTCCTCGACCGTCACGATCTTCCCGATGTCCGCGATGCAGGCGTTCACGGCCTCGGTGTCGAGCGGCTTTACCGTGTGCATGTCGAGCACCCGGGCCTCGACGCCCTGCTCGTGCAGCGCCGCCGCCGCCTCGAGCGCCAGGCGCACCGTGTCGCCCACCGCGATGATGGCCACGTCCCCGCCCTCGCGCAGCTTCACGGCCTTGCCTATCGTGAACTCGGCGCTCTCGTCATATATGACCGGCACGGCGTCGCGCGTGAAGCGCAGGAACATCGGCCCGTAGGTCTCCGCCGCCGCGCGCACCAGCTTCTTCGCCGAGACGTAGTCCGCAGGCTGGATGACCGTCATGTTCGGTATGGTCCTCAGCACGCCCATGTCCTCTATCGCCTGGTGGCTCGCGCCGTCGTTCGCCGGCGTGAGGCCTCCGTGGGAGCAGGCGATCTTCACGTTCAGGTTCGTGTAGCAGATCTCCTGCCTTATCATCTCGCACATGCGCAGCGAGCCGAACACCGCGTAGGTGACGACGAAGGGGACCTTGCCCGTCGTCGCGAGGCCGGCGGCAAAGGCCGCCGCGTTCTGCTCGGCTATGCCCACGTTCACATACTGCTCCGGCAGGGCCTTCATGAACTTGCCCGTCTTGCAGCTCTTGCCGATGTCCGCGTCCACGACGTAGATATTGCGGTCTTCCTGGCCCAGCTTCACGATCTCCTCGCCGAAGCCGTCGCGCGTCGCTATCATATCACCAATGGCCATCGTTATATCCCCCTCTCGAGCTGTTCCATGGCGCTCTCGTACTGCGCCTTGTTCGGAGCCTTGCCGTGCCAGTCGAGGGAGTTCTCCATGTAATCGACCCCCTTGCCCTTGACGGTGCGGGCGTTTATGAACTTGGGCCTGCCGTTTTTCGCGGCCCTGATCCGGTCGAAGGCCTCCAGTATCTGGGCCATGTCGTGCCCGTCGATGTCGTAGACGTCAAAGCCGAAGTCCGCGGCCTTCTTCGACATGTCGAGCCCGGGCATGATCTCGTCGGTCGTGCCGTCGAGCTGCAGGCCGTTGTTGTCGAAGAGCATGATGTAGTTGTCGAGCTTGTACTTGTTCGCGCACATCATGGCCTCCCAGACGATGCCCTCGTTGACCTCACCGTCGCCGACCATGGTGAAGACGCGGTAGTCCTTGCCGTCGCGCTTGCCGGCGAGGGCCATGCCCACGGCGCAGGCCGCTCCCTGGCCCAGAGAGCCGGTGGAGATGTCGATGCCGGGGCATTTCACCATGCTCGGGTGGCCCTGCAGCATCGAGCCCTCCTGCCTGAGCGTGTGCAGCACCGCCTCGGGGAAGTAGCCCCTCAGCCCCAGCGCCGCGTAGAGGATGGGGCAGACATGGCCCTTCGAGAGCACGAACCTGTCGCGCTCGGGCCAGTTCGGGTCCTTCGGGTCGATGTTCAGCTCGGAGAAGTACAGCGCCGCTACCATGTCAGCCGCCGAGAGCGAGCCGCCCGGGTGCCCGGACTGGGCCTCATAGATCATCGTCACCGCCGTCTTGCGCAGCTGCTTTGCCCGCTCCTTGAGCTGCATTACCTTTTCTTCGTTCATCATGTTCGCTCCTTTCAAAGCGTCCAGTAGTCGCCCAGCTTCACGGTCTTCTGCTCCTTCGAGGACTCGAGCGCCGCCGTAGAGAGCCTGAGCACCTTCATGCCCTCATCCAGGCCCGTGAGGATGGGCGTACCGTTCTTGAGGCAGTCCCAGAAATGCTCGTGCACGTGGAAGATGACCTCGTCCTTGTTGAGATCGTAGGAGTCGTTGAAGCGGATGGATTCCTCGTGGTCCATGTCCACGGTCTTGTAGCTTATCTCGTCAAACTCGAACATGTTGCGGCCCTTGAGCAGGATGCTGCCCTTCGTGCCGATGTAGCCCTTGAGGTTCGCGCCCGCGCCGGAGCTCCAGCTCGTCATGATGGAGGCCACGGCCCCGTTCTTGCAGCGCATGATGATGGTGGAGTTCGTGTCGTACTGCGGGATGGCGTCGATGGTGCCCTTCACGTTGCAGGCGATGGTGTCGAACTCGCCGGCGAGGGAGGTGAGGAGGTTGAATTCGTGCGAGACGGACTCGATGGTCATGCCGCAGGCGAGCTTGGGGTCGGTGCGCCAGGAGGCGCCGTAGTTGGCGTTGTTCTTGCCGTAGCCGAAGCCCGGACCCACGCGGTAGCTGAAGACGTTCACCGGCTCGCCGAACATGCCGCTTTTCACCATCTCGTGCAGCTTCACGAAGGCCGGACGGTAGCGGTGGGCAAAGCCGACGATGATCTTCGCGTCGTATTTTTTGGCCATGTCGATGATCTTCTGCGCGTCCTCCATCGTCGTGGCAATGGGCTTCTCAAGGTAGAGGGGCAGGTGCTTCGAGAGCACCATCTCGCAGTAGTCGAGCCGCTTCGTGGGCGGGGTGGAGATGACGGCGTAGTCGGCGAGCTCCACATACTCGGGTATCTGCTCATAGGTCAGCTGCGCGCAGTCGAACTCCTTGGCAAAGCTCTTCAGGCCCTCGGCGTTCACGTCGAACGCGCCCACTATGGAGCCGCCGAGCTTCACGGCAGCCCTCGCATGCGAACGGGCAATGTCTCCTGCGCCTATCATAAGTACCTTCATTTTCAGCATCTCCTTGTTGTATTGTAGAATCAAGTTGTGGTTTCCCGCTCAGGCCGCGCCGCCGCCGAGCAGCAGCATCGAGAGCGGCTCGAAGTAGGTGACGATGAGCAGCACCACCAGCGAGGCTATGATGAGCGGTATGACCGAGGACGATATCTTCTTGAGGCTCACGTCCGCTATGCCGCAGGCGACGTAGAGGTTCACGCCGACGGGCGGAGTGACGAGGCCGATGGCGAGGTTCACTATCATGATGGCGCCGAAGTGCACGGGGTCGATGTTCAGGGCCATGGCGACGGGGAAGAACAGCGGGGTGAAGATGTAGAGCGCGGAGGTGGAGTCGAGGAAGCAGCCGGCAACGAGCAGCACCACGTTCACGATAAGCAGGAAGACGAACTTGTTGCCGCCGGCAAACTCGGTGAGCGCGCCGCTTATGGCCATGTCTATCCTGCCGCGGGTGAGGACGTAGGCGAAGAGGGTGGCCGCCGCCGTGATGAACATGACCGTCGCCGTGGTGGAGGCGGAGTCTACGAGCAGCTTTATGAACTGCTTGAACTTGATGGTGCGGTAGACGAAGACGCCGATGACGAGGCCGTAGACCGCAGAGACCGCCGCAGCGTCGGTGGGCGAGAAGTAGCCGCCGTAGATGCCGCCGAGGATGATGACCGGCATCAGCAGGCCCCAGAAGGCCTCCTTGAACGCCTTCCAGCGCTCCTTGCCGCTGGCCTTGGGCAGGCGCTTGAGCTCCTTCTTGCGGCCGATCCAGAAGGTGACGGCGATGAGGGCCGCGCCCATGACGAGGCCGGGCAGCACGCCCGCGATGAACAGGTCGCCTATCGAGGTGTCGCTGATGGAGCCGTAGACGACGAAGGTGATGGAGGGCGGGATGATGACGCCGATGGCGCCCGCCGTGGCCATGAGCGCCGCCGCGAAGGCCACGTCATAGCCCGCCTTCACGAGGGCCGGGATGACGATGATGCCAAGGGCCGCCACCGTCGCCGGGCCGGAGCCGGATATCGCCGCGAAGAAGCAGGCGACCAGTACGCAGACCATGGCCACGCCGCCCTTGAGGTGCCCCACGCAGGCCTCGGCGAGGTTTATGAGCTTTTTCGAGATGCCCGAGGCATCCATGATATTGCCGCCCAGGATGAAGAAGGGGATGGCCTGCAGGACGGCCTTGCTGGTGGCGGCGGAGACCAGCTGCGGCACCGTGCCGAGGATGACGTCCACCGGCCTGCCCGCCAGCATGACCAGCATGGCGGCCACGCTCGAGACGCCCAGGCACACGGCGATGGGAGCGCCCATGAACAGCAGTATCGCAAAGACTATGAACAAAACGGCAGCTTCCATTACTTCGCGCCTCCTTCTCTCTCTTCCTCTTCCTTCGCGGCCTCGAGCGCGTCGGCCACGACGTCCTCTTTCTCCAGCTCCTTGCCCGCTATGAGCTTGTACAGGTTCTGCCCGAAGCGTATCGTCATAAAGAGCGCGCCGATGGGCACGAAGGAGCCGAAAATGCACTCGGGCAGCTGGGTCGCCAGCGTGACCTGGCCCTTCTCATACTGGTTGAGCACCATGAACACGCCGTAGTAGCAGATGAGCGCCGAGAAGGCCGTGGACAGGGCCATGGAGATGATGCCCAGCACCCTCGCAGTCTTGGGGCCGACGCGCTCCGTCACCAGCGTGAGGCCCAGATGCGCGCCCCGCTTGGCCGCTATCGCCGAGCCCAGCAGGCTCAGCAGTACGAAGAGATAGGTCGAAACCTCCTCGGAGAAGAAGATGCCCGAGCCGAGCTTCCTCAGCACCGCGTTGCCGAAGGTCAGCGCCGTCATCAGCACGAGGCAGAGGCAGACCAGGACCTCCTCGATCTTGTCAAGTATCTTGTTTACCACTTTCCCTGCCTCCTCTTCAGTCCAGCTCCACGCCGAAGGCGGCGCAGGCTTCCTCGCCGAACTTCTCGTAGAAGCTCTGGCACAGGTCGGCGACTATCGCCTTGAAGGGCTCGAGCTGCTCATCGGTCAGGATGTCCACCTGCATGCCCTCCGCGCGGAACTCCTCTATGAGCTCGCCCTCCTCGGCCTCGAGCTGGTCGCGGCCCCAGTTGCAGGCCTCCACGGCCTTCTCTGAGAGCAGCTGCTGCGTGGCCTCGTTGAGGTTGTCCCAAATGCTCCGGTTCACCAGGAAGAGGTCGTTCTCATAGGTGTAGTTCCAGATGGTCATGTAGTCCTGCACCTCGGTCATGCCGGAGGTGGCCGTGATGCTCACGCCGTTCTCCTGCCCGTCGATGACGCCCTGCTGCAGGTTCGTGAAGACCTCGCTCCAGTTCGTCGAGCTGGGCACGGCTCCGAAGGCCCGGAAGAAGCTCATGTAGATCTCGCTGCCCGGGACGCGGATGACCAGGCCCTTGAGGTCCTCCGGCGTGGTGACGGCGTGCTTGTTGTTCGTGAGCTGGCGGAAGCCGTTGTGGAAGGAGCCGATGACCTTGAGGTCCAGCCTCTCGAGCACGCTGTCGTAATAGGCGAGGCCCGTGGAGTCGATGACCTCCCTCGCCTCGGCGTAGCTGTCAAAGAGCCAGGGGATGGTGCCTATCGAGACCCTCTCGTCCAGGGCGCTCAGCACGCTCGTCGCGTAGGCCGCCATGTCCACCGAGCCGTCGGAGATCATCTCGATGCCCTTCGCGGCGTTGCCGCCCGCGAGCTGGTCGTTCGGGAAGACGTCCACGGTCACGACGCCGCCGGAGGCCTCCTCCACAAGCTCCTTGAATTTGTTTGCCACCCTCGTGTCTATCTGGGTGTCCGTTCCGTTTACAGCCATGGCCAGCTTTATGCTGTCGTAGCCGTTCGGGTTCTCGAGTTCCTCGTTCCCCGAGCCGCAGGCCGACAGCGTGAACACCATGGCCAGTGCCAGGATCAGGGTCAGCGCCTTCTTCATTCTCTACCGTCCTTCCTCTCTGCTCCGATTTTCTGCTCTTCTCTCTTCACGTTTCATCTGGTTTCATTTCCCTTTGCAAGTTCAGGTTACTCCATCCAATTTCAGAAGTCAACAGAAAAATGAAGCGACATTTCGTTTTTAAGCGGTTAAAATGAAATTTTGTGAAACAGCGCAATTTCCGGCGCCGGTTTTTGTGTAAAACGCAGACAAAATCTTTGTTTAAACTTTGTCAATATGTTCGCGATACGCGCATTTTTGCTGGTTTTGGGCCGGAATGGCATTGTTAAAGTTATAACAAGATGAAACGGCATTTCACGCAGGGAACAAAAAAGCCGCCGGGGAGAGGCCCGGCGGCGTAAGCGTTTCGTCTTCACTTGGGAGGCAGGCGTTTCTTCTCGATGGACAGTCCGATCTCGTGGCTCTTGTCGATCTGCTCCTGCGTACGGGTCAGCGCGATGATGGAGTGCAGGATGGAGATGGTAGTCAGCTCGCAGGCCCGGGCGGCGGAGATGTCGCTGAAGTAGTCCGAGCTGAAGAGGCTCGTCAGTATCTCGACGTCCAGGTACTTGGACAGAGGGGAGTTCGCCGGGCCGACGATGCCGACGATCTTGATGCCGCGCTCCTTGGCGTAGGAGGCGTTCTGCAGCACGTTCCAGGTGCGGCCGGAGTTCACGATGATGAGCAGAAGGTCGTCCTTGTCCATCATGCTGATCTCCATGGCCTGGAAGATGAGGTCTTCGACGCAGCGGCAGGGGATGGCGAGTTTGAGGAAGATGTCGTAGGCAGCGCGGCTTATCGTGCCCGAGCCGCCCTCGCTGACTATCACGAGGCTCTTCGCCTCCGAGATAAGCCTTGCCGCCTCTTCGAGCGCCCTGTCGTCGAGTATCTCTTCGAGCTCGTCCATGATCATCTTCGTGTAGCTGATGACCTTGGATTTCACGGTGTGCACGTCGTCGCCGCGGCGCAGGGACATGTCCCGGGCGGTCTCGACGATGTAGTTAGCCGCGGAGTTCTTGAGCTCCGTGAAGCCGCCGAAGCCGAGCTTGCGGCAGAAGCGGATGACGGTAGCCGGGCTGGTGCCCGAGGCCTCCGCCAGGGAATTGGCGGTAGCGCCCGCCAGGCAGTCCGGGTTTGCCATGATGTACTCGGCTATGGCGTTGTCGGACTTTGAAAAGGTCCGCGTGTTGTACATTGCCTTGATCTTCTGCACCAGCAGCAGGGTCTCTTCCATGCTTCCCTCCATTTGTCCGGGCCCTATCTTGCCAGATAGAGGCATATCACCATGAGCGCCGCCTCAAAAAACAGTATGAGGGGCATGCCTATCGTGAAGCTGTCGTGCTGGGTCTTGTGCCGGAAGGCATACATCCCTATGATGATGCCCAGCGAGCCGCCCAGCACGGCGACCAGAAACAGCGTCGCCTCGGGTATCCGGCGTTTGCCCCTCCTGGCCCTCGACTTGTCCGAGGCCATGAGCGCAAAGCCGTCCAGGTTTATGACGAACAGGTACGCGCCCAGGAGCGCGAGCAGCAGTTTCATTCCTTTTTCCTCCGCCTTCTGTCATATGGCGGGACAAGGCAGCCCTTGCCGAAGCCGATGAGGTCCTCGCGCCCGGCCTTCCGCAGCGCCTCGAGCACCAGCCGCCGGTTCGCCGGGTTCTGGAACTGCAGAAGCGCCCTCTGCATGGCCTTCTCCTCGGGCGAGCGCGGCACATACACAGGCTCCATCGTCCTCGGGTCGAGGCCCGTGTAGTACATGCAGGTCGAGACCGTGCCCGGCGTGGGGTAGAAGTCCTGCACCTGCTCCGGGCGGCGGCCCGTCTTCTTCAGGTACAGCGCCAGGGCTATGGCGCTCTCCAGCGTGCTGCCCGGGTGCGAGCTCATGAGGTAGGGCACGACATACTGCTCCTTATCGTACCTCGCGTTCAGGCTGCGGTATTTCTCCATGAAGCGCTCGTACACGTCTATGTGCGGCTTGCCCATGTAGTCGAGCACCGAGTCGATGCAGTGCTCCGGCGCGACCTTGAGCTGGCCCGAGATGTGGTATTTCACCAGCTCGGCGAAGAACTCGCCCTTCTTGTCGCAGAGCATGAAGTCGTATCTTATCCCGCTGCGTACAAAGACTTTTTTCACGCCCGGGATGTTCCTGAGCTTGCGCAAAAGTGCAAGGTAGTCGGAGTGGTCGGCGTCTATGTTTTTGCAGGGCGTGGGCGCGAGGCAGGAGCGGTTGGCGCACATGCCGTTTTTGAGCTGCTGGGCGCAGGAGGGGCGCCTGAAGTTCGCGCTCGGCCCGCCGACGTCCGAGACATAGCCCTTCCAGAGCGGGTGCTTCGTCATGGCCGTCACCTCGCGGATGACGCTCTCGTGGCTGCGGCTCGTGACCATCCGGCCCTGGTGGAAGGCCAGGGCGCAGAAGTTGCAGCCGCCGAAGCAGCCCCGGTTGTGGATGACGGAAAAGCGCACCTCTTCAATGGCCGGCACGCCGCCCATGGCCTCGTACATGGGGTGCACCTCGCGCGTATAGGGCAGCTCCGCGACCCTGTCGAGCTCCTTCGTGTCGAGCGGCATGGCGGGCGGGTTCACGACGAGGTACCTGTCCCCGTGCGCCTGGGCCATGGTACGGCCCCTCACAGGGTCGTGCTCTGCGTATTCTATCCGCGTGGCCTCGGCGTAGGCCCGCTTGCTCCTGCAGACCTCCTCGTACGAGGGCAGCATCAGCGCCTCGGCGGGCGCCTCCTTAGCTATATAGGCCGTGCCGCGGATGTCATGCAGCTCCGACACGGGCCTTTTCTTCTTGAGCGCCTTGGCGATCTCGATGGTGGCGTACTCGCCCATGCCGTAGGTGAGCAGGTCGGCCTTCGCGTCGAAGATGACGCTCCGCCGCACCTTGTCCTCCCAGTAGTCGTAGTGCGCGAAGCGCCGCAGGCTCGCCTCGAGCGAGCCGATTATTATGGGCATGTCCGGCCCGAAGGCCTCCCTCGCGCGGTTGGCGTAGACTATGACGGCACGGTCGGGGCGCAGGCCCGTCTTCTTGCCTGGCGAGTAGAAGTCCTCGCGCCTCTTGTGCTTTGCCGCCGTATAGTGCGCGACCATGGAGTCGAGGTTGCCCGCGCCTATCATGACGCCGAGCCTCGGCACGCCCATGGCCCTGAAGGCCTCGGCGGAATGCCAGTCCGGCTGGCAGAGCACGGCGACCCTGTAGCCCTCAGCCTCCAGCACGCGCGCGATGACCGCCGTGCCGAAGCTCGGGTGGTCTATGTAGGCGTCGCCGCCCACGACCAGGAAGTCGTACCACCACCAGCCCCTCTCGTGCATGTCCTCGCTCGAGACGGGCAGGAAATCGGCCCTGTCTATCACAGCAGTTCACCTCCGTACCAGCCGGTCACCCCGTTATGCTTCACCAGGCAGCTGCGGCTGGTCTCCTCCACGACCGAGACCCTGTCCCCGGGCTCGAGCGGCAGGACATAGTCCGTGCAGTCGTTGCAGCGCACGTCCCCGCTCTCGCCGTAGAGGTATTTGGTGAGGATGTCCAGAACATAGCCCGTGCGTATGTGCATGCAGCGGGAAAACTCCTCGCCGCGCTCGAGTATGCGCACGAGGTTGTCGCCCCAGCGGATGTAGGCGCTCTTTTCCGAGCCCGCCTGCGCGGTCTTCACCGTCCGCACGGGGAAGCGGTCGTAGTGCTCGAAGGCGAAGTCCTCGCTGCCGTTGTGCGGGATGATGAGGGCGTTGAGCTGCCCGTCGTCCTTGAGGACGCAGCCGCCGTCGATGCTGATGATCTTCCGCTCGCGCTCTATGATGGGGTTGGCGCAGACGGTGTCGCCGCCGTAGAGCACGACGGGCCAGTGCCCGACGATGATCCAGCGGTTGAAGGAGCGGCCCTGGCCGAGGAAATCGTCGTTTTTCATGCAGTCCCAGCTGTCCCACTCCTCGGGCCTGCCCTTGGGTATGCCGCCGTGGACGAAGACATAGTGGTCGGTGAGTATGACGTGGGGCAGGGCCTCAAGGAAATCGAATTCCGGGCCGAAGGCGGCGGAGATCTCGCGCCGGAATTCGTTCATGTCCATGCTCTCGCTTATGCCGAAGCCTATCTCGCCGCACATCTGGGCCAGAAGCCCGGGACCCCAGCCGGCGCCGTTGGAGAGCAGGTACTGCTTGGTGTACATGTCGCTGCGCCCGGTGGCGCGGTAGATGGAGTTCTGCCAGCAGTCGCAGTTGCCCTGCACGGCGAGGACGCGCCGCTCCTGGCTCAGGCGCATGACGTACCTGAGCGTCTCCAGGCTGTAGCCGCCCTTTTCCATCAGGTCGCCGCAGAAAACCAGCGTATCCTCGTCTTGCAGCCGGAGCTTATCCAGCAGCCCGCGCAGATACGGCAGGTTCGCGTGCACATCCGAGATGGCAATGATGCGCCCCTCAGTAGGCAGCTTGACTTTTTCGATAACGGCTCTCATCAGCTTTCCCTTTCCATGAGCAGCTGGTCCGAGGCGACACCGGGCTCCACCGCGAGCACCTTGAAGCCGTAGTGCTCGTAAAAGCCGATGGCGGATTCGTTGGTCACCGCCACATGCAGGCGCACGGAGCCCCGGCCGCGGTCGGAGAAATAGGCCGCAGCGCAGCCTATGAGCTGCACGCCGTAGCCCTTGCCGCGAAACTCCGGGATGAGGTAGAGCAGGCTGACCCAGCCGCAGCCCTCGTCCTTTCCGCGCCTGGGGTCGAGCTCGAGCACGCCCACGGGCCTGTCCCCGTACATGACCTTCATGAGGCAGTCTTTGTCCTTGGCGGAGTGCGAGCGCGCCGAGGCCAGGTACACCTTCGGCACAAAGCCCGCCGAGGAGCCGTGCGCCACGCGCCAGGAATCCGCGTAGCAGCCCAGGTAGAAGTCCGCGTCCTCCTTGTCCCTGGGGTCGAGCGGCTCGAAACGCAGGCTCGTCGGGTCGTCCTTCTTCGTATCCCGCCACCAGCGCTGGGTCGCGAAGGTCGAAAGCCCCTCGCCCAGGTGGCTGTTGTCGTTGTAGTATTTGACGGCTATCATGCCGTTTTCTATCTCCAGCAGGCTCACCGAGGTGTTGTCACCGTGCATGACGGCCCCGGGCTCGCCGCTGTGCAGGCCCAGGGCGCCCATGAGGAAGATCTTTATCGCCATGCCGTGCGAGACGGCGGCGATCGTGCCACCCTCGTGCTTTGCCGCCAGCTCGAGTATGACCTTCGTCATGCGCTCCTGCACCTCGTAGAAGCCCTCGCCGCCCGGCACGCACCATTTCTCAGGCTCGTTGTTGAACAGGTACATCTGCTCGGGCCACTTGTAGGTGATGTTGCCCCAGGGCTCGCCCTCCCAGACGCCCATGTTTATCTCGCGCAGGCGCGGCGTCGTGACGAGCTCAAGCCCGCGCCCGCGCAGGAGCGCGCCGGCCGTCGCCACCGTCCTGTCCAGGTCGCTCGAGTACACTGCGTCGAGTGGCACGCCCGCAAAGCGCTCCGCGAGCGCGTCTATCTGTTTTTTTCCGCGCTGCGTGACCCTGCCGTTCCAGTGGCCCTGGGCGCGGCGAAAGAGGTTGCCTTCGGCCTCAGCATGCCGGACAATATAGATGCTGGTCATTTGAGTCTCATCGTCCAATCTTCGTTGTTGTTGACCGTGGGTCGAGAGTAAGCTATAATAAGGCTTGCTTTAACCTTATTTTACAATATAATTTCGCCGGTTACAAGATTAACAGGGGGCCTGACCTTGAAAGTAATACATCTCATCAGCGGCGGCGACACCGGCGGAGCCAAGACGCACGTCCATTCGCTGCTGCGCAACCTCTCGAGGGGCATGGATATAACGCTGGTCTGCTTCCGTGACGGGCCCTTCGCCCGGGAGGCGGCGGAGCTCGGCATTGAGACCCGTGTCTGCGCGGGCGGCTTCTTTTCCGCGCTGCGCCAGGTGCGGCGCATGATAGCGGAGGAGGGCTTCGAGCTCGTCCACACCCACGGCTCGAGGGCGAATCTCGCAGGCGCCATACTGCGGGGCAGCTGCGGCAGGCCCGTCGTCAGCACCGTGCACAGCGACTACAGGCTGGACTACCTGGGCCGTCCCCTCGCGGCGGCAACCTACGGCGTCCTGAACGTGCTTGCCCTCAGACGTATAAAATACCACGTCGGCGTCTCGGATGCAATGCGCAGGCTGCTCATAAGCCGCGGCTTCCCGAGTGAGACCACCTTCGCCATCTACAACGGGCTGGATTTCACGAGGGAGCCGAAGCGCCTGGACCGGGCCGAATTTTGCCGGAAAGTCGGCGCTAAGGTGGGGCCGGGCGATATCGTGGTCGGCGCGGCGGCGCGGCTGGACCCCGTCAAGGACCTCGCGACGCTCGTGCGGGGCTTTACCCTGGCCCGGCGGGAGCACCCGGAGCTCAGGCTCATCATAGCCGGCGAGGGCCCGGAGCGCGAGAACCTCACGAAGCTCGCCGCAGAGCTCGGCGCGGGCGAGGCCGTCACCCTGGCGGGCTGGCTCGACGACATGGAGGAGTTCTACTCCGCGCTCGATGTAAACACTCTCAGCTCCATCTCGGAGACCTTCCCCTATGCCCTGACGGAGGGCGCGGCCTATCGCCTGCCCACGGTGGCCTCGGCGGTGGGCGGCATACCTAAGCTCATAGAGGACGGGGCCACGGGCTACCTCTTCAAGCCCGGCGACTATGAGACGCTTGCAAGGCGGCTCTCGGAGCTCGCCTCGGACTCGGCCCTGAGGAAGCGGCTTGGCGACGCCGTGCGCGAGCGCGCGGCAAAGCGCTTTTCCGTCGAGGCCACCTGCCGCGAGCAGCGCGAGGTCTATGAGGAGATATTGAGAAGGGAGCGCGAGGGCCGCTCCGGCGTCGTCATCTGCGGGGCCTACGGCATGGGCAACTCCGGTGACGAGGCCATACTCGACGCCATCGTGGCCGAGATGCGCTCCGTGGACAAGCTCATGCCCATAACCGTAATGAGCCGCGACCCCAAGGGCGCCTCGGAGCGCGTGGACGCAAGGTCGGTCCACACCTTCAACTTCCCGGGCTTCATGCGGGCGATGAAGCGGTCGGCGCTCTATATAAACGGCGGCGGCAGCCTCATCCAGGACGTGACGAGCCGGCGGAGCCTCTGGTACTACCTCTTCACGCTGAAGGCGGCGAAGCGGCTCGGCTGCAGGGTGATGATGTACGGCTGCGGCATAGGCCCGGTGACGAGGCCGGGCGGTGTGAAGCGGACGAGGGAGACGCTCAACTCCTGCGTGGACGCCATAACGCTGCGCGAACCGGACAGCATAGAGGAGCTTGCCCGCTTCGGCGTGACGGAGCCGGAAATAATACTCGCCTCGGACCCGGCGCTGACCCTGCCGGCGGTCCCGAAGGAGGAGGTCGATGCGGCGCTCAGGCAGGCCGGGGCGGAGCCGGACGGGAGCTATATCTGCTTTGCCCTGCGGCACTGGCAGGGCTTTGAGGAGAAGACCCAGGCCTTCGCCGAGGCGGCCGGGGCGGCATATGAGAGGCATCGGCTCACACCGGTGTTCCTGCCCATAAACTACAAGAGCGACGTTGAGGCGGCGTCGCTGGTGGCGGAAAAGCTCGGGGACACGCCCTTTGTGCTGCTGCCGGGGCCGCTGAGCTCGGGACTGGCGATAGGGCTGATGTCGCGGATGCAGGTGGTCGTGTCGATGCGGCTGCACGGGCTGATCTTCGCTGCGGGGCAGGGGGTACCGCTCGTGGGCGTGAGCTATGACCCGAAGGTTACGGCGTTTTTGAGGTGCGTCAAAGCGGGCTGCGTGCCGCTGGAGGAGCTGGACGCGGCGGGGCTCTGCCGGCTCATAGACGAGGCGTATGAGAAACGCCGGGATGCCGCGGCGCAGGAGGAGAACGTCAGGGCCCTGCGCGCCATAGAGTACCGCAGCCGCGAGAAGGCGGCGAAGCTGCTTGGGAAGGAAGTGGAGGTATGATAAACGCCGCCGCACTGGTCTCGGGGGATGGGGCGGAGCTGCAGGCCCTGCTCGACAGCGTATTTTTCAGCGAGATAGAGGGCTTCTCGCTCTCGGCCGTCATAGCGACACAGCGCGGCTCCTTCGCCCTGACGCGGGCCGGGAGCGCACACGTGCCGGGCTACGTCGTGGACGAGTCCATATTTCCGAACGGGGCATCGTTCTCGCTGGCGCTGCTCAACAAGCTGCACGACCTGGACATAGACTTCATCATTCTGGCCGGCTTTGCGCCGAAGCTCAGCGAGGGCCTGGCCCGGGCATACCGTGGCCGGGCGCTGATGCTCAGGAGCGCGCTCTGCCCGGCCTTCGACGGCCTGCCCGAGCCCGAGCTCTGCCGCGCGGCCATACGCCGGGGCGTGAAGTGGACGGGCGCTACGGTCTGCCGCCCCGCCGAGAGCGGCGATCCGGGCGAGCTGCTGCTACAGCGCCCCGTGGAGCTGCTGGAGGGCGACGACCCCGCCGGGCTCCGGCGCAGGCTCATAGAGGCGGCCGGGCCGCTGCTGCTCGAGGCCGTGAAGAAATATGCGAAAGAATAAACAAAGGAGCGTGCCGACCGGCACGCTCCAGTTATATTTCTGCGCCTTCCGGCTCAGAAGCCTATCGTCCACATGTAGGCATAGGCCTGGGCCCAGGAGCCGAAGGTCTCGCGCTGCACCATCTCGCGCAGCTCGGCCTTGGAATACCAGCGGGCGGTGATCTCCTCGCCCGTCTCCTTGCAGGGGCTTATCTCGCCGCGGGCCAGGCCGAAGACGCAGATGCACTGCTCGTTCGAGAGCCCCACCGCGCAGTAGCTCGCAGGCATGACGTGCCGGATCTCCACTAGCTCCAGCCCTGTCTCCTCCTTCAGCTCGCGCGCCGCCGCCTGCTCCGGCGTCTCGCCCTCGTCTATCAGCCCCGCCGGCATGCCGATGATCTCCCGGTCCAGCTCCAGCCGGAACTCCCTTATGAGCAGCAGATGCTCCCGGGCCTCGTCCGTCACGATGATGATCACCGCGTCCGTCCTCGGGTGCTTGAGCTTCTCCTCCGTGTCGATGCCCCCGTCCCGCGAGAACATCTCATAGACCTTCTCGCCGCCCGAGGGCGTCTCATAGTGCAGGTCGTAGCGGTTCAGATACTCCCCTCCGCCCTTTTTCTCTATGCTGCGGAATTTCATTTCAGCTTGAGCACCACAGTCCTCGGCGCGCCGAAGTCCGGCAGCTCCACGCTGCTGCCCTCGGCGTACTCCACGTTTTTGGAGAGCGCCGCGAATTTGTCCACAGTGTCGATCTCGTCAAAGCCGAAGCCCTCGCCCCGGTAGTGCATGGGGATCACGAGCTGCGCGTCCACAGCGTCTGCGAGCTCCCTCGCCGTTGCGGCGTCTATCGTGTAAAAGCCGCCCACCGGGATGAGCAGCGCGTCCACATGGCCTATGGCCCTTATCTGGCCCGGTGAGAGCATATGCCCCACGTCGCCCAGGTGACAGACCCGCGCCCCGCCGCCGGAGACTATCCGGATGAGGTTCTCTCCGCGCTTTTTGCCCTCCGCGTCGTCGTGCCAGCAGCAGAGCGTCTCCACGGTGTAATCCGTCTGCTCGCCGCTCACCGTGACCTTGCCTTCGGCGTTGTGGTCGTCGTGGCCGTGGCTGCAGAGCACGAGGTCAGCCGTCAACTCGGGCAGCTTCAGGCCCTTCGGAAAGCCGTCGGCATAGGGGTCGAACACGACCCTGCCGGCGCGCGATTCCATCATGAAACAGGAGTGACCGTACCATGTGAGCTTCATAGCTTTCGCCTCCAAAACATTTTTACTCAGTATAGCACAGCCCCGTCCCCGCCGCAACAGGCCGTTGACCGGTGAGGGGAAAAGTGTTAATATCCGAGTTGGTGATGGATATGAAAGCTAAAGGGATATTGAGGGCTGTCATCGGCGTTGTCCTGCTGGCGGTGCTGGCCTTCTGCATATACAAGCGGCTGGAGGCGTCGCCGCCTCCCACGGAGCCGGACGGCGAGACGACGATCGTGCCGGCGGAAAGCTCCGAGACGCCGGAGGCCGAGCCGACCGCCGCGCCCACGGAGGCCCCGGAGCCCACCGCGGAGCCGACGCCCACGCCGGAGCCCACGCCCGAGCTGCCGGACGTGGACATCACGAGCTGGGAGTTCCGGATAGCGAACCCGGAGACGAACATAGGCGACTACGCGCCCGAACTCACGGACACGGAAAACGGGCTTAAATTTGACGTCCGGGCGGTGGATGCGCTCTCCGAGTTCCTGGCGGCGGCGCGGGCCGAGGGCCTCAGCTGCGTGCTGGTCTCGACCTACCGCGACTACTACACCCAGCAGATACTCTACAACAACAAGGTGGCAGAGTACGGCGAGGCGGTGGCGAAGACCATCGTGGCCCCGCCGGGCACCAGCGAGCACCAGATCGGCCTGGCGGCGGACATAACCGACCGCTACTACGAGTACATGAACGAGAGCCTGGAGAACACGGAGCTCTTCCAGTGGATGAGCGCGCACTGCGCCGAATACGGCTTCATCGTGCGCTATCCCAAGGACAAGGAGGACGTGACGGGCATCATGTACGAGCCTTGGCATTTCCGCTACGTCGGCAAAGAGGCCGCAGCCTACATCATGGAGCACGGGCTCTGCCTGGAAGAGTTCGTGGCCCTGTATAACGAGTGAAAAGAGCGCCCTTGAGGGGCGCTCTTTTCCCGTCTGTTCAGGCCTGGGGAAGCGGGCTGCATTCGGCCTTTATACCATAGCCGCCCTCGCCCGGCGAGCCGCGCATGAGGCATTCGTAGACCGTGCCGTCCGCGGCCTTTATGAGGTTCCGCACCACACCGCCGCCCAGATACTCCAGCTGTCCGGCGACGTACCCGCCGGGCCACAGCTGGACTGCGGCATATGCCGAGCCGTCCTCCAACACATAGGCCGTGCGCCAGGGCGCGCCCGTGCCGTCGTTGTACTGCACCACGCCCAGCAGCCCGTCGGCGCCGTCCTGCGCCAGCACCCAGTCCGTGGCCAGCTTGTACGGCTCGTGCACCATGTCGTAGAAGGCTGCGAGCAGAAGGAGCTCGCCGTCCCCTGAAGCCGTCAGCTGCGCGCCGAAGGCATAGCGGCCCTCCTCCAGCGTGAGCGTGACGATATAGCGCCCGCCCGGCTCCGCGTTCTGGAAGATATAGGCCTGAGGCGCCAGGCCGGAGGGATGGAGAAATTCCAGGGCCTCGAGGCTCTCCGCGTCGTAGACCTCGTAAAAGCCATAGCGCTCCTTGCCGCCGTCGAGTATCGCGAATGGCAGCGCATCGGCCTGCTGCGCTATCTCCAGCCACTCCAGCCCGTCCCTGAGCTCTTCCGGCGAGGCGTCCTCTGCGCAGGACAGGAGCCGCACGCTGTTCTCGCCCGAGACGGCGCGCAGCCGCGTCAGTCCCGCCGCAGTCCGGTCCGTAAGCAGCAGCAGGGCGGCCAGGATGCACAGCGCCGCGGCGGCCGCGCTCAACCAGAGGGCGGGCTTTTTCCAGCTGGCCAGGCCGCGGATGCGCCTGCCGGCGTCGCCCTCGCCGAAGGACGGGGAAGTGAGCGCGGCCCCGCGCCCGCCGCCGGAGAACTTCAGCAGCGCCGCGGCATAATCCGCGCGCACCTCGCCGCCCATGCGCCGGAGCACGGCCTCGTCGCAGCTGGCCTCCATGTCCCGGCCGGAGAGCGAAAAGGCAAGCCAGACCAGGGGATTGTACCAGTGCAGGCAGAGCGCCGCATAGGCCAGCAGCCTCCAAAGCGGGTCGAGCCTGCGGATGTGGTGCTGCTCGTGCATGATGACCAGCTCCTGCTCGCGCCCGTCCAGACCGCAGGGCAGGTAGATGCGCGGCCTGAACAGCCCCGCCGCGAAGGGGCTGCCTATGTCGTCGGCAATGTAGATGTTGTCCCTCAGCCGCCGTCGCAGGGCCAGACGCCGGCGGAGCCTGAGATAGCCCACAGCGCCCCGGAGAGCCATGCCCAGTGCGCCGGCTGCCCAGACGAGGCTCAGGGCCAGGGCCGCGTCAAAGCCCCGCTGCGTTTCGGGCTCGGCCGGGGCCGCGTCGCCCGCCGCCTCCGGTATTCCGGCCTCTATGCCGGGCACGGCCTGAGAGCGCAGGCCGCCTGAGAGCTGCTGCCGCCACTCGAGCGCAGGCAGGTCGCCCACGCCCTCGGGCAGGAGCGCGACCGGAGAGCTCAGCGCAAAGGGGCAGAGCAGCCGGATGAGCACCAGGGCCCAGAGCGCATAGGAGGCCGCCTTGGGCGCGCGCCTGAGCACCAGCCGCAGCAGGCAGACCGCAAGTATCACCACAGAGCCCGTGAGGCCCATGCCCAGCAGCCTGAAAAACAGCGCCGTCATGTCGCCGTCCCCCTCATGCCCTCGATGATGGCCTCGAGCTCGTCCAGCTCCGCCTCGGACAGGCGCTTGCCTGAGCAGAAGGCGGCCAGAAAGGCCGGCAGCGAGCCGCCGAAGGCCTCGTCCACGAACTGCCCGCTCTGCCGCGCGCTGAACTCCGCCCTCGGCACCAGCGAGCGCACCACGCCGCCCTCGTTCACGAACAGCCCGCGCTCGCACAGCCGCTTGAGCACCGTGAACGAGGTCGTCTTCTTCCAGCCGAATTCCGCCGCGCCCAGCTTCGCCAGCTCGCCCGAGCTTATGGGTTCCCGTTCCCAAATGAGCTCGGCAAAGCGCGCCTCCGCCGAGCCAGCCTTAAGATATGACATGTCCACGCCTCCGTTCTACACGTTGTAGTACATACATTCTACAATATGTAGAACGGGCTGTCAAGCAAAAACGGCGCGCCTCGATGCTGCGGCGCGCCGTTCGCTTATGCTCTGAGTATTGCTATGGAGTATGCCGGCAGCTCCAGGGTCTTGCCCGTGAAGCTGAGTTCCCCGCCCGCGGCGCAGAGCTCGCCGGTGAGCCAGAGATCTGAAAGGCCAAGCGCCTGTGCATCGAGGCTGTGCTCGTTTCTGGAGGGATTGATAACGATGACGCAGCTCTCGCCGTTCCAGGTCCTGCGGATGACGCAGACGTCGCCTTCTCCGCTGTCGATGACCTCGCTCGTGCCCCGGGCGATCTCGGGGTTCTCGTTGCGCAGCCGCATGGCCGCGGCGTAGTAGTTGAGAAGCGAGTCGGGGTCTTCCAGCTGCTCCGTGACGGAGGGCTGGGTATAGGTCGCCACGGTCGTGCCCGGCGGGCAGTGCGTGACCTCGGAGAGCGTCGTCCAGAGCATTCCGAGACGCTTATCCGGGTCGGTGGCCGAGCCGAGCATGCCTATCTCGTCCCCGTAGTAGACGTAGGTGCCGCCGCGCATCATGGCGAGCAGGCCGGCGGCCATCTTCTGCTTTTCGACGTCGGGGCCGAGCACGCTCGCCGCCCGGGCGGTGTCGTGGTTGCTCAGAAACGGCGCCGGGATAGTGTCCTCGGGCAGGCGCTGCTCCAGGAGCTTCGTAACGTTGCCGTAGCTCGTGCCGGGCTCCTTGACGTCGGGGCCCAGTATCTCCTCGATGTAGCCGCCCTTCTGCGCCGTCGGGAAGAGGAAGAAGCTGTCGATATCCGCCTCGCAGTAGTCCGCTATCTCGTAGAGGTCGGTCCAGGCCTCGCCCACGATGTAGCAGTCAGGCTTTATGCTGCGCGCCGTCTCGCCCAGCCAGCTGAGGAACTCCACATTCTTCTCGAGATTCCCCGTGTAGTAGCTGGTCACGGCGTCGAGCCTGAAGCCGTCCACGTCCATGTCGATGAGCCAGAACTCGAGGATGCGCCCGATCTCGGCCCTCACCTCGGGGTTATCGAGGTTCAGGTCCGGCATGGTGTGCACGAAGCGGCACTCATAGTAGCTGTCGCCCGCCTTGGCGTAGCCGTCCTGCGGGCTGTCCGTCCAGTTGTACCAGTCGCGGTACTCGGAGTTTTCGTCCGCCTTCGCGCTCTGGAACCAGGGGTGCTCGTTCGAGGTGTGGTTGAGCACCAGGTCGATGATGACGTCGATGCCCAGGGAGTGAGCCTTCTCCAGCATGGCGGAGAAGTCCCCGAGCGTGCCGTACTGCTCGTCTATGTCGTAGTAGTCGGTGACGTCGTACTTGTGGTAGCTCGGCGAGGGCATTATGGGCATGAGCCAGATGCCGTTCATGCCGAGCGAAGAGATGTAGTCGAGCTTTTCCGTGAGACCGGCAAGGTCTCCTATCCTGTCCCCGTCGCTGTCGTAGTAGGAGTAGACGAAGACCTCGTACCAGTTGCGGAATTTGTCGTCGATGACGTTCGGCTCCGCCTCACGCCGCTGCTCTCCGCAAGCGGAGAGCAGCATTGTGAGTATAAGCATAAGAAGCAGTACCGAACGTCCTGCCCGGGTCTTCATGCTCAGCCCTTGACAGCGCCGGCGGTGAGGCCGCTGACGATGTTCTTGACGAGGCAGAAGTAGAGGATGACGATGGGCACGGCGATGAACACGCTGCCCGCGGCGAAGCGCGCGAACTGGGTGTCCGGCATGGAGTAGAGGCCGACGGCGACGGTCCACATCTCGCGCTCCTTGAGCAGGAGCTTGGGCAGCAGGCAGTCGCTCCAGGGCCATGCGAACTGGGTGAGGGCCGTGTAGACCAGCATGGGCTTGGACAGCGGCAGGGTGATCTTGGTGAAGATCTGCAGCTGGTCGGCGCCGTCGATGGTAGCGGCCTCGTGGATGGTGTAGGGTATGGAGTCGAAGTAGCCCTTCTGGACGAGGTAGCCGAGAGGCGCGGTGCAGGAGTAGTAGAAGATGAGCGACTCAAGGCTGTTGAGGAGGTTCAGCTGGCCCATGATGATGTAGACCGCGGTCATGCCCATGAAGCCGGGGAACATGCCCAGCAGCAGGGTGGTCTTGCGGATGGTGTCGCGGCCCGGGAAACGGAAGCGGCTCATGACATAGCCCGTGAGTATGGTGAGCAGCGTACCGATGATGCAGGTCATCGTGGCGACGTACAGCGTGTTGAGGAACCAGCGCCTGTAGGGGTATAGCCCGTTCACGTCGTCGGTGAACAGGTCAACAAAGGTCTGGGCCGAGAACTCCGTCGGGAAGAAGCCCGAGAAGGAGTGGATATCGCCGCTCTTCGAGAAGGAGGCTGCGACCAGCCAGACGCAGGGGAAGAGGAATATGAGCGAAATGATGATAAGGGCGATATAAGTGATGATGTTGTCGGCGATCCTCGCAGACCTGATGCTGCCTTCTTTTTTCACTGGAACGTCTCCTCCCTCTTATAAGCCGCAGAGCGGACGTAGACGATGAGCGA
>CALXEH010000035.1 GCA_944387285.1 uncultured Oscillospiraceae bacterium | reverse complement strand
TTAGGAGGCGGACCCTCTATCCTGGTGAGGTACGGGGGCTCAGAGCCTTAGTATTCTACCCCATTTGTCCGCCCTTGTCAACCTTCACTTTGCCTTTTTGTTCGTCTCAGGCTTCGTCGACACGCCGCTTCTTATCTCAAAGCTCGTGCGTGAGCCCATCGTGCGCGCCATCGTCATCGCCATGCCTACGTTCATCCTCAACAGGCTCATGCCCTCGCCTCCTTCCTCAGGTCTGGCTCAAGTATATGCCCCTTTTATTAAACCTCTATTAAAGCCCTCTGAATATTTCTTGACCTTCAGCAGCTTATCTCCCGGCCCTCCGACGCCGCGCCGGCATTGCGCTCCAAAACCGGACGCACCACGCCCGTCACATACCGCTCTGCCTGCTCCGGTGCCATGCCAACGAACTTGCGCACGTCCATTATCTCCGCCAGCGCCGCCTCGGTGAGCCTGAACCGCTCGTCTCCCAGCAGCCGCCCCGCCAGGTCGTTTTCGCAGCCCGTCTCCTTCATCCGCCGCGCCGTGTCCACCGAGTACTCCCTGATCACCTCGTGCAGCTCCTGCCTGTCGCCGCCAAGCGACACCGCCCGCATCAGTATATTCTCCGTCGCCAGGAAGGGCAGCTCGTCCCGCAGATGCCGCAGCATCATCTCGGGATACACCCTGCAGCCGCGCAGCACGTTCAGGGCCAGGCTCAGCACCGCGTCCGCCGCCAGGAAGGCCTCCGGTATCGAGATCCTCCGGTTCGCCGAGTCGTCCAGCGTCCGCTCCAGCCACTGTGTCGAGGCAGTCATCGCCGGGTCCTGCGCCAGCGCCACGACGTGCCGCGCCAGCGAGCAGATGCGCTCGCAGCGCATCGGGTTGCGCTTGTACGCCATCGCCGACGAGCCGACCTGCCCCTCCGTGAAGGGCTCGTCAAACTCCTTCTCGTGCGCCATGAGCCGCAGGTCCGTCGCCATCTTCGCCGCGCTCTGCGCTATGCCCGAGAGCACGTTCAGGAGGAAGGAATCTATCTTCCGCGTATAGGTCTGGCCCGTGATGGGCAGCACCTTGTCAAAGCCCATGTCCGAGGCTATGCGCCGCTCGAGCTCGTCCGCCTTCGCCGCATCGCCTCCGAAAAGCGCGAGGAAGCTCGCGCCCGTGCCCGTAGCGCCCTTGCAGCCGTAAAAGGCCAGCCGCCCGAGCTCGAAATCCAGCCGCTCGAGATCGAACATGAAGTCCTGCAGCCACATGCAGGCCCTCTTGCCCAGCGTCGTCGGCTGCGCCGCCTGGTAGTGCGTATAGGCCAGCACCGGTGTGTCCTTCTGCGCCAGCGCGAAGTCCGCGAGCGCCCCGATGACGCCCAGCAGCAGCCCGCGCACCTGTACCATCGCGTCCCGGTACGCGATGAGGTCGCCGTTATCGTCCACGAAGCAGCTCGTGGCGCCCAGGTGTATGATTCCCCGCGCCTTCGGGCAGTGCTCGCCCCAGGCCCGGATATGCGCCATGACATCGTGCCGGAGCTCGCGCTCCCAGCGCTCCGCCGCCTCGTAGTCTATGACCCCGAGCTTTTCCCTCAGCTCCTCCACCTGCTCCGCCGTCACAGGCAGGCCCAGCTCGCGCTCATGCTCCGCCAGCGAGAGCCACAGCCGGTGCCAGGTCAGGAACTTGTAGTCCGGCGAGAATATCCGCTGCATCCTCTCGGAGGCATACCTTGTGCACAGCGGGTTTTCGTATCTGTCGTGTACCATTGGGGCCACCTCGGCTTTAAAAAATCCCTCTAAGTTTAACACACTTGCCGCCCCGGCGCAACACGCGCAGAGTAGAGCGTGTGCGGCATCTCCATACCGTAATAGTGCTTCACGAGCCGCCCGCGCGGCTCCATGCCATTCCTGAGCGCGACGTTCACGGAGGCGGTGTTGCCGTCGCGTATGATGGAGAAGACCTCGCCCGCGCCCAGCTTCTCAAAGGCGTAGTCCCTGCAGGCCCGGGCGGCCTCCGTGGCGTATCCCCTGTGCCAGTGGGCCCTGTTGAAGATATAGCCCACCTCGAGCACCTGCCCGAAGCCGCCGCCGTCCTGCATCGTCAGCCCGCACTGGCCTATGAGCTCGCCCGTCGCCTTGAGTATGACGGCCCAGAGCCCGAAGCCGTATTCCGCGTACCTGTCGAGCTGCTTTTGCAGCCACTCGCGCGCCTCGGCCTCGGAGAAGGCGTGCTCGTATGCGTACATCGTCTCCGCGTCTCGGAGCATGAGGCAGAGGTCGTCGTAGTCTGCCGGCACAAGCTCGCGCAGGCGAAGCCGCTCCGTTTCGAGTATCCAGTTCACCTGTAATCCACCGTCCCCGTCGCGGGCCCGCCGGTCCAGATACCGTGGTCCTCGGAGAGCACCGCCTCCGTCACCATAAAGCAGCTGTTCCAGCCGCTCGAGCCCGGCTCACCGCGCTGGTCGCACCAGGTGATGTCCATGTAGTAGCTGCCCTCCTCGAGGTAGGCGAGATCCCAGCCGTGCTCCTCACCGTTCCAGCTCGCGTAGCCGCTTATGGCCGAGCAGCGCAGGCCGGCCTTCTCGCAGAGCCAGAGCATGGTGTTCGTGTAGCCCAGGCAGATGGCCCGGCCTTCGATGAGCGCGCCGTAGGGCGTCTCGTTCAGGGTATCCTCGTGCAGCTCGTAGTCGTAGTCCGCGCAGTAGGAGAGCACAAAGCCCAGGTACTTGTACTGGTCGTAGGCCGAAAGGCCCTCGGGCATGCCCTCGACGATGTAGTCGCCCACGGCCTCGAGGTACTCCAGCTCCTGCGCGTCCACGTCCATCTCGCCGGTGAAGGCGTCGGCGGGGTCGAAGGGCTGGGTGACGTGCGACAGCTCGTCGCGCCGCACGCGCTCTATCGTCTCCGCTGCCCGCTCGACCACCGCGCCGAACTGTTCCTGCACCCTCGCCTCCAGGCTGTCCGGTTCCTGCGTCCCGCAGGCCGTAAGCAGCAGGGCTGCCATTATCATCGCCGCCAATGCCAGCTTCTTCACCGCTCCACCTCCGCTATTTTCAGCACTATCCTCTGGGCCATGAGCAGGCCCGCCGAGGCGGGCAGCCAGACCGCCGAGCCCGGCACGCTCCTGCGTCCCGGCGGCGGGGCCTCGCACTGTTCCGGCTCCAGCGCCTCCTCCGGGCTGTACACGACCTCAAGCCGCTCTATGCCCCGGCGCCTCAGCTCACGCCGCATGACCCGCGCCAGCGGGCAGCCCCGGGTCTCGGAGATGTCGCAGAGCTCGAGCCTCGAGGCGTCGAGCTTGTTGCCCGTGCCCAGGGCGGAAACGATGGGTATGCCAAACTCCCGCGCGGCCTCGATGAGGTCGAGCTTGCAGGAGACGAGGTCGATGCAGTCGGCTATATAGTCGTAGCCGCCGGGGAAGAAGCTGGCCCGGCTCGCTGCCTCATAGCGCGCCGTGATGGGCGAGAACCCTGCCTGCGGCGCGATATCGCGCAGGCGCTCTGCCATGACCTCAGCCTTGGGCCGGCCCAGGGTCGAGCCAAGGGCGCAGAGCTGGCGGTTGAGGTTCGACTCCGAAACGCAGTCCTCGTCCACCAGCGTCAGCCTGCCCACGCCCGAGCGTGCCAGGGCCTCGGCGCACCAGGAGCCCACTCCGCCCAGGCCGAACACTATGACATGCGCCGCGCGCAGCCGCTCCATCGCCGCCGCGCCCAGCAGCATCTCTATCCGTTTTGTGCGTTCCTCCAAGGGCCCGCCCTCCTTTCAAGCAAAAAGGCGACCCGAAGGCCGCCTTTTTTGATGTCAGCTTATTTTATTCACACCTTGGCGAACCAGTTGATGAAGCTGCTTACCGTGGCGGTGTAGCCGCCCACGAGCTCATCACGCCAGGCGTTGTAGTCGGGCTGGCGCAGGCCCTCGACCGAGCTGACGCCGTAGTCGGCCAGGCAGTCGTGGTAGCTCATCTCGTCGGTGCCGACGAAGTAGATGATGTGCCAGCCGGTGTAGCTGCCGTCGTTGAAGACCACCGTCGTGTCGCCGGGCTGACGCGCCGGGTCGAAGATGAAGTCGTTCACGACGTCGACCATGCTGTTCTTGCCGACGTGCTCATAGAGCCCGCCGTTGGTGTTGGAGCCGGAATCGTCGCTGTTGGCGTTGGCCAGCTCGGCAAAGCTCTCCTCGGTGGCGTCGCCGTTCTGCCACTCCTCATAGAGGGTGTTGATGGCTTCCTCGGTCGTGCCGATCTCCTCGGAGCTGTACTCGCCGTCGCCGTCGGTATCGCTGACGTTCTTCAGGATGTGCCTGAAGCTCACGGCGTTGTAGTCGGTGTTGTCGCTGCGCCCGCCGAAATACACGACGTAGTAGCCGCTGCCCTCGGCCTCGATGACAGCCAGGTCGCCCTCGCTCCTGGCGCTGTCGGTCAGCCACTCGGAGACGCCGTCGGCCATGTAGTTGACGCTGGAGACGCCCAGGGTGTTCTCATACTCGGTGGCGGCCGCATCCTCGCCCATGACCTCCGTCACGGCCTCGGCAAAGCTCATGGCCTGCTGCTCCTGGCCGTTCTCGGCGGCTTCCATTATGCGCTCGGCGGTCTCCTTGGCCTCGGCCATCGTCTCGTCGGTGACGGCCTCGGTGGTCTCCTCAGTCTCCTCGCCGGTCTCCTCGTCCGTCACGGTCTCGGTGGTCTCCACCTTCTCGGCGGCGACGAGGTAGTAGCTGAAGGTGAAGGCGTCGAGCTCATCGGCGTGCTCGTTATAGTAGGCGTCGAGCTCCTCCTGAGTGTACTCGAAGGACTCGAACTTCTCCTGGGCGTAGCCCGAGGCGATGTAGCCGCGGGTCAGCAGCTCGCGCACGGACTCCACCGTGTTGCCCTTGCCGTAGTAGAAGGACACGAAGGCCTTCGCATTGCGCAGGCCGTAGTTCTGGGCCGCCGTGTCGAAGCTCGCGATGACCTCGTCTATCTCGGCCGCGTCCTCCTCGGACAGCTCGTAGCCCGCCTTCTCGGCCTCGTTGTACAGCGCCGTGACCTCGACCATGTTCTGGATGGCCAGGGCCTTGAAATAGTCCTTCCAGCTGGAGTTCTCATCTATGCCCTCCGGCAGGTCCGGCAGATACGTGGCGGTGAAGGCCTGCTCGTCCAGATCCTGCGAAGAATCGAAGAACATGCTCAGATAGCTGCCATAGGTGTTCACGAAGTTGGAGTACGCGCTGGTGTAGTAGTACTGGAAATCAGCGTTCGTGTACTTGGTGCCGTTTATGGTGATGGCCGTCGTACCGCTGTAGAACAGGTTGGTGTTCAGCAGAATGACCACGATGACAAATACGGCGATGATGGCGCCGACAATGCCCCAGCGTGTGCGCTCCTTCTTTCTCTTCACAGCAGCCTCACGCTCTGCGAGGGTGCGCTTGTCCGTGCCCTCCATGCGCTCGGTCTGGCGTCTTTTCTTGTCCTGCGATGCGCTCATTGGTGCCTCATCCTTTACTTCTTACATTCATTAAAAACCTGACTCAATCAGATAGCCATAGCATTATAACTCAATCGTCTCCGCCTTTCAAGACAAATTTGTAAACTGTTCCCGGTTTTTTACCCGCTTGTGAAATCCGGCCGGACGTGTTAGAATATGCGTCAGCGGCTATTATTTGGAAAGACGTGATCGAATGTCAATAGAAAACCTGCGCCTCGCCGTGCTCATCGACGGGGACAACGCTCCGAGGGACTGCCTCAAGAGCATAATGGAGGAGATAGCCATCTACGGCACTCCTATGATAAAGCGCATCTACGGCGACTGGGCCAGCCACGGCCTGGCCAGCTGGAAGGACAGCCTGCTTGAAAACGCCGTCACGCCCAGGCAGCAGTTCGCCTACACGACGGGCAAGAACGCCACGGACTCGGCCATGATAATCGACGCCATGGACGTGCTCTATTCGGGCAAGACGGACGGTTTCGTGCTCGTGTCCTCGGACTCGGACTTCACGCCGCTGGCCATCCGCCTGCGCGAGAGCGGCATGTACGTCATCGGCATAGGCGAGGAGAAGACGCCCAAGGCCTTTGTCCAGGCCTGCGACAAGTTCATCAGGATAGAGGTCATACGCGACCGCTACAAGAAGACCGAGAAGGCCGCCCAGGCCAAGGTCAAGACCACTACGAAAAAGTCCGCCGCGCAGTCGAAGGCGGAGAAGGCCGAGAAGGCGAGCGCGTCGCCGGCGAAGTCCACGGCCAAGAAGGCCGCCGCGGAGGAGAAAAAGCCCGCCGTGCCGGACAGCGTCATCGACCTCATTGCGGACTCCGTCGCCGACCTCGCGGACGACGACGGCTACATCGACCTGTCGAACCTCGGCAACCTCATCATCAAGAAGCAGCCGGACTTCGACCCGCGCACCTACGGCTTCGGCAAGCTCTCCACCATGCTCAAGAACCTGCCCCGCTTTGAGGTGCAGGTGCGCGAGACCTCAGACCCCAACGTGCGGCCCATCTACATCCGCGACCAGGAGGCACAATGACCAAGCGGCGGCGCATACTGCGCTTTTCCCTGCTCGTCCTCGCGGCGCTCCTTGCCGCAGCCCTGCTGCTGTCGAAATTCGGCCTCGAGGTGACCCGGCTGGAGCTTCGCTTTGAAGACCTGCCGGAGGGCTTTGACGGCTTCCGCATCGTCCAGCTCAGCGACCTGCACGGCTCGCGCTTCGGCGGGGACAACGCCCGGCTCATCGAGGCCGTGGCCGAGGAAGGGCCGGACATCATCGCGCTCACGGGCGATTTCCTGGACGAGGGCAAGGCGGAGCGCGAGCTGCCCGAGCTGGAGGCGCTGGTGACGGCGCTGGCCGCCATAGCGCCCGTGTACTATGTGAGCGGCAACCATGACTGGGCCTCGGGCATGGCCTACACGCTCTTCGAGACGTTAGAGGGCGCGGGCGCGGTCTGCCTGCGGAACGAGCACCTGCGCCTCGAGCGCGGAGGCGGCAGCATAGTGCTCGCGGGCGTGGACGACCCGAACGGCCCGGCGGATATGGCCGAGCCGGATGAGTTCGTCGCCTCCCTGCGCGAGGAGGAGCCGGACAGCTTCGTCCTGCTGCTGGCCCACCGCGCCTACTGGGCGGAGCGCTATCCGGGGCTGGACGTGGACCTCATCCTCTGCGGGCACACCCACGGCGGCATTGTGCGCCTGCCCTTCGTCGGCGGGCTCGCCGCCTCGAACATGGGGCTCTTCCCGGAGTACGACGCGGGGCTCTTCGAGCTGCCCTCGTACACGCTCTTCATCTCGCGCGGCCTGGGCAATTCCGTGCCCCTGCCCCGCTTCCTGAACACGCCCGAGATAGTCTCGATAAGCCTGAAAACAGCCTGAAAGGCGCGCCGTCCGGCGCGCCTTTCGTCATTATCTTCCCAGGTATTCCAGGGCCGCTGCGGCGGCCTTTTTCAGTGCGTCCATGGCCTCCGCGGGGTAGCCGCCGGCGGCGGTCTCGTTCGTCAGCATGAGCGCCGAGGCCCCGTCGAGCACGGCGTTGAAGATGTCCGATACCTCCGCCCGCGTCGGCACGGGCTGGGCCTGCATAGACCAGAGCAGCTGGGTCACCACCATGAAGGGCGTGCCCGCCTCGCGGCAGCGTCGGGCGATATCCTTCTGCATCGCGGGCAGGCCGTAGAGCCCGCAGGAGCTGCCCAGGTCGCCGCGGGCTATGACTATCATGTCCGACACGGGCAGCAGCTCCGGCAGGGCCGCAAGCCCGCTCTTGCTCTCCACCTTGGCGAACACCCGTATGTCCTGCCCGCCCAGGGCCCCGCGCACCGCCTCTATGTCCCGCGCCGAGCGCGTGAAGGACTGCATGACCGCCGTCACGCCGTAGTCCGAGGCGTGCTTGAGGTTTTCCCGGTCCGCGCCCGTCAGCGGCTCCGTCTCAATCTCGAGGCCCTCGAGCGTTATGCCCTTTCTGCTGCCCAGCACTCCGCCGCGCAGCACCCGCGCCCTGTCCCGGGCCGTCACCTCGAGCGCCAGCCGCGCGTCGTCCAGGAGCAGCTCCAGGCCCGGCTCGAGCCGCTCGAGCAGCGCCCCGGGCAGGGGCAGGCCGCCCGGGCCGAGCTTCACCGTCTCGCCCTCGGTTAGCGTGAGGGGTTTATCCAGCGCGCCCGTCCTCAGCTCCGGGCCCTGCGTATCTATGAGCAGTTCCGGCCTCACGCCCCGGCTGCGCCCGGCCTCGAAGAGCGCCTCGAGGTACTCCGACGCGCCCGCGAGGCCCGTGTGCGAGAGGTTCAGCCGCGCGCCCGTCATGCCCGCGTCCAGCATCCGGCCCAGGGTCTGCGCCGAGGCGCAGGCCGGGCCCAGCGTCCCGTACAGCTCCATACTCAAAACCCGCAGTAGCCCGCGTTGGAGATCTTGATGATGAGCTCGGCTATCTCCGAGGCGGGCTTCTTCGCGCCCTCTGCCAGCCACTTGCGGATGAGCCCCACGCTGCCGAGCGCTATGAAGGTGTAGAGGTATTCCGCCTCCTCCTGGCTTATCTGCCGCGCCGAGGCCCAGGAGCTGATGAACTGGCCCTCAATGACGCTCACGACCTTGGACTGGAAGCTGTTGTCGCCCCTGTCCGAGAGCAGCAGCGAGCAGATGTCCGCGTTCTCGCCCACATACTCTATGAGCCGCGTGAGCACCTCCTTCAGGTCGCCGCCCACCGCCGTGAGCGCAGGCTTCACCCAGCGCGTCACGTCCTCGATTATCTCCGACTCCAGGCCGTGCAGCAGGTCCGAGGGGTCGGAGTAGTGCGCATAAAATGTCGCGCGGTTTATCCCCGCGCGCTCGCATATCTCCGTCACCGTTATCTTCGCTATCGGCTTCACCCGCAGCAGCTCCAGCAAACTGTTGCGTATCACCATTTTCGTGTAGCGCACACGCGCATCCTGCTTCTTTTCAGGCATTTTTGCCTCCGTAAAATTAAAATTTTCTGTGTATTATTATACAGACTTTTAATAATCGTTTAGGAACTTGCAGATTTTATAAAACTGTCTGTTGCTTCATTTGCAAAATGAAATATACTATAAAAGCGTAAGTATGTCAACACAGCGTTTAATAGGAGGCCTGCCATGGACGGATTTTCGAGGGGCATCATCAGGCACCGCAAACTGGTGATAGCCTTGTTTCTCATCTGCGCCCTCTGCTGTGCCGTGCTCTTTCTGGGCGTCGAGGTCAACTATGACCTGACGGACTACCTGCCGGAGGACGCGGAGAGCACTGTGGCGCTCGACCTTATGATGTCTGAGTTCGGCTCGGGCGTACCCAACACGCGGGTCATGGCCGTTGATCTGACCATCGCCGGGGCGCTGGAGCTGAAGGAGCAGATAGCCGCAGCGCCGGGCGTCACGGACGTGCTGTGGCTCGACGACGTGGAGGACATGACGACGCCTGTGGAGCTCATGGACCCGGCCACGGTCGAGCAGTACTGGAAGGACGGCAAGGCCCTCTTCAACGTCACTATCGAGGACGGGCGCGAGGTCGAGGCCACGGACGCCATCTATGAGATCATCGGCGAGGGCGGGGCGATCACTGGCAACTCCGCGAGCACGGCGAGCGTGCAGAAGCTGGTCGTGAGCGAGGTCGTGGGCGCCGCGCTGGTGCTCGTGCCGCTCATCATCCTGCTGCTCATCCTCACCACGACCTCGTGGATAGCGCCGCTGCTCTTTCTCGTGACCATCGGCGTCGCGGTCGTGCTGAACATGGGCTCGAACGTCGTGTTCGGCGAGATCAGCTTTGTGACTCAGTCGGTCAGCCCCATCATGCAGCTGGCCGTCTCGCTCGACTACGCCATATTCCTGCTCAACAGCTTCGAGCGGCACAGGAAGGAGGTCCCCGACCCCGAGGACGCCATGCGCCTGGCGATAAAGGAGTCCTTCTCCTCCATCGCGGCCTCGGCGGCCACCACCGTCTTCGGCTTCCTCGCGCTCATCTTCATGCGCTTCGGCATAGGCAAGGACCTGGGCCTCAACCTCGTGAAGGGCGTCATCCTCAGCTACATAAGCGTCATGGTCTTACTGCCCGCCCTCGCGCTCGCCTGCATGAAGCTCATGGACAAGACCAAGCACAAGCGCATAATACCCGAGCTGGGGAAGGTCGGCAAGATCTTCGTCAAGGTGCGCATACCGGCGCTCATCCTGGTCATCATCGTGGTCGTGCCCTGCTTCCTCGGCCAGAGCCGCGCGGACTTCCTCTACGGCATGGGCAACCCCGACCCCGGCGTGCAGTACGGCGCTGACACCGCCCTCGTGAACGAGGAGTTCGGCGAGAGCCAGGCCATAGTCCTGCTCGTGCCGCGCGGCGACCCCGGCGCAGAGGCCGAGCTGGCGGACGCCATTGCCGACATCGACCACGTCACGGGCGTCATGTCCTACGCCGGCACCGTGGGCAAGATACCCTCCGGCTTTTTGGACGAGAGCATCACCTCGCAGTTCTACTCGGATGACTACGCGAGGATAATCATCTACACCGACACCGGCGAGGAGGGCGACGACGCCTTCGCGGTGGTGACGGCGGTGCGCGAGGCTGCGGCTGAGCGCTACGACGAGTACTGGGCCTGCGGCCAGAGCGCGAACCTGCTCGACATGAAGTACGTCGTGACGGACGACTCCGCCACCGTGAACCTCATCGCCATCGCCTTCATCTTCCTCACGCTGCTCGTGACCTTCCGCTCGCTGACCCTGCCCTTCATACTGCTCTTCGTCATCGAGGCGGCCATCTGGATAAACCTCTCCGTGCCATACTTCACGGACACGCCGCTGGTGTACCTGGGCTACCTCGTCATAAACACGGTGCAGCTGGGCGCGACCATAGACTACGCCATACTGATGACCGAGGGCTATGTGGTGAACCGGCGCACGATGGGCAAGCGCGCGGCTGTCGAGGGTACGCTCTCGAAGAACTTCATCTCGGTGCTCACGAGCGGCTTCATCCTCTCGGCGGCGGGCTACTGCCTGAGCTTTGAGTCCTCGCTCGAGGTCGTCGCCGAGCTGGGTATGCTGCTGTGCCGCGGCACGCTGCTGTCCATGGCCATGGTGCTGCTGGCCCTGCCCGCGCTGCTCATGATATTCGATCCGCTCACGGCCCGGCTCACGCTGAAGGCCGGATTCCTGAAAAAGACCGGCAAGGAGGTCGAAACGAAATGAAACGTAAATTCTCAGCAGTTTTAAGCCTGGCGCTCATCGTCTGCCTCTGCCTCGGCTTTGTCCCGGCCGGCGCGGCCTCCGAGGCGGAGTTCACGGCGGAAGAGGTCATCTACGCGCGGCTGTATGCCGACGGCACGCCCAAGGAGGGCTATGCCGTCGTGGCCCTGAACGTCACCTCGTCGGGCACGGTCACGCACTACGGCGACTACAGCGCCGCCGTGAACCTCAGCGATACGACGCCCCTCGGCTATGCGGACGGAGCGGTCACGATGGAAGCCGAACCCGGGCGCTGGTACTACGAGGGCACGCTCGCCGAAGTCGAGCTGCCCTGGGACATCGAGATCACATACGAGCTCGACGGCAAGGCGATAAGCCCGGAGGAGCTGGGCGGCAAGTCCGGCGAGCTGGAGATAGGCATCACGACCTCGAAGAACGAGGCCGTGGAGGGCGGCTTTTACGAGAACTACCTGCTGCAGTTCACGATAACGCTGGACGCCGACCTGTGCGAGAACGTAGCTGTCAGGGGCGGCACGGCGGCGAACGCCGGCAGCTCGAAGACGGTGTCGCTCATGGTGCTGCCCGGCTCGGACGGGGACGTGGGCCTCACGGCCGACGTGCACGACTTTGAGATGAGCGGCATGACGATAGCGGCGGTGCCCTATGACGTGGCGGACAGCCTCGGCGACATGAGCGAGCTCACGGACGGGCTGGGCCAGCTCGTGGACGCCATCAGCCAGCTGAGCGACGGGGCGAGCCAGCTCTCGAGCGGGGCCTCGCAGCTCAAGTACGGCGCGAGCCAGTATGGCAGCGGGCTGAACCAGCTCTCGGAGGGCTCGGCCCAGCTCACGGCGGCCTCCGACCAGATCGCTGCGGGGCTGGCGCAGATAGGCGCGATGGGCGGCCAGACGCCCGAGGGCGGCACGGTGAGCCTCTCGGCCCTGGCCCAGCTGCCCTCGGCGCTCAGGCAGCTCAAGTCCGGGCTCGACCAGATAAGCGCGGGCATAGACCAGCTCGACGAGGGCTACGCCGCGGCCTATACGGCGCTGGCGGCGGCCATAGAGGCCATTCCGGCGGCGAGCGTCACCGAGGCGGACATCGGCGCGCTCATGGCCGCGAACCCTGACAGTGCGGCGCTGCAGGCGCTCATAGCCAACTACCAGGCGGCGCAGACCGTCAAGGGCACCTGGGAACAGGTGAAGGCCGCCTTCGCGGCGGTGCAGGAGAACCTGCCCACCTTCTCCAAGTCCATCGCGACGGTCTCGGCCTCGCTTGAGACCATGGCCGCCCAGATAGAGGCGGCGCTGACCGCGACGGGCGGCAGCGTGGACCTCGGCAGCCTCGTGCAGCTCATGGGCGGGCTGGAGCAGCTCGCGGCGAATTACTCGCAGTTCAACGAGGCGCTCAAGGCCTACACCGGCGGCGTGGACGCGCTGGCGGCGAACTGGGGCAGTCTCCAGAGCGGCATAAACAGCCTCACGAGCGGGGCCTCGAGCCTCTCCGACGGCGTCGGCACCCTCGACGAGGAGACGCAGGCCATCCCGGGCCAGATAGACGAGCTGCTCGGCACGGGCGAGGAGGAGAGCGACTACAAGCCGGTGTCCTTCCTCGACGAGCGCAACGCCGAGCCCGACTCGGTGCAGTTCGTGATCTCCACGGAGGCCATCGAGGCCCCGGCGGAGGACGCCCCGGACGACGCCGCGACGGAGGCCCAGGGCTTCTTTGCCCGGCTCTGGGACAAGATAACGGCGCTCTTCAGCTGAGTATAACGGAAGTCACGCCTCCCCTGTCGGCGCAGGGGAGGCGGTTTTCTTTTGGGGCATGGGACAAATCGGCTCTTGCTATCGGGCCGGGGAGTGGTATAATAGTGTAATTAATTATTGAAAGAGGAAAGGACGGCGCCTGACGCCGCGATAGCATGAAGTACAGTGAATGGAAAATGCCCTGCTGCGGGGCGGAGGTGCCTGAGGGGCTCGTCGCGGCGGGTTATACCCCCCTGCTCTCTGCGCTGCTCAAGCGGCGCGGCATAGAGACGCCGGAGGCGGCTCGAGCCTTTTTGGAGGGCGGGCAGGAGCTGCTGGGCGACCCCCTGCTGCTCGAGGACATGGACAAGGCCGCGGCCCGGCTGAGGCTGGCGATAGAGCGACGCGAGACCGTGGCGGTCTTCGGCGACTACGACGTGGACGGCATCACCTCTGCCTGCCTCGTCACGAGCTGGCTGAGGTCGAAGGGCATAGAATGCAGCCCCTATATCCCGGACAGGATGGAGGAGGGCTACGGTCTGAACCTCTCGGCCATGGACACGATAAAGGCCCGGGGCGCGACGCTCATAGTCACGGTGGACTGCGGCATAACCGCGGCGCAGGAGGCGCGCTACGCCGCCTCGCTGGGCATGGACATGATAGTCACGGACCACCACGAGTGCGGGGCCTGTCCCCTGCCGGAGGCGGTCGCGGTGGTGGACCCGAAGCGGCCCGGCAGCCGCTATCCGAACGCCGACCTCGCCGGCGTGGGCGTGGCCTTCAAGCTGCTGTGCGCGGTGGAGGGCTCGCCTGAGGGGATACTCGAGGAGTACGCCGACCTCATAGCCACGGGCACCGTGGCGGACGTCATGCCGCTCACGGGCGAGAACCGCTACATCGTGAAGCTGGGGCTGGAGCAGCTGAACCGGCCGAAGCGGCCCGGCATCCGCGCCCTGCTGGTCGAGGCGGGCGCGTCCGGCAAGAGGATAAACGCCTCGACGGTGGGCTTCACGCTCGCGCCGAGGCTCAACGCGGCGGGCAGGCTGGGCCACGCGGACGTGGCGGTGCAGCTGCTGCTCACGCGCGACGAGGATGAGGCTGCGCAGCTCGCGGCCGAGCTCTGCCGGCTCAACCGCGAGAGGCAGGAGCTCGAGCACGACATCTTCGAGGACGCGCGCAGCCTGCTCCGAGGCGAACCGCCCACGGCGCCCATAGTCCTCGCGGCCGAGGGCTGGCACCAGGGCGTCATCGGCATCGCGGCCTCCAAGCTGGCGGAGGAGTTCTCGCTGCCCGCCATCATGATCTGTCTCGACGGTGAGAGCGGCAAGGGCTCCTGCCGGAGCTTCGGCGGCTTCAACCTCTTCGACGCGCTGGCCGCCTGCTCGGACTGGCTTGAGGGCTTCGGAGGGCACGCGCTCGCGGCCGGGCTCTCGATAAAACGCGAGAGCGTGGAGGGCTTCCGCGCGGCGCTGGCGGAGTATTACCGGAAGCTGCCGCCGCTCGAGGCGCCGAGCCTCTGCTGCGACATACGCATAGACGACCCGGCGCTGCTGACGATGGAGTGCGTGGAGTCCCTGGAGGAGCTCGAGCCCTTCGGCAGCGGCAACCCCAAACCCACGCTCTGCATAGCCGACGCCCTGCTTGACCGCATCACGCCCATAGGCGGCGGCCGGCATCTGAAGCTCCGGCTGGAGAAGGGCGGCATTTACTTTGACTGCGTCATGTTCGCCATGCGTGAGGAGGAGCTGGGCCTGCGCGAGGGCGAGCGCGTGGACGCCGCCTTCTACCCGCAGATAAACGAGTACCACGGCCACCGCTCGGTGCAGCTGGTGATGCTGGCGCTGCGGCGGGCGGACACCCTGCCGCTGTGCCTGGACATACTCGACGGGCGGCTGCCCGGGCCCTGGGACGGCTCGGACCTCTGCCCCGAGCGGAGCGATTTCGTGAAGGTCTGGCGCTGGCTCGAGCGGCGCGGAGGCAGCGCTCACGGCAGCCTCGGCGACGTCTCCGGCTGGAGGCCAGGCGGCATGCACCCGGCCAAGCTCCTGCTCTGCCTGCGCGTCATGCGCGACGTAGGCCTCGTCGCCGCGCAGAGGACCGGCGACGATATCCGGGTGCAGATGCAGAAGATCGAGGGCAAGGCGGATCTCGCCTCGCACCCGCTCATGGTAAAACTCAGGCAATTCAGGGAAAGATACGAAGGGAGGTGAGCCTGTGGCCGCCGCAATGAGGGGCGTGAGCTCCGAATACAGGGATGAGATAATAAGGCCGCAGTCGCCGAAGCCCATCATGGACCCGGAGGAGTGCTGGAAGAGCCTCGAGAGCAAGATACTCGCGGGGAACATCTCCATGGACATGGGCAGGGTACGCAACGCCTTTGAATACGCGGTGAAGCTGCACGAGGGGCAGAAGCGCCGCGACGGTTCGCCCTACGTCACCCACTGTGTGGCGACGGCGGAGATAATCGCCGAACAGGGCCTGGACGAGGATTCCGTCGTGGCCGCGCTGCTGCACGACGTCATAGAGGACACGCCCGCCACGCACGAGGACGTGCGCCGCCAGTTCGGCTCCACGGTGGCGGACATAGTCGAGGGCGTCACCAAGCTCACCCGGGTACAGTACACCAGCCACGAGGACGAGCAGGCCGAGAACCTCAGGAAGATGCTCATCGCCATGGCGAAGGACATCCGGGTCATCCTCATAAAGATCGCCGACCGCCTGCACAACATGCGGACGATGGACTACCAGAGCGGCGAAAAGCAGCTCATAAAATCCGCCGAGACGATGGAGATCTACGCGCCCATCGCCCACCGGCTGGGCATGCAGAAGATAAAATGGGAGCTCGAGGACCGCTCGCTCTACTACCTCGACCGCGAGGGCTACAAGGAGATAACGGACGCGCTCTCCACGCGCATGGACACCCTGCGCGTCTTCATGGGCAAGGTGGAAAAGCAGATCCAGAGCCGCATGGACGAGGAGAATATCGTCGCCACGGTCTACGGCAGGATAAAGCACGTCTACAGCATCTACCGGAAGATGTTCGCGCAGCAGCTGGACATAAACGGCATCTTTGACCTGTGCGCCTTCCGGGTGATCGTGGACAGCATACCCGACTGCTACAACGCCCTGGGCATGATCCACGACATGTACAAGCCCGTGCCAGGCCGCTTCAAGGACTACATCTCCATGGCGAAGCCCAACGGCTACCAGAGCGTGCACACGACGGTCATAGGCGACGAGGGCATACCCTTTGAGGTGCAGATACGCACCTGGGACATGCACCTGACGGCGGAATACGGCGTTGCGGCGCACTGGAAGTACAAGTCCGGCGAGCAGGGCGTGCGCGAGGGCGACGAGGAGAAGTTCGCCTGGGTGCGCCGGCTGCTCGAGGCCCAGCAGGAGACGGACGCCACGGAGTTCGTGCACGACCTCAAGATAGACATGTTCGCGGACGAGGTCTTCGTGTTCACGCCCTCGGGCGACGTCATAAACCTGCCCGCGGGCGCGACGCCCATAGACTTCGCCTATGCCATACACTCGGGTGTAGGCAACGCCATGGTGGGCGCCTCGGTGAACGGGCGCATCGTAACCTTCGACCATATGCTGCAAAACGGCGATATCGTGGAGGTGCGCACCTCCAAGTCAGCGCCCGGCCCGAGCCGCGACTGGCTGCAGCTGGCCAAGAGTTCGAGCGCGCGCACGAAGATAAAGCAGTGGTTCAAGAAGGAAAAGCGCGAGGAGAACGTCCAGCGCGGCCGGGACATGTTCGAGGCCGAGCTGCGCCGCAACGGCCTGACGATGGCCGACGTCATGGACGAGGACGTGCTGCCGCACATACTCAAGAAGCTCTCCGTGCCGTCCATGGACGAGCTCTACGCCGCCATAGGCTACGGCGGCCAGACGGCGGTCAGGAGCGTGAACCGCGTCAAGGACGAGCTCGCGCACATCAAGCGTCCCGAGAAGAAGACCGTGCTCGACAAGATAAACGAGCAGGCCGAAAAGCGCGTCGCGCGCCCGCAGAAGGCGGTGCACGGCATCCTCGTCGAGGGCATAGACAACTGCCTCATCAAGTTCTCGAAGTGCTGCACGCCCGTGCCGGGCGACGACATCGTGGGCTTCATCACCCGCGGCAACGGCGTCTCCATCCACCGCACGGACTGCCAGAACTATCTGAAGCAGAGGCTCTCCACAGGCGCGGACGGGCGCTGGATAGAGGTCAGCTGGGCCGACACCACCACCGACCTGTATATTACGACCCTGCGCATCCTCGCCAAGGAGCGCTCCGGCCTCATCATGGACATCGCCACGGTGCTCAACACCCTGAACGCCAAGGTGCGCAGCCTCTCGGCCCGGGATGTGGGCAACGACCAGTCCACTGCCGCCGTCACCGTCGAGGTAAAGACCCTCGACGAGCTGAAGGTCATCATAAACAAGATAGCCGCGATACGCGGAGTCATAGAAGTCAGGAGGGCTAGCTCATGAGGGCCGTAGTAACAAGGGTGACCTCCGCCTCCGTAGAGATAGGCGGCGAGGTCAGGGGCAGCATAGGCAAGGGCTTTCTGGTGCTGCTCGGCGTGAACGTCGCGGACACCGAGGCCGAGGCGAAGAAGGTAGCCGACAAGATCTGCGGCCTGCGCGTCTTCGAGGACGAGGCGGGCAAGATGAATGTGAACCCCAAGGACGCGGGCGCGCAGCTGCTGATAATAAGCCAGTTCACGCTCTACGCGGACGCGAAGAGCCGCCGCCCGGGCTTCACCAAGGCCGCAAGGCCTGAGACCGCCGTGCCGCTCTACGAGCTGGTCATCGCCGAGTGCCGCGCGCGCGGCTTTACGGTCGAGACGGGCGAGTTCGGCGCGGAGATGCAGGTGGCGTCCGTGAACGACGGGCCCGTCACCATCATACTGGATACGGAGGAACTTTGAACATGCTCATAAAGACCCTGGTCGTCGGGCCCATCGAGACGAACTGCTACGTCGTCACGGACGAGGCCACGCTCGACTGCGCCGTGATAGACCCCGGCGACGAGTCGAACACCATACTTGACTACCTGGAGGACAACAAGCTGCGCTGCCGCGCGGTCATGCTCACGCACGCGCACTTTGACCATGTGGGCGCGGTGGACGCCGTGCTCGAGGCCACGGGCGCGAAGTTTTACATGTGCGAGCGCGAGCTCGAGACGATCCGCACCCGCGGCGCCGGCGGCTGGGCCCCGCCCGAGGGCACGGCGTACTACGACGACGGCGACGTTGTGGAGGCCGGCAGCCTGCGCTTTGAGGTCATAGCCACGCCCGGGCACACGACGGGCGGGGTGACGCTCCGCTGCGGCGACGCGCTCTTCACGGGCGACACGCTCTTCCGCGGCTCCTGCGGGCGCACCGACTTCCCCGGCGGGGATATGAAGGTGCAGCTGGGCTCGCTCAAGCGGCTCGCGGCCCTCGAGGGCGACTACGAGGTCTACCCCGGCCACGCCGAGAGCAGCACTCTCAGCGCAGAGCGGGCGCACAACCCCTACATGCTCCACGCCCTGGAGAAGATGTGAAATGCCGAACGCCATAGACTACATCGATTGGAGGGGCGATATCCCATTTTCCGTCTCGCCCTTCAATGAGGTGGACAACCTGCTCGTCTGCAAGCTGGTGTCCCTGGACTTCACGGGCATCGTGCCCTCCGAGGGCGAGCGCAGCATACAGGAGGCCGCGCAGGGCTATTTCGACAAGTTCGGCGAAGAGGACGTGCGGCGCGGCGTGCTGCTCGCGCCGGGCGCCGTCACCATGCTCAAGAAGATGCTCGAGGCCCCGAGGTTCCAGGACCTGCGCCTGCGCGACTTCGTCTACCACGTGGACCAGAAGGCCGAAAAGCAGTTTTCCGCCATGACCGTCGCCCTGCCGGACGAGACGCGGTATATAGCCTTCCGGGGCACGGACGACAACCTCGTCGCCTGGAAAGAGGACTTCAACATGAGCAGCCTGGACGCCGTGCCGGCGCAGGTGGACGCGGCGAGCTATCTCATGCGCGCTGCCTGGCGCTTTGACGGCAACATGCGCGTCGGCGGGCACTCGAAGGGCGGCAACCTCGCCGTCTACGCCGCCATGCACAACCCCGAGGAGCTGCAGGAGCGGATAACGGATATCTACAACAACGACGGCCCGGGCTTCCGCGAGCCGGTGAAGGGCCTGCCGGAGTACAGGCGCATAGCCGCGAAGATACACACGCTCGTGCCGCAGTATTCGCTCGTGGGCGTGCTGCTCAGCCACGACGCAGACTTTGAGATCGTCGAGAGCACGGAGACGGGCATCTCGGCACACAACGGCTACACCTGGGAAGTCATGCGCACGGGCTTCGTGCGCTGCGAGGATTTCGCCTTCCGCAGCCGGGTGTTCAACGACGCCATCCACGGCTGGCAGGACGGGCTGGACCTGCAGCAGAGGCAGGAGCTCATAGACGCCGTCTTCGGCGCGCTGGAGGCCACGGGCGCCAAGACGCTCACCGACCTCACGGAGCAGAAGGTCCGCAAGGCCCTCACCGCCGCGCGTGACCTCTTCAGCGACGAGGACCAGAGGGAGCTCTTCATGGATTCGATGGAGCTGCTGTTCAAGGAGTATGCGGCCTCGGCAAAGCGGGCCCTGCCCCTGGGCAGGCTCCGGCGCAGAAAGAAGGGCGCGGATTGAGGCCCGCGCTCGCAGGCGCGCTCATCCGGCGCGCAAGGCTGGAAAGGAATTGGAGCCAGGAGGGGCTCTGCCGCGGCATCTGCTCCGTCTCCTGGCTCTCAAAGATAGAGTCGGGACGCGAGGGCGCGGACCCGGAACTCGTCGCGGCGCTCTTTGAGCGGCTGGGCCTGGAGCCGCAGGAGACGCCCGGGGCGGCAGAGCTCATAGAGCGCTGCTACGAGGCGGCCTTTTCCCTCGACTACGAGGACTGGGACGCCCTGCGCGCGCAGCTCGAGGCTGCGCGGCTCGAAAGCGGGCCCTGCTGCGTGGACTCGGCGCTGCTCTTGCAGCTCTTTTCCGGCGTGCAAGGTGCGCCGGACTGGGTGCAGGCCATGGAGGGCGTGCTGGAGCCGAGGCAGCGCTCGCTGCTGCTCTGGCTCTCCGGCGACTTTGAGGCGCTCTGCCGCTTCGACACGGCGGCCTACTCCTGCTATCTGCGCGGGAATGCCGCCTACTGCGCGGGGAACAACACCCTGGCCCTCGAGCTGCTGGAGCGCACCTGCCGCCTTGCGGTGGAGGAGGGGCGCCTGCGCATACTCATGCACGCGCGCGTCACCATCGGCAACTGCTACAGCAACGGTATGCAGTACGAGGCCATGCTCCGGCACTACGCCGCCGCGGAGCGCATGGCCAGGGCGCTGGGCGACGATGACACGGTCCGCAGCATAGAGTATAACCGCGCGGCCACGACCCTGGAGCTGGGCCGGGCGCAGGAGGCCTACGACGCGCTCAAAAGGCTCGGCGCCGAGAGCGCGATGGAGCTGCACAAGCTGGCCGCGGCCTGCGAGCTGCTGGGCAGGCGCGAAGAAGCCCTCGCGGCCCTCGAGCGCGCGGAGAGCCCCGCAGCCCCTTCGCCAGAGCCGGCGCATGAGCTGGCCCCGCGCATCTGCGGCCTCGTCCGATACCGGTTGGAGCATCCGGACTACCTCGAGCGCCCGGAATACGGCGCGGAGCTCATGGAGCTCTTTGAGACGATGCGGCGCGAGCTGCCCATCGGCTATGCGGGCTTCCACCTGCCGCGAGTGCTCGAGTGGCTGCGGGCGAGGCGGATGTACCGCCAGGCCTATGAGCTGCTGCTTGATTTTCCTGAATACAGGGGTTCAAATGCAATTTAAACGGCTGTTTTGGTTTTGAATTTCCCAAAACAGCCGCCTTTTCTTTTTTAAGCCTCCGTCCTAGAATATAGGCGGAGGTGATCTCTTTGAAACCCAAACTCTGGACGCGGGACTTCACGCTGCTCATATCGGCCACGGTGCTGGGCGCGGCGGGCGGCATTGCGGGCAGCTTTGCGCTCTCCTTCCTGGTCTACCGCGAGACGGGCAGCACGCTGGCCGCGGCGCTGCTCATAGCCATAAACGTCGTGCCCGGCTTCGTGCTGCCGCTCGTCGCCGCGCCCTTCATGGACAGGCTGCCGCGCAAGCCCTTCCTGGTCGGCGGGGACGCGGTGAACGGCCTGCTCTACGCCGCAGCGGGCTTTTACCTGCTCAGGCACGACTTCACATACACCGGCTACCTTTTCTTCTCCCTGCTGCTCTCGAGCCTCTCGGCCTTCGACTCCCTGGCCTATCAGAGCATCTTCCCCAAGCTCATAGCCGAGCGCGCCGAGGAGCGCGGCTACACTGTTTCGTCCATGGTCTATCCCGTCATGCAGGTGCTCATGGCCCCGGCGGCGGCCTGGCTCATGGAGGCCGTGGGCGTGGCGGCCATACTCATAGGCCAGGGCGCGCTCTCCCTCCTCGCCGCGGTCATCGAGAGCCGGATAAGCGTGAGGGAGGAACGGCGGCCCGACGCCGAGGGCTTCTCGCTCCGGAGCTGGCTGGGCGATATCCGCGACGCTGCGGCCTATCTCAAAAAGGAGCGCGGCCTGCTCGCCATATTCAGCTACATGGCTGTCACGAACGGCGTTGGGAACGGCTATTCGGCCCTGCTCGTCGCCTGGTTCAGCGCGGCCCCGGCGCTGTACTCGCTCTTTTCCGTCGCGGAGTTCGCGGGGCGCAGCATAGGCGGCACGGTGCGCTACAGGCGGGAGATCCCGCGAGGGAAGCGCTATAAATATGCCTTTTTCGTCTACAACGCCTACGAGCTCATGGATGCGTCGCTGCTCTGGCTGCCCTATCCGCTCATGCTCATAAACCGCGCGGCGGCGGGCTATCTGGGCATAGGCAGCGCTACGATGCGCCTCGCCGCCGTGCAGAGCTACATCCCGGACGGGATGCGCGCGCGGATAAACGCCTTCGAGGGCATGATGTATTACATAGGCCAGGGCGTCTTCAGCCTCATTGTCGGCGCGCTGGGCGAGCTCATGAACCCGAGGGCGGCGGTGAGCGTCTCAGCCCTCTTCACGCTTGCGGTCTGCTGGCTGACGATCTTCCGCCGCAGGCGCGAGGTCGGCGCGGTCTACGACGGCTGAGGCAGGATTACCCTCTTCGCATTTGCGGCCTTTCGTGTTACAATATTGGAAGCACGCATTGGAGGGCTGGGAATGTACGAGAGGATAGAACTGCCGAACGGGGCGAGGATAGTCTGCGAGCACATGGACGCCGTGCGCTCGGCCTCGATAGGCATCTGGGTAGGCGCGGGCTCGAGGTATGAGAAGTATTCCGAGGCTGGCAGCGCGCATTTTATAGAGCACATGCTCTTCAAGGGCACGTCGGAATATACGGCGGCGCAGCTGGCCGAGCGCATGGACGCCGTGGGCGGGCAGATGAACGCCTACACGACGCGGGACAACACCTGCTTTTACGCGCGGGTGCTGGACAGCCATCTGCCCCTGGCCATAGACACGCTCTCTGCTATGTTCTTCGACTCGAAGTTCGACGAGGGCGACGTTGAAAATGAAAAGGGCATCATCCAGGAAGAGATAGACATGTACGAGGACACGCCGGAGGACGTGGCGGCAGAGCGGCTCATAGCCGGCTGCTTCCCGGGCGCGCTGGGCCGGCCCGTGCTTGGCCGCGCTTCCAGCCTGCAGCGTCAGACGGGCGCGAGCCTGCGGGACTTCATGCAGCGGCACTACACCGCGCCCAGGGTGGTGGCGGCGCTCTCGGGCAGCTTTACGGACTCCGACGCGGCGGAGCTGGCCGCGCGCTTTTCGGCCATGCCCAAGGCGAAGCCCAGGCGGCCCGGGCGCTCAGCTTACAGGCCCTGCCTGACGCTCAGGCGCAAGGCCACGGAGCAGAACCAGCTCGTCCTGGGCTTTCCCGGCCTTGAGACCTCGAGCCCGGACCGCTTCGCCATGCAGCTGCTCTCGGGCATCCTGGGCGGCAACGCCTCCTCGCGGCTCTTCCAGACGCTCAGGGAAAAGCACGGGCTGTGCTACTCGGTCTACTCCTTCACGGCGGGCTTTGAGGACACGGGGCTCTTCGCCGTCGCGGCGGCGACGAACCGCGAGACGGAGGAGCGGGCGCTGGCCGTCGTCATGGACGAGCTGCGCCGCCTGCTGGACGAGGGCGTGACGGAGGACGAGCTCTCGCGCGCAAGGGAACAGGTGAAGGCGACGATACTGATGAGCCTCGAATCCACGGGCTCGCGCATGAACCGGCTGGGCTACGGCGAGCTGTTCCTGGGCGGCTGCCTCAGCCCGGACGAGCTCATAGAGCGCTACGACGCCGTGGACCGCGAGGGCCTGCTGAAGCTCGCCCGCCGGACGCTGGGGCCCGCCGCCATGTCCTTTTCGGCCGTGGGCCGCGTCGCTGAGGAGGATAAATACCGGGCCCTGCTCGGCATGAACTGAGAAAAGGGGACGACCGCGAAGCCCTGCGAGGCTTTTTCGACAGACTGAAAGCCCCGGCTGTGAAAGCCGGGGCTTTGTGCTGCCAGGATTCAGTTTTTCGCGAGCTTCCTCTGGACGAGCTTCACGAGCTCGACTATCGGGATGACACTCACGGCAAAGCAGAGCGCCACGACGTACTCGATGAAGTCCACCGGCGCGAACTCGAAGGCCCTCGCCAGGAAGGGTACCTCGCAAACCAGCGTAGTCGCCGCCAGGCTGCCCAGGGCCGCCCAGTTGAGCGTCTTGTTCACGCTGCCTATCGTGAATATGCTGCCGCGCTGGCTGCGCATGTTGAAGCTGTGGCAGATCTCCGCCATGCTCATCGTCAGGAAGGCCATCGTCGTGCCATCTGCGCTGTCCGCTATTTCCCAGACTCCGGACTCGATATAGTGACCCACAAAATAGCTCGCCAGCGTCAGCAGCGACACCACTATGCCCTGATACGCTATGTCCGCGCCCATGCCGCCGGCAAACACGCCCGCCTTCGCATCGCGCGGCTGGCGGCGCATGATGTCCCGCTCCGCCTTCTCCATGCCCAGCGCCAGCGCCGGGAAGCAGTCCGTTACAAGGTTTATCCACAGCAGATGCACCGGCTCCAGGATCGTGAAGCCCAGAATCGTCGCCGCAAAAATGCTGATTACCTCGGACATGTTCGAGCCCAGCAGGAACTGGATCGCCTTTCGGATGTTGTCGTAGATCCGCCGGCCCTCCTCGACCGCGCCGACGATGGTCGCAAAGTTGTCGTCCGCCAGCACCATGTCCGCCACGTTCTTCGTCACGTCCGTGCCCGTGATGCCCATGCCCACGCCTATGTCCGCGCTCTTGATGCTCGGCGCGTCGTTCACGCCGTCGCCCGTCATCGCCGTCACATAGCCCGCACGCTTCCAGGCCGTCACTATCCGCGTCTTGTGCTCGGGCTGCACCCGCGCGTACACCGAGATGTCACGGAACCGGCGCTCGAACTCCGCATCGTCCATTGCGTCCAGCTGGCTGCCCGTCACCGCCTGCGAGGCGTCCTGCAGGATGCCCAGCTCCTTCGCTATCGCCACAGCCGTGTCCACATGGTCGCCCGTTATCATGATGGGCCGGATGCCCGCGCCGCGGCACTCCTCGATGGCAGCCTTCACCTCGGGCCGCACCGGGTCTATCATGCCAGTCAGGCCTATAAAGCACAGCTCGCTCTCCAGCGCCTCGGGCGAAAAGTCCGCCGGCTCCGAGGTCCACCACCTGGCCGCCGCCGCAAGCACGCGCAGGGCGCGGTCGGCCATCTCCTTGTTCGCCGCCAGTATCTCCTGCCGCTTCTCCTCGGTCATCGGACATACCTTGCCGTGGTCGAGGTAGGACACGCACTTTTTCAGCACCTCGTCCGGTGCGCCCTTAGTATACTGCACCACGCTGCCGCCGGAGACGTGCACCGTGCTCATCATCTTCCTCATGCTGTCGAAGGGCGCCTCGCCCATGCGCGGCGCGCAGGCCTTGAGGTCGTCCTTGTCGAGGCCCAGGCCGTGCGCCCAGTTCACCAGTGCGCACTCCGTCGGCTCGCCCACAGCCTCGCCGTTCTCATCCTCCTCAGCGTCGGAGCAGAGGCTCATGGCCGTGGCCAGCAGCTGTGTATCCCCGCCGTAGTGGTCAACGACGGTCATCTTGTTCTGGGTCAGCGTGCCGGTCTTATCCGAGCAGATGATCTGCGCGCAGCCAAGCGTCTCGACCGCCGTCAGTCGCCTGATTATCGCATTGCGCTTCGACATGTTCGTGACGCCTATGGAGAGCACCACTGTCACGACCGCCGCAAGGCCCTCGGGTATCGCCGCGACCGCGAGGGAGACGGCCACGAGGAAGGAGTCGAGCACGACCTCACCGCTTATGCCGCCGGCCCTGAGTATCTGCACGCCGAAGATGACGGCGCAGATGCCCAGCACGAGCCAGGTGAGTATCTTCGAGAGCTGGCTGAGCTTTAGCTGCAGCGGGGTCTGGCCCTGCTCAGCCTTCGAGAGCGCGTCGGCTATGCGGCCCATCTCCGTGTCCATGCCGGTAGCCGTGACGACGGCCGTGCCGCGCCCGTAGACCACCGTACTGCCCATGTACATCATGTTTTTCCTGTCGCCCAGCGGCACGTCCGGCGCGGAGCCGGGGTCGAGGATGTCTATGAACTTCGTAACGGGCACGCTCTCGCCCGTGAGCGCCGCCTCCTCGATCTTGAGGCTTGCGCTCTCGAGCAGCCTGCCATCGGCCGGCACCGCGTCGCCCGCCTCGAGCAGCACGATATCGCCCACGACCAGCTCCGCCGAGGGCACCACCGTGACCTTGCCGCCCCTGAGCACACGGCTGGTCGCCGCGCTCATCGCCTGCAGCGCCTCTATCGCCTTTTCAGCCTTGTTTTCCTGATACACGCCAAGCACCGCGTTCACGATGACGACGAACAGGATTATTATGACGTCCGCCGGGCTCTCCTCCTGCACCACCGAGGTCACGGCGCTTATCGCCGCCGCGACGAGCAGGATGATGATCATCGGGTCCGCCATCTGCTTGAAGAACTGCTTTATGAGCGAGGGCTTCTTCGCCGCGGCAAGCTCATTGCGCCCGTCGCGCTCCAGCCGCTTCGCCGCCTCCTCGCTGCCAAGCCCCTTCTCGCTGCTGCCTACCTCACTGAGCACGCTCTGCGCGTCCTCGCAGTAAAACTTCAACTTGACCCTTCCTTTCTCAGACATAGAAAAACTCATGGACAGGCTTAGCCTATCCATGAGTCTGGTCTTTTAATGCAAGCCAGGCGAAACTCACTTTCCGCCATGCTGTTGACTTGCCTCCGCCGTATGCGGAAGACTACTCCCCCACGGGTAATCAATCCTACCACGTCCGCGCCGCCCTGTCAAGCGGTTTAAGAAAACTCCTTCCAGGGCACAATGGCCTTGGAGGTACATAGCCATGAAAAAACGCTTTCTGAAAAACTGGGAACTTTCCATGCTGCTCGCGCTCTGCTTCACGCTGCTGTGCGGGGTTTGGGCCTCGGCGCGCAGCCAGGCCCTTTCCGAAGAGCTCGTGCGCCTGCACGTCCTCGCCGCCTCGGACGAGCCCGAGGAGCAGCGCATCAAGCTCGCCGTGCGCGACAGCGTGCTCGCCAGGCTCACGCCGGAACTCGAGGGCGTCTCCGACGCCGCCGGCGCCCGCGAGCTCATCGCCTCGAGCCTCGACGATATCAAAGCCGCCGCCGAAGCCGCCGCCGAGGGCCGGCCCGTCACCGTCACCCTCTCGCGCGAATACTACCCCACCCGCGACTACGGCTCCTTCGCCCTGCCCGCCGGCAGCTACGAGTCCCTGCGCGTCGTCCTCGGCGAGGGCGAGGGCCACAACTGGTGGTGCGTCGTCTTCCCGCCGCTCTGCCTCTCCGCCGCCGAAGCCCAGGACGCGCTCGAGACCCTCGGCCAGGACAGCGCCGGGCTGCTCACCGCAGAAGGCGAGGGCGTAGTCTTCAAATTCCGCCTGCTCGAGCTCTGGGGCGAGCTCATGGCCCTCCTCGGCCTCTAAAACCGCATACAAGCAAAAAGGAAGCCGTCCATCCGGACGGCTTCCTTTCGTTTATGATCTTATTGCTCAGGCGCGGGGATTCTTGATCTGGGCCTGGGCGGCAGCCATGCGGGCGATGGGCACGCGGAAGGGGCTGCAGCTCACATAGTCGAGGCCGACGCGGTGGCAGAAGTCCACGCTGCTCGGCTCGCCGCCGTGCTCGCCGCAGATGCCCAGGTGGATGTCCGGGCGGGTGCTGCGGCCCAGCTTGACGGCCATGTCGACCAGCTTGCCCACACCGATCTGGTCGATGCGCTCGAACGGGTCGTTGTCGAAGATCTGCTTCTCGTAGTAGCTGGGCAGGAAGCTGCCGGCGTCGTCACGAGAGAAGCCGAAGGTCATCTGGGTCAGGTCGTT
>CALXEH010000034.1 GCA_944387285.1 uncultured Oscillospiraceae bacterium | reverse complement strand
GAGAACATCTTCGCGGACGTCGCTCCCGGCAGTTGGTATGAGAGCTTCATCTCCGCCGCGGCGGAGATAGGGCTCATAGCTGGCTACGAGGACGGCTGCTTCGACCCCGAGGCGGTCATCACCCGCGCCGAGGCCTGCACGATAATCAACCGCACTCTGGGCCGCGCGCCCGAGGCGGGCCATCTCCTGCCCGAGGCCGAGATGAACGTCTGGCCCGACAACCCGGCCGGCACCTGGTTCTACGCCGAGATGCAGGAGGCCACGAACAGCCACGAGTACAAGCGGCTCGGCGACATCGAGCAGTGGCTCGAAAAGCTGCCCGAGCGCGACTGGGCCGGGCTGGAATAACAAACTCCTCAGCACTGAGCCCCGGCCGGGCAGCCGGCCGGGGCTCGCTTTGTAAAAATTTTTCCAAATTCGTTGTTTTGCCGAAAATCTCGCTTGGAAAACGCTTTCGGATGTGGTATTCTAATATCCGAGGTGAGTTTTTATGGTCAGAACCACGATACGGGATGTGGCGAGGCAGGCCGGGGTGTCCATCACCACCGTGTCCAAGGCCCTCAACGACTATTCTGACGTCAATCCCGAGACCAGAAAGCGCATAAAAGAGCTTGCCGAGAAGATGAACTATGTGCCCAACGCCGCGGGGCGCACCATGGGCGGCAAGGCCGACAAGGTCATCGGCCTGCTGATAAACGACCTCAAGCCCACCGACCCCTCCGGCGCGGTCTACGGCATCCTCAGCGGCGTCTGCCACGCCTGCCAGGACAACGGCATCGAGTTCATCCTCCTGACCTCGGACATACTCAGGCAGCAGCAGGAGACGCTCAAGGTGCTCTGTCTCAAAAAGCAGCTCACCGGCCTCATCTGCTCCGGCTTCCGCATCAGCGACCGCTACATGGACCAGCTCGCGGACATCGACATCCCCTGCGCCTTCATCGACATGCGCACGCCCGACAGCCGCGTCCTCGACATCACCATCGACAACCAGAGGGCCGCCTTCGACGCCGTGAGCTACCTGCTGCGCTGCGGCAGGAAGAATATCGCCATGGTAAACGGCAGCACCGTGGCCGACGTCTCCCTGCTGCGCGAGAGCGGCTACCGCGCCGCCATGGCCGCGGCCGGGCTCGAGGTCAGCCCGCTCCGGGTGGTGAACGCCAACTTCGACGACATCGTCGCCTACAACCTCGTCTGGCGCCTGCTCCAGGACGACCCCGGCATCGACGCCCTCTTCTGCGCCTCCGACCTCATGGCCATCGGCGCCTGCCGGGCCATCGAGGACCTCGGCAAGCGCGTCGGCAGCGATATCTTCGTCGTCGGCTTCGACGACATCCCCATCGCCAAGTACCTCTACGGCGGGCTCACCACCGTGAGGCAGGACTTCTACCGCATGGGCTACGTCGCCGGCCAGGCCATCTACGACCGCATCGAGGGCACCAGCAAGGCCCACACCGACGACGTCATGTACGAGCTCGTCGTGCGCGGCAGCGCAAGGGCCGGCTGAACCCGCGCCCGCTGCCCCGCCTCCCCGCAGGAGGCGGGGCCCTTTTTGGCCCCTATTGAGCCGATTCATCAAAAACATGCGCTCGAATTTGTGGAGATTGTGACTATACAAAAGTCAGGGGATATGCTATCCTATGCTTGACAAAAACGTTTTCGGCATTGTTGGAGAGGGTGTTTCTCTACATGGATAAAAAACTGCTCATCCGCGGCGGGATGCGGCTGCTCTGCGCCTTCATCGACTATGTCCTGCTTATGTTCCCGGTACAGTTCGTCATGCTGTATGTGATGCAGATAGAGCTGCGCTCGGTGGACTTTCTTTTCCGGCTGCTGTTTGCGGTCTACGGCGTGCTGATGGTGGAATACAACAACGGCGCCACCCTCGGCAAAATGCTCGGGCGCCTGAAGGTCAGGGACAAGACGGGCGTGAAGCCCAAGGTGCTCTACGTCGGCCTGCGCGAGCTTGTGAAATGTATGTATCTCATCCCCTACGCCGGCTGGGCCGCAGGGCTCGTGAGCGTCATAATGCTCTTCGTGAAGGGCACCACGCTCCACGACATGGCCGGCGCCACAAAGGTCATCTTCCGCTGGGAAGAGGAGGACCTGCACGAAGCTGAGGAGGCGGAAAATGAATCTTGACCAGATGTTCGGCCTGAACGCCGAGGACCCCATCGTGGCGATGAATCCGCTGCTGCTGCTCGGCTGCGTGCTGGCCGCCATCGCCATCGGCTGGATCTGCGCGAAAAAGTACGAGAACACCAGCGATTTCAAGAAATCCGTGAAGCTCTATATCCCGCTGGCAGTGGTGAACTTCGTCGTCTTCCTGCTGCTGGGCGTGCCCTGGCTCTTTTCGCTGGGCGGGCAGCTGTGCGGCTTTGCCGTCATGGCCTGGATATCTAACTACTACTTCTATCACTAATTTTTTTGCGCCTTCACAAAAACGTTTTAGATTACTTGGACACTACAGGAGGAAAATCAGTATGGGCATGGATTATTCCCGGGCGGCGGAATGGATAGTCGCCGAGCGCGGCTTTGAGCCGGAATTTCTGGGCAAGTGCGAATCCATCATGTGCCAGGGCAACGGCTACCTGTGCATACGCAACGCTGCGGACGAATTCAATCCCGGCGAGCAGCGCGACCTGTTCGTGGCAGGCACCTTCAACAAATTTGACGACAACGAGGTCACCGAGCTGCCCAACGCGGCCGACGTCTCCAGGCTCGACCTGAGGCTCGACGACCAGCGCTTCAGCCTGCTCACCGGCGTGGTGGAGGACTATGACCGCAGCCTGAACCTCAAGACGGGCGAGACGGTCCGGCGCGTGGTCTGGAAGGCCCCGAACGGCAGGCGCTACGAGCTCGTGTTCAGCCGCTTCGTCTCCATGGAGAGGCTGCACATCATCGGCCAGAAGCTCTCCGTCACCCCGCTCGACGGGGACATGCTGCTCGACATCGCCGGCGGCATCAACGGGCAGATGACCAACTCCGGCAGCCAGCACTTCTCCGAGGGCGACAAGCGCCTCTTCGAGGGCCGGCACATGCGCTATACGCAGACCACCGGGCAGTCGAAGATAGATTTCGTGCTCAACACCACCTTCTCCTTCGCCATGGACGGCGTGAAGCGCGAGGAGCCCGGCTTCATCATCATCGACCGCCGCATAATCAAGCAGGAATACAAGATCGCCATCCCCGCCGGCAGCACGCTGACCGTCGAGAAGCTCTCCAGCGTCTACACCTCCCGTGACCGCGAGAGTGAGGGCCTCGGGCTCGAGCAGCTCCAGGAGCACGCCCTCGAAGGCCACGAGGCCGCCTGTGAGCTCGGCTATGACGCCCTGCTCGCCGAGAGCGCCGCGGCCTGGGCGCGCAAGGTCTGGGACAACATCCCCGTGACCATCGAGGCCGACAACGACTTCGACCAGCTGGCCATGCGCTTCGCCCAGTACCACCTGCACATCATGACCCCTGCCCACGACAACCGCATGAACATCGGCGCGAAGGGCCTCTCCGGCGAGGGCTACAAGGGCCACACCTTCTGGGACACCGAAATGTTCATCCTCCCCTACTTCATCTTCAGCGCGCCCGAGATCGCCCGCAGCCTCGAGGAGTACCGCTACCTCAGCCTGCCCGGCGCGCACAAGAAGGCCGGCAGCAACGGCTACGAGGGCGCCCAGTTCCCCTGGGAATCCGCCTGGATAGATGACGGCGAGGTCACGCCCGTCTGGGGCGCCGCCGATATCGTCACCGGTCTGCCCACCAAGATCTGGTCCGGCTTCATCGAGCAGCACATCACCGCCGACGTCGCCTACGGCGTCTGGGAATACTACAAGGTCACCGGCGACCAGGACTTCATGGACCGCTGCGGCTATGAGCTCATCCTCGACACCGCCAAGTTCTGGGCCTCGCGCCTCGAGGAGGGCGAGGACGGCAAGCTCCACATAAACGACGTCGTCGGCCCTGACGAGTACAAGGAGCACGTCGACGACAACGCCTTCACGAACCACATGGCCGCCTGGAACATCCGCAAGGCCATAGAATACTGCGAGCTGCTCCGGGCCGAAAAGCCCGGGCTCTACAAGGCCCTCGACGAGAAGCTCGGCCTCGCCGCGCTCGAGCCCGTCTGGCAGGACAAGCTCGCCCGCCTCTTCCTGCCCCAGCCGCGCGAGGACCTCGTCATCCCGCAGGACAGGACCTACCTCACGCTCAAGGATATCGACCTCACCAAGTACAAAAAGCAGCAGAACGTCGGCAGCATCTACCGCGACTACAACCAGGAGCAGATAACGCATATGCAGGTCTCCAAGCAGGCCGATATCCTCATCATGTTCCTGCTGCTCGAAAACCAGTTCAGCGCCGAGGTCAAGACCGCCAACTGGAACTACTACGAGCCGCGCACCCTGCACGACTCCTCCCTCTCGCTGTCCACCCACTGCATCCTCGCCAACGACATGGGCAACAGGGAGCTGGCCTACGAGCTCTTCTGCAAGGCCGCGGCCATAGACGTCGGCCCGAACATGAAGACCAGCGACGCCGGCATCCACGCCGCCTCCCTCGCCGGCGTGTGGCAGTCCGTCGTCTTCGGCTTCGGCGGCGTGCGCATGCTCGACGGCAAGCTCCGCCTCAACCCCGCCCTGCCCGCCGGCTGGCGCAGCCTGGAGTTTTACATCTGCTGGCAGGGCCAGAAACTGCGCGTGCGCCTGACCCACGACAGCATCGAGCTCGTAAACCTCACCGGCACCCGCCCCGTCGAGCTCACTATTTTCGGCTCGGCCTGCACCGTCGAGGGCGAGCTGAGGCTGAACTATTGAGCCAAATTCTGTGCTATTTTGACAAATCCATCAAAGTATCCAAAATCCTGTTCAAAGTTTGTTAAAAAAGTGCATTGAATACAAAAACGTTTTCGTTTACAATATGACTTGCCAAAAACGTTTTAGAAACCTGAAACCCAAAAAAACTTAGGAGGATCACAATGAAGAAAACCAGAATTCTTGCGCTTGTCCTTGCGCTGGTCATGGCTCTGGGCCTCATGCTCTCCGGCTGCGGCTCTGAGGGGACCACCACCACGAACCCGCCCGCCGCTGACGGCGACAACAGCGGTGACGAGACCAGCTTTGCCGGCCGCACCCTGACCGTCGGCATCTGGGGCGGCAACGACCAGGAGACCGCCGCCATCAACACCCTCAAGGCCAACTTCGAGGAGATGTACGGCTGCACCGTCGACCTGAAGGTCTACACCGACTACAACACCCAGATCCAGGCTGACTTCATCGGCCAGACCGCTCCCGACTGCTTCTACGTTGACGGCAGCATGTTCCCCTTCTACGGCTCCCTGGGCGTCATGGATCCTCTGGATCCCGCCGAGTATGAGCTCGACAAGTTCTACCCCAACCTGATCGAAGCCTTCACGAACGCCGACGGCGAGGTCCTCTGCGTGCCGAAGGACGTCTCCACCCTGGCCACCTACTATAACATCGACCTCCTCGAGGCCTGCGGCTACACTGCTGACGACATCCCCGACAACTATGACGACTACAAGGCCTTCCTGACCGACCTCCAGGCGAAGCTGGACGAAGTCTACGGCAAGAACCAGATCGCCGCCATGACCTACAACCAGGACCTCTCCCGCAACCTGCCCATCCTGCAGGACGGCAACGACGGCCTCATCGCTGAGGACGGCACCGCCACTCTGACCAGCGAAGGCGTGGTCGCCAACATGGAGTACATACTCGACTTCGTGAACAACGGCCTCTGGAAGACCCCGGCTGACCTGGGCCTCGGCTGGAACGGCGAAGCCTTCGGTACCGGCAAGGCCGCCATCATGGAAGAGGGCAACTGGGTCTACGGCACCCTGAAGACTGACTACAGCGACATCAACTTCGGCGTGAAGGAGATGCCCTCCTACAACGGCACTCAGTACTCCATGAGCTACACCGTCGGCTACGGCATCTACGCTCTGAGCGAGAACAAGGACATGGCCTCCGCGTGGATCAAGTACGTCACCGGCGTTGACGGCCTGACCATCTGGTGCGGCGGCGCCGGCTGCCTGCCCCCGCGTTCCGACGCGGCTGAAGCCATGGACGTTGAGAGCGACCCCGTCTGGGCTGTCCACTCCGCGATGACCGAGTGCTCCCAGCCCTGGCAGCTGGGCAACAACACCTCCATCATCAACACTGCTTACCAGAACTACTTCCCGCTCGCCGTCAGCGGCGAGATGACCGCCGCCGAGTTCCTGGCCGCGGCCGAGCAGCAGGCCAACCAGGAGATAGCCAACGCCGGCTGATTACTGACAGAGCAATACTAACGGAGGAATCCAGCGGGGTTCACGCTGGATTCCTCCGCGCCTAAAAGATATAAGCCAAGGCCGGCTCAGTCGCGCCCGGCAAGTTAAAAAAGGGAGGAATCGCGCATGCCAAGCGGCAGCCCGCAGCCCACGGCAGTTCCTGCCGTGAGCAAGCGGCCTCGTCACACCAAGCGCCAGCTGCAGGAATGGCGCCAGGGTTATGTGTTCCTGCTCCCCGCGGTAATCATCCTCGGCATATTCATCGGTATCTCTGCGATCTTCGTCATCTACCTCTCCTTCTGCAAGGTCAACCTCTTCACGAACAGCTACAGCTTCGTGAGGCTGGACAACTACCTCAGGCTGTTCCAGGACGAGTATGCGCGCACGGCCCTGCTCAACTCTCTGAAGTTCTCGGTCGTCGTCGTGCCCTGCCAGACTATCATAGCGCTCGTTATAGCCAGCGTCCTCAACAGCAAGATAAGGGGCAAGACCTTCTTCCGCGCCGTCTACTTCCTGCCGACCCTCACATCGAGTTCGGCGCTGACGATCATTTTCATGTTCATGTTCAGCGTCACCGGCCCCATCAACACGATACTCATCAACATGGGCGTCCTGCCCGAGGGCGGCGGCATCAACTTCCTGAACAACCCCGCCGTGGCGCTCCAGGTCATCATGGTCATGAACATCTGGTCCACCGTCCCGCAGTACACGACGATGTACCTCGCCAGCCTGCAGGACCTGCCCGCCTCGCTCTATGAGGCGGCCGACATCGACGGCGCCGGCACCTTTGAGAAGTTCAAGAGCATCACCATCCCCTACCTGAAGCCCATCACGACCTACGTCCTGCTGACCGGTATCATCGGCACCCTGCAGATGTTCGACCAGGCCTACATCTTCTCCAACGGCTCCGGCGGCCCGGCCAACAGCACCCTCACCGTTTCGCTCATGGTCTATCGCTACGCCTTCGGCACCACAAATGCCATGGGCTATGCGTCCACCATCGCCATCGTTCTCGCCCTCGTCATCATGGCCGTGTCCCTGATCGCCGAGAAGCTGAACGCTGCCGAGAAGTGGTATTAAGGAGGCGGGTACTATGAAGTCTAAGAAAAAAGCCGGGCGCGTAGCGCTCTATGTGGTGCTCATACTCTACGCCTTTATCACCCTCTACCCCTTCCTCTGGATGGTGGCGGCCTCGTTCAAGCCCCTGCGTGAGATCGTGGGCGGCAATATGAGCCTCATCTCCGAGAACATGACCCTCGACAACTACACCACCATCTTCGGCCACAGCTCCCTGTTTCCGAGGTGGTTTCTGAACTCGCTGTTCGTCGCCACGGTCGGCACGGTCATCAACGTGTTCATAAACTCCATGGCGGGCTACTCGCTCAGCTGCCTCAACTACCCCGGCCGCAACAAGATCCACCATGCGCTGCTGCTGCTCATGATGATCCCCGGCCAGGTGCTGCTCATCCCGAACTACCTGCTGCTCAAGGAGTTCGGCATGCTCGACAGCTACATGGCGCTCATCCTGCCCGCCGCCGCGAACATCGGCAACATCTTCCTGATGCGCCAGTTCTTCATGAACTTCCCGCATGACGTCGCAGAGGCGGCGGAGATAGACGGCCTGAACCGCTACGGCGTGTTCTTCCGCATAGCCATGCCGCTTGCCAGGCCCACCATCGCCACCACCGCCATCTTCGGCTTCATGGGCTTCTGGAACGCCTTCACGGCCCCGATGCTCTACATCAAGACCGACACCAAGTACACCCTCACCCTCGGCCTGCAGAGCTTCCAGTCCCAGAACGCCGGCACCATGTGGAACCAGGTAATGGCCGCGGCCTGCATCTCGGTCGTGCCCATCATCATCATCTACCTCATCTTCAACAAGTTCTTCCTTGTTGGCCTCCGTATGGACGGAGAGAAATGATCCCGCAGGGGTCGGAGGAAGCACCTCCGGCCCCTTTTTCTGCACTTCGCCAAATCGCAGGTATCAGGAGGAGATCACCTATGAAACAAGCATGGTGGAAGGAGAGCGTGGTCTACCAGGTCTACCCGCGCAGCTTCCAGGATTCCAACGGCGACGGCATCGGCGACCTCGCCGGCGTCACCAGCCGCCTGGACTACCTCAAGGAACTGGGCGTGGACGTCATCTGGCTCTCTCCCTTCTATCGCTCGCCCGGCGGCGACAACGGCTACGACATCAGCGACTACAGGGACATAGAGCCCTGCTTCGGCACGATGGAGGACTTCGACCGCCTGCTGGCCGAGGCCCACGCGCGCGGCCTTCGCATCGTCATCGACCTCGTCGTGAACCACAGCTCCGAGGAGCACCCCTGGTTCATCGAGAGCCGCTCGTCCAGGGACAACCCCAAGCGCGACTACTACATCTGGCGCGACGGCAAGGCCGGCGGGCCGCCCAACAACTGGGGCTCCAACTTCTCCGGCAGCGCCTGGCAGTACGACGAGGCGACCGGGCAGTACTATCTGCACACCTTCGGCACCTTCCAGCCCGACCTCAACTGGGACAACCCCGTCCTGCGCGAGGAGATCTTCGATATGATGCGCTGGTGGTGCGACAAGGGCATCGACGGCTTCAGGATGGACGTCATCAGCATGATAAGCAAGGCCCCGGAGATGCCCGACGGCGAGCTCCGGCCCGGCAGCGACTACGGCAGCTTCGCGCCCTACGTCGTGAACGGCCCGAACGTCCACCGCTACCTCCAGGAGATGCACGAGAAGGTGCTCGGCCGCTACGACCTGCTGACCGTCGGCGAGTGCTCCGGCCTCACGGTGGACGAGGCCTGCCAGTACGCCAACGAGGAGGGCACTGAGCTCACCATGGCCTTCCAGTTCGAACACATGGACCTCGACGGCGGCGAGAGCTTTAAGTGGAATACGCGCAAGATGGACCTCGTCGAGATGAAGGCCCTGCTCACAAAGTGGCAGAAGGGGCTTGACGGGCGGGCCTGGAACAGCCTATACTGGTGCAACCACGACCAGCCGCGCATAGTCTCGAGGCTCGGCGACGACAGCAGCTTCGCCCTGCGCGAGAAGAGCGCCAAGGCCATAGCCCTCACCATCCACATGATGCAGGGCACGCCCTACGTCTACGAGGGCGAGGAGCTCGGCATGACCAACGCGCCCTTCGAGACGCTGGAAGACTTCCGCGACGTCGAGAGCATCAACGCCTACCGCGAGCTCGTGGGCAGCGGCCGCTTCACGCCCGAGGAGATGCTGGGCTTCCTGCGCTACAAGAGCCGCGACAACTCCCGCACGCCCATGCAGTGGGACAGCTCCGAGAACGCGGGCTTCACGACGGGTAAGCCCTGGATAATGGTGAACCCGAACTACAAGGAGATAAACGCCGCAGAGCAGCTCGCCCGGCCGGACTCCGTCTTCCACTTCTACCAGGAGCTCATCCGCCTGCGCCACGAGCACAAGCTCATCGTCTACGGCAGCTACGAGCTGCTGCTGCCCGAGGACAGGCAGATATTCGCCTACACACGCAGCCTGGGCGAGCAGAGCCTGCTGTGCGTCGTGAACCTCTCCGGCGAGGCGGCGGAGTGCGAGATACCCGCGCAGTTTGCGGGCGCACAGACGCTCATAAAAGTCGGCGAGCCCGGGATAAACGGGACCGCCGCGAAGCTCCAGCCCTGGGACGCCTTTGTGCTGGCTATACTTTGAGAAAAGAGGACATAAAAATGAAGTATCAGGCGATCATTTTCGACCTCGACGGGGTCATCTGCTTCACCGACGAGTACCACTATCTGGCCTGGAAGCAGATGGCCGACAGCCTGGGCGTCTATTTTGACCGGCAGATCAACAACCGCCTGCGCGGCGTGTCGCGCATGGCCAGCCTCGAGATAGTGCTCGAGCGCTACTCCGGCCCTGCGCTCTCCGACGAGCGCAAGGTGGAGCTTGCGACGATGAAGAACGACATCTACCGCGAGAGCCTCGCGCAGATGAGCCCCGCCGACCTGAGCGACGAGGTGCGCGATACGCTCAACGGCCTGCGCGAGCGCGGGCTGAAGCTCGCCATCGGCTCCTCGAGCAAGAACACGCCCTTCATCCTGGGCCAGCTGGGCCTCGGCAGCTTCTTCGACGCCGTGAGCGACGGCAACAACATCACGCGCTCCAAGCCCGACCCCGAGGTCTTCCTCAAGGCCGCGGAGATGCTGGGCCTCGAGCCTTCCGTCTGCCTCGTCGTCGAGGACGCCGTCTCGGGCGCCGAGGCGGGGCATGCCGGCGGCTTTGACGTGGCCTGTGTGGGCGACGCCGCCCGGGCCGGCTCCGGCGACTACAACATGCAGAGCGTGGCCGAGCTGCTCGACATCACCGCCGGCTGAGGCCGCGCAAGTAAAAACAAAAAAGCCGCCTGCCGGGCGTGGACCCGGCAGGCGGTTTTCCTTATCTAGCTTTCCTTTTTGCCGTCGCCGCCGTCGTCGTCTTCGCGGCGCCAGCCGGCCTCTATGCGCTTTTGCCTGCGCTGCAGGGCGCGCCTCTGGCCCTCGCGGAGCCGGTCGCCCAGCTTGCCCGTCAGCTCGGGCCCTATCTCCCAGCGGAGCTTGACCCAGCAGCGCCGTCCCAGCCGCACCAGCAGCACGGCGGCCAGCACCAGGGGCAGCAGCGCACAGACGGCTATGCCCGCCAGCAGCAGCGCCAGCCTGTCCTCCATGAGCCGCGCTGCATTCTCCCAGTAGGGGAAGATTACGCCGCTGGTCTGCATGGAGCGCTCGCCGAAGCCGCGCAGCAGCCCGAATATGTTCTTGAAGCCGAAACGGCCCGTATTCTGCACGGTCTGGGCGTCCTTGAAGCCCTCGGACAGCAGGCCGAGCGTGAAGCCCGAGATGGGCTCGGCACAGACCAGCTCGTAGCAGCTGATGCCCGTAGAACCGTCGCCGCCCGTGAGCTGCTGCAGCGCGTCGAAGTGCAGGAAGATCTCGCCGTTGGTCTCGTGCGAGCGCGCGCTCGCCGAGTCCTCCTCCATCGCGACGACGCCGGCTATGACGAAGGGCTTGCCCGAGATCGTCACGGTGAGACCGGTGAGCTCAAAGCCGCCGAAGAGCTGCCAGGCCAGTTTCTCGTCGAGGATGACCCGGTCGTGCATCAGCTCGTCTTCGCTGATGTAGCCGCCCGAGCGCAGCTCCAGCGGGTGGAAGCTGAACCACTCCCCGCCGACGCCCGTGGCGGGCACGGTGGCGCTGCCCTTCGTGCCCTTGACGCTCAACTCGCCCGCGCCGCTGTAGGCGTCGAACCAGAGCGCCGGCGCCCCTTCCTTCGACTCGAGCGAGACGTCCAGCAGCTTCTGCTCCATCGAGCCGCGGAAGCTGCGTATCTCCGCGAGCCCCGGCTGGGCCGTCTCCGGGAAAAAGGCCGAGGCCTGGGCGTAACGCTGCTCGTTTTCGCCCCTGTAGCGCTCCGCCGCCAGCTGACTCTGGAGCGTATCCGCCGACGCGCCCCAGACCAGGCCCAGGGCCAGCGCACACAGCGCCAGCAGCGACCCGGCGATATAGAGCGCCGCCTTCGCCTTCGAGGGCCGCCGCGGCCGCGGAAAGCGCTTGAACGCGAATCCCTTTATCCTCATATCAATCCGGCAGCCTCACGAGCATGCCGTCCTCCACGGGCTTGGTGGCCGTCGTCAGCACCATGTCATAGGCCGACAGCCCGCCCGAAACGGCCGTATTCACGTCGTCCTTCGCCAGCTCCGTTACGTCCACGCGCGTGGCGACAAAGCGGTTGCCCAGCGGGCTGCTGCGCGCCACGACCACCAGGACGAAGCTGCCGTTCGAGTCCGAACGCAGGGCGCTGTTAGGTACGATGGTCTCGTAATTCTGGCTGCGCTGGCCTATGGACACCGAGGCCTGCGTGCCGCTTTCTATGTCGCTGCCCGTGACGTCAAACACCAGCAGCTTGCCGCCGGACTGCGGGTTCTCCGTGTCCGTGCGGATGCCCACCAGCCGCGCCTGCATGTCGGAGCCGCCCCAGTAGCCCGTGCTGATCTCCGCCGAGTCGCCGATGACCACCTTCTGGGCCTGCTCGTTCGTCACGCTCATGCTGATGCTGTAGCCCCTGTCGGGCACCTCTATCGTCAGGGCGGCGGAGCTCGGGTCCGTGCTGCTGCCCGCCGAGACGTTTATGTCCTTCACCACGCCGTTGACCTCGGACACGACCTGCCCGCCCGTGACGACGCCGTTCTCATCCGTGCTGCCGGCGCTCAGCTCGGCTATCTGCGCCTCGAGCTCCTGTATCGCCTTCAGCTGGCGGCTCAGGTCCAGGCCCGTCGTCTGCGAGCTCTTGAGCAGCGACGAGAGCGCGTTCTCGCAGCTGACCACATTGTCCTTAGCCGAGTCGTAGGCGGCCTTCTTCTCCACCATGGAGTCGTAGTCGGACTGCAGCGCGTCCACCGCGCGCTTGGCCTCGGTCACCATGCGGTTGAGCTCCTCATTCTGCGACTGGGTCTGCTCCACGGCCTTCTGATAGGCGTCCACCGCCTTGTTGTAAGTCTTGCGGGCCTCTATGATGACGCCGTAGCCCTGGGCCACATCCGTCAGGTTCTGGCTGGGCAGCCTGTACACCAGGCCGGAATAGGTGCTGTCATCTATGTTTACGCCCTCGATGCCCAGATTGTAGCGCTCGGCATAGGTGGCGTCGGCAAAATCCACGAAATAGCCGCGCACGGTCGAGCCCTCCGCCGCGGCGAAGGCGCCGCAGATGGCCTCGGCAAAGGCCTCCACGCTGCCGTACTGCGAGCCGCGGTTCTTGGCGTCCCGCGCCAGCTGCTCGACGAAGGCCATCTCCTTGTCATAGCGTATCTCGCTGGAATCCAGCTTCAGCCTGGCCTCGTCCATGGCGTCGTGCAGCTCCTTGAGCGTGTCGCCGCTGCCGCCCTCCACAAAGCCGCCGGCATCCTCCAGCGCGTAGGTCAGCTGCAGGTATTCCTCCTGCGCCGCCTCCAGCCTCTGCTTGGCCGCCTCTATGTCCTGCACCGTGTAGGGCACCGCCTTGGCGTCCCGGTCGGCTATGGCCTCCTGCAGCTTCTCCTGGGCGCGCGCGACCTCGCTGCCGCCGCCGCTGGCGTTTATCAGCTTCTCCTGGTAGGCGTACTTCGCCTCCTCCAGCTTCGCCTGCAGCTCCTCCAGCTCCGTGCCCTCGCCTGCGGCAAACAGCATCAGCACGTCGCCCACCTTCACCTGCTGGCCGCGAGTCACCAGCACCGACTGGACCTTGCGCGAGGTCGTGGTCTTGACCTCATAGGTCTCCTTCGCCGTGATAGTGCCCGTGCCGCGTATCTGCGTCGTGATAGCGCCCGACTGCACATACTGCACCGCCGCCTCCGGCAGGGACATGTTCATGATCGTGTTGGAGAAAAAAGTCAGAACGAGCATGACCGCCAAAAATATGATGGCGACGTTCTTGACCCAGCCCCTGTTTTTGACTTTCTGCTCAGTCATCTTGCATTTTCCTCCGTCTTTTGTAATACTCCGCTCAGCCCTTGACCGAGCCCTGTGTGGCTATGCCTTCTACCAGGTACTCCTCGCCGTGCAGGAACAGCAGCAGCGTCGGCACCATGTATATCGTTGCAATGGCGAAGGCCAGGCCGACCTCGCCGGTATTTATCGTGGACAGGTACACCGACAGCGGCTGCTTCTCGGCGTCCGGCAGCAGCACGATGGGCTGCTCGACCATGTTCCAGTAGTCGATGAAGACCAGTATCGCTATGGAATACAGCGCCGCGCGGCACTGGGGCATGCAGACCTTGGTGAAGACCTGCCACTCGCCCGCACCGTCTATCTTCGCGGCCTCTATGAGCGAGTACGGTATCCTCCGCATGAACTTCGTCAGCAGGAAGACCGAAAAAGGCGCGAAAATGCCCGGCAATATGACCGCCCAGCGCGTGTTGAGTATGCCCAGCCAGTCCGAGACCAGATAGTTCGGCACCAGCGTGACCTGATAGGGCATCAGCATGAGGATGACGTAGAAGAAAAATATCGCCGCCCTCACCCTGCCGCGCCAGCGGGTGAAGCCGTAGGCCGCTATTGAGGCCACCGCTACCTGGAAGACCACGATGGGCACGACCAGGATGACGGAGTTCCAGAATTTCAAAAGGTAGTCCGGGCTCTTCAAAAGCACCGTTATGTACTGCTCGAGCGAGACCTTGTCCGGTATGAACTTCAGGTTCACCTTCTCCGACACATAGGTCTTGCCGCCGGAGCCGGAGGCGTTCTGGAAGATGACGCCGTAGTTGGCCGTGATCTCCGTCTGGGTCATGAAGGAGTTCGAGATCGTCAGCAGCGTGGGCAGCAGGAAGATGAGCGCCAAGATCGCGCAGACAAGGAAAATGACGGTCCGGGAGAAGTATTTCTTTTTCCTCATCCCTCCACGTCCTTTCCGAACCAGTCCTCGACCTTGAAGAGGACCGCGATGATGACGACCATGGCGATGGCCATGACGACGGCCGCCGCCGACATTTTCTGGAAGTCAGTGGATTGGAAGGTGTTGTTCATGAAATGCTGTAGCATGTACAGGCTGCTCACCGGGTAGCCGCCCGTCATGAGGTAGACCTCGCGGAAGACCTTAAAGGAGCTTATGAGCGAGAGTATCGTCACGAAGAGCACCGTGGGCGAGAGGTAGCGGAGCTTTATCGCAAAAAACTTATAGGTCTCGGAGGCGCCCTCGACGTCCGCGACCTCGAGCAGCTCCTTGGGTATGTTGGCGATGGCGGACATGAACAGGATCATGTTGTAGCCGAGGCTCTTCCAGAGGAAGAGCGTGAGTATGACGATCTGGCCGTACTCGGACTTGATCCAGTCTATCTTGTCGATGCCGAAGAGGGCGGTGAACTCGTTGATGACGCCGTTGTTGCTGAAAAGCACCTGCCAGATGAGCACGACGGAGGCCACGGGCACCATCATGGGGCTCAGGAAGAAGGTGCGGAACTGGCTCTTGAGCGGTATCCTGGCCTCAAGCAGCATGGCGAGGCCCAGGGCCAGCACCACCGCCAGGGGCACGGCCAGGGCGGAGAAGACCGCCGTGTTCTTGGCCGCGTCCCTGAAGGCGGAATTTTGGAAAAGCGCTATGAAGTTGTCCAGGAAGACAAACTCCGGGTTTATCGTGTTCTTGATGACGGAATAGTACACCACAACGCAGAAGGGCAGCACAAAGAAGATCAGCACGCCCAGCAGGCTGGGCCCCAAAAAACACAGGCTCAGCGCCAGGTCCTTTAATTTTCTCTGCCTGTGATCTGTCATTTGCTGCGCTCCTTCCCTGCCGTCGTTCTGTATTATACTACATAGGACAGCAATACTCAACCGTATTTATCACAATTTGTGCTGCATATTTCGACAAAACGGGCCATATATTGTATCCGTTTTGTCGCTTTTGTGTCATCTGCGCTCGTTGACATAGGTGGTCGCGCGGTTCTGGATCATGGCGGCCACGTCCTCGGCGCTCTTTTCGCCGGAGAAGTAGTACGAGGCCTCCTCCTCCACGATCTGCGTGAGCTGGTCGTTCGAGTTATAGCTGCTGTCCATGTAGATCATGGTGTTGTTGATGATGTCGAGCAGCATGTCGCGGTCGGCCTCGGTAAAGGTCGTGGTCTCGGTGCTGGCGCTGCCGTCCATGCCGACTACGACCCGGTTGCTCTCCGCCTGTTCGAGCGCCTGCTCGAAGAACAAGTCGAAGACGGCCTTGTTGACGGAGAAGCCGTAGTAGCCGTTGTTCTCCTGGTACTCCTGGGTGAGGAAGCTGCGCACGAAGCTCCAGGCGGCGTCCTTATCCTTGCAGGTCTCCGAGATGGCAAAGCCGGGCGCATAGCTGGAGAACACGGCGCCGCTGCCCTCGACGTCGGGGAAGCCGACGAGGGTCATCTTCCCGTCGAACATCCGCTTGTAGTAGGTGATGTCGTAGGGCGAGACGATGCCCATGGCTATGAGCAGCTGGCGGCCCTCCTTGATGCGGGTCTCGTCGCTGTCGTCCTGCGTCCACTCATAGTTGTTCCAGTCGAACTCGGCGGGGAAAAGGTCCGTGAACTTGAGCAGGTTTATGAACTCCTCGGAGTCGAAGCGGCACACGCCGGTGCTCCAGTCCACGAAGCTCGAGAGGTTGAGGCGGCAGAAGGAGCTGAAGATATCGGCCCTGGTGGTGCCGAGGTTGAAGACCTCGCAGCCCTCGGGCATCTTGTCGAGCGCGGCCATGAGGTCGGCGTAGCTCCAGCCCGGCTCGGTGCCGACGACATCGCTGTGGCCGGCGAGGGTCTGGACCATGAAGCTGCCTGTTATCCAGTTGAGCTTGCCGTCCTGGCTGATGGCGTTCAGGAAGGGCATGACGAGCGCGTCGCGCCCGCCGAGCTCGGTGTCGGCGTCGATGAGCTGCCAGAGGTCGGTGAAATAGCCCTTGGCGGCAAAGGTGTCTATGGGCATGCCGCCCGTGAGCAGGATGTCGGGCACCGCGCCCGCGCCTATCTCGGCGATGAGCTTGGTCAGGCCGGCGCTGTAGTCCTCATCGGTATTGTACTCGGAGTAGTCGCGCACCTCGATGCGGTAGTTCTCGTTCATGCGGTTGAACTTGAGCAGCTCGCTCCGGACGTTGTAGTCAAGGCCCGAGCAGGCCAGCGTTATAGAGGTCTTCTGCGGTATCTCCGCATAGGGCGTCTTGACGAGGTTTATGAGGTAATTGACGCTGCCCTCGGCGTCGTACTCGGTGGTGGCGCAGAGGATATCGCCGTTCTCCTGCGGGAAGACGCCGGAGAGGTTGTTGCTGTCCACGTCGCAGTTTATCCAGGTGAGCAGCTTCTCCTCAGTGCCGGCCTCGGCGTCAAAGCCGAACAGGTTCTCGCCCTTGTTGTAGCAGAAGTCGTAGTCCGCGGCGCCCGGATAGAGCATGTAGACGCTGCTGCTGAGCGCCATGCCCTCATCCGACAGCTTGCCGGTGGCGGTGTCCAGCTCGCGCAGCTCGGTCTTGGTGTATTCATCGGTATAGACCAGCGCGCCTATGCCGCTCTCGCCCAGCCGGGCGAGGCGCATGATGCCGTCTACGCCGCCCAGGCCGTTGACGGTATCGATGCGGTAGAGCTCCTTGCCGCTCTGGTCCAGGCCCAGGAGTATATCGCCGCAGTAGAGGCAGATGCTGCCGTCGCCGCCTATGAGCATATCGTTCACATAGAAATAGTTCGCGCCCTCGGGTGCAAACTGCTTGAGGTCGAGGTTCAGCAGCTCTTCGCCGCTCGGGTCGAAGATGCGCAGCAGATAGGACTCGAAATACTCATAGCTGTAGCCGGGGTCGGGGACGGGAGCATCCACTGAGATCGCCACTGCAAGGTCGGTGCCCGTGGCGCTGACCGAACCGCCATCTTCGCCTTCGCCCTCGCCCTCACTGCCGCCGTTCTCGATGGAGTAGTAGACGTTCTCCAGGAAGACCAGCTTGCCGTCCGGGGCGATGGCAAAGCTGTTGACCCAGGAACCGCCCTGGGCGCCCTCGGGGATCTCGCTGGGCGTGTAGCCCGCGACGCGCTGCAGGTCGCCGCCGCTCAGGTCCATGGACATGAACGCGGTGACGTAGTTCGGGTATGTATACTCCTCCATGACCGGGTTGCCGTCCTCGTCCAGGATGGGGTTGTCGAACTCGTCGTAGCTGGGATAGCTCTCGGTTATCTCGCCGTCTTCGATGTTCGTCATGAAGTAGATGCGCCCGTCGTAGATGACGGGGTTGTTCATGCCCTCAAAGTCGCCCTTGAGCTCGGTGTACTTCGCCACATAGCCGAACTCCGGCGGCGGCGTGTTCGTGGGGTCGCCTCCGCCGCAGGCGGACAGCAGCCCCAACAACATCACGCCGGCCAGCAGCAGGCAGCAGATCTTCTTCGTCTTCATCTTCTTGTCCTCCATAATATTAGTTCCATATATGATACTGCGTCCAGGCCCGGGCGCATACATCCGTGTTAGCGGACTTAATACAGAGAGCATAACACCCGCCGCGGTACCTGTCAATCCCGCTCTAAGACGTAGCCTGGGTCTTAAAGGTTCCTGAAAAAGCTCTGGCAAGGGCCGCGCAGTTGTGGTATAATATACAATGTCGGACATAATAGGGACGTTTGAGGCGGGGAAAAAGTCGATACCCTGCGAAAATATTTTTTAAAGGAAGGGTACTATGGCTAAGGACGACAAACGTGTGGACACCAAGAGCAGGCCTGAGCCCAAACGCAAGGGCGACAGGGAGAGCGAGCCTTTCACCCGCGACGGCGAGTATGATTCCCTGGAAGCCTGGGCCGACGAGGACGAGAGATAAAAAACTGCCCGGCCGGTTTTTACCGGCCGGGCAGCTCTGTTTCCGGGCCTTTTACAGCCTCCAGATATTCTTTTCGTACTCGCGGACGGCCCTGTCGGCGGCGAAGATGCCGCTCTCGGCGATGTTCACGAGGCCCATGCGGGCAAAGCCCTTGGTATCACGCACGGCGTTATAGAGCCTGTCGTGGCAGTCGACGTAGGAGGCGAAGTCGGCCAGCAGCATGTACTGGTCGCCGCCGTAGAGCAGGCTGGAAACGAGGTCCGCGTAGCTCTTGCCGTCGGCCAGGCCCGAGTTGAAACGCTGCAGCACCCTCTTGAGCCTGTAGTCGTGCTCGGCCACGGCATTCGGGTTGTAGCCGCGCCGCTTCATGTCCTCGACCTCGTTCGTGCGCAGGCCGAAGAGGAACATGTTCTCGTCGCCCAGGCGCTCGTACATCTCGACATTCGCGCCGTCGAGCGTGCCGATGGTCACGGCGCCGTTCATCATGAGCTTCATGTTGCCGGTACCGGAGGCCTCCTTGCCGGCGGTGGAGATCTGCTCGGAGACCTGGGCCGCAGGCATGAGCTTCTCCGCCACGGAGACGCGGTAGTTCTCCAGGAAGAAGACCTGCAGCCTGCCCTTGCAGACCGGGTCGGCGTTGACATCCGCAGACAGCGAGCAGATGAGCTCGATTATCCGCTTGGCGGTCTTATAGCTGGCGGCGGCCTTCGCACCGAACACAAAGGCGCGGGGCACGAAGTCCTGGTTCGGGTCGTCCCTCAGCCTGTCCTGCAGGTGGGCTATGAGCATGGCGCACAGCAGCTGGCGCTTGTACTCATGCAGGCGCTTGACCTGCACGTCCAGCACGGCGTCGGTATTGAGCTCGAAGCCCTGGGACTTCTTCATGAACTCGGCGAGGGCCTGCTTGTTGCAGCCTTTTATCTCCTGCAGGCGCAGGAGCACCTCGGCGTCGTTCTCGAACTTGCGCAGGCCGGCAAGCTCCTCGGGGTCCTTGAGGTAGCCCGGGCCGATGAGCTCGCGCACCAGGGCGTCCAGCTTCGGGTTCACCTGCGAGAGCCAGCGCCTGTGGTCGATGCCGTTCGTCACATAGGTGAACTTCTGCGGCTCGAAAGAGTACACGTCATGGAACAGGCTGTTCTTGAGGATGTCCCCGTGCAGGCCGGAGACGCCGTTTATCATGTAGCAGCCGGCCAGGCACATGTTGGCCATGTGGACCTTGCCGCCCTCGATGACGGCGTTGCGGGCGATCCTGCCGCCGTCGCCGCCGAACTTCTCGCTGAGCACCGCGCGCCAGCGGCGGTTTATCTCGCTGATGATCTCGAACACGCGGGGCAGCAGGCTCTGCACCAGGCCCTGCGGCCAGGTCTCGAGCGCCTCGGACATGATGGTGTGGTTCGTATAGGCCACGCAGCTGGACACGATCTTCCAGGCCTCGTCCCAGCCCAGGCCGTCCTCGTCCATGAAGATGCGCATGAGCTCGGGTATCATGAGGGTCGGGTGCGTGTCGTTTATATGCACGACGTGGTGCTCGGCAAAGCTGCGCACGTCGCCCCAGACCTTCCTGTGCTGCCTGACTATCGTCTGCGCCGTGGCGGAGACGAAGAAATACTGCTGCTTGAGCCTGAGGGTCTTGCCCTCCATGTGGTCGTCGGCGGGGTAGAGCACCTTGGTGATGACCTCGGCCAGGGTGCGCTGCTCCATGCTCTTCACATACTCGCCCTCGGAGAACTGGTACATGTCGAGAGAGTTGGGGCTGTGCGCCTCCCAGAGCCTGAGCGTGTTTACCTTGCCGCCGCCGTAGCCCGCTATGAGCATGTCTCGCGGCACGGCGAGCACGGTGGTGTAGTCCTTGAGCTCGGCGTGGCAGTTGCCGTAGTAGTCCCAGTTTTCCTCGACCCGGCCGCCGAAGCGGATCTCGACCGTGTCCTCGTACCTCGGGATGAGCCAGCTCTCCGCCGCGCTCTTCCAGTTGTCGGCGGTCTCGGTCTGGCGGCCGTCCTCTATCTTCTGGCGGAAGATGCCCAGCTCGTAGCAGATGGAATAACCCGTGGCGGCGATACCCTCGGTGGCCATGGAGTCCATGTAGCAGGCGGCGAGCCTGCCCAGGCCGCCGTTGCCGAGGCCCGCGTCCGGCTCCGTCTCGAAGATGTCCGAGGCGTTCCGGCCCATGTCCTCAAGCGCGCCCACGAGCGCGTCCGCCACGCCCAGGTTGTACGCGTTCTTCATGAGGCTGCGGCCCATGAGGAACTCCATCGAAAGATAGTGTACCTCCTTCCCCGGCTGTTCGATCTTCTCGAAGGCCAGGAGCCTGCTCATTATCTCGCGTATCACCATGGCCGAGGCCTGGAACACCTGCTCGTCCGTCGCCTCGTCGCCCGTCACTGCAAAGTGTGCGCAGAGCTTGTCTTCAAGCGCGCCGCGCATCTCGTCCCTTGAAATCTGTCCTGTCGTCATAAAAGCTCCTGAATTAGTAAGAATATGTGGTCACAGCACGCTGCCCTTGGGCACGACCAGCGGCAGCTTCGGGCTGCCCGCCAGCGTGACGCCCGCGCCGACGGTGACGTCCTTGTCGCTTATGATGTTCGTCAGCTGCGCGCCCGCGCCTATGACCGAGTCCTGCATGATTATGCAGTTTTTGAGCACAGCCCCGGCCTCTATCCGCACGCCGCGGAAGATGACGCAGTGCTCCACCTCGCCCTCGATGAAGCAGCCGTCCGCGACGAGGCAGTTCTTGACGGACGAGCCCTCGCCGTAATAGGTCGAGACGTCCGCGCGGCCCTTCGTGTGCACCGGCCGGTCCTCCGGGAAGAGCTCGTGCCGGTTCTTGGCCTCGAGCATGTCCATGTTGGCCTTGTAGTAGCCGTCCACGGTGTCGATGTTCACGGCGTAGCCCTCGTGCATGTACACGTTGATGCTGCCGCCGGCCTCCATCAGGCCGCCCAGGCCGTCGCGGTGGAAGTGCCGCGCCAGCGCGCTGTCGCAGCGGTCGATGATGTCCAGCAGCGTCGTCTTGGCCATGATGTAGGCCTCCATCGCCGCGACGCCGCGGCCCTGCCCGCTCCTGCGGAACAGCAGCTCCGTAACGCGCCCGTTCTCATCCGCCACGAACCTGTGGTGCGTGCCCTCGGGCGTGCCCGGCATGCAGACCGCCGTCACGTCCGCGCCCGACTTCAGGTGCGCCGCCATGATGTCGGCAAGATCCAAGTTCACCGCAAGGCTGCCGCGGGTCAGGAAGATGTAGTCCTGCTTCACGTCCGAGATATAGCCCCTGACGGCCAGCAGCGCGTCGATGACGCTGACGTACTCGCCCACGCCGCTCTGCCGCCCGAAGGGAGGCAGCAGCCTCAGCCCGCCGCGCTTGCGGCTCATGTCCCACTCCTTGCCGCTGCCGATGTGGTCGAGCAGCGACTGGTAGTCCTGCTGCATGATGACGCCGACGTCCCTCACGCCAGCGTTCTGGAGGCTGGAGAGCGAGAAGTCTATGAGCCTGTAGCGGCCGGCAAAGGGCACCGACGCCGCCGTGCGGCACATGACCAGCTCGCGCAGCTCATTGGCCGAGCGGTCGGCCAGGATAAGTCCGTGCAGATTTATCATTTCTCCGCGCCTCCTTCCCCGGGAGCCACGCTGTCATAGACCATGGCCCCGGCCTTTATGACCGCACCCGCGCCTATTTCCACATCCGGGCCGCAGGTGGCGACGTTCCAGTCCTCAGAGCCGTCCGGCTCCGTGCCCACCTTCGCGCCCGCGTGTATCACCGTGTTCTCGCCTATGATGGCGTATTTGACCTCGGCCCCGTCCTCAACGGCGGCGCCGGGCATCAGGATGCTGTAGCTCACGTTCGCGCCCTTGCCGACCTTGACCGAGCTCGAAAGCACGCTGTTTTCTACCCTGCCCTCGATCTCGCAGCCCTCGGTCACGATGGAGTGGATGATCTTCGAGTCAGGCCCCGCATAGTGCGGCGGCTTTATCGGGCTCTTGGACCTTATCGGCCAGTTCGGGTCATAGAGGTCTATGAGCCGCGGCGAGAGCATGTCCATGTTCGCGTCCCAGAGGCTGACGATGGTGCCCACGTCGCGCCAATAGCCCGCAAAGCGGTAGGGCCACAGGCGCTCGCCGTTGGCAAGCATCTTCGGGATGATGTTCTTGCCGAAGTCCTTCGAGGAGTTCGGGTCCGCCTCGTCCGCGATGAGGTACTCGCGCAGCTTTTTCCAGTTGAAAATGTAGATGCCCATGGACGCCAGGTCCGACTTCGGCTTTTTCGGCTTCTCCTCAAACTCGTTTATGAAGCCGTCCTCGCCCGTGGACAGTATGCCGAAGCGCGAGGCCTCCTCCATCGAGACCTGGATGACCGCTATCGTGCAGTCGGCGTTGTTTTCGGTGTGCTGCCGCAGCATGTCCGAGTAGTCCATCTTGTAGATGTGGTCGCCGGAGAGGATGAGCACGTTTTCAGGGTCGTAGTTTTCGATGAAGCCGATGTTCTGGTAGATGGCGTTGGCCGTGCCCGAGAACCAGGAGCCCTTCTCGCCCGCGCTCTGATAGGGCGGCAGTATGAAGACGCCGCCGTCTGAGCTGTCGAGATCGTAGGCCTGGCCGCTGCCTATGTAGCTGTTGAGCTGGAGCGGCCTGTACTGTGTGAGGACGCCGACCACGTCTATGCCCGAGTTGGCGCAGTTGGACAGCGGGAAGTCTATTATCCTGTACTTCCCGCCAAAGGGAACGCTGGGTTTTGCAACGTTCTTCGTGAGGGCGTAGAGCCTGGAGCCCTGGCCGCCCGCGAGGAGCATCGCTATGCATTTTCTGTTCACACATTTCCCCCCTGACGATTAGTGGATATTACTTGCTTTTGCGGTTATATTTGCTCATGGCCCGCTCCGGGCCTTCGGTCACATAACATTCCGCGGCCTCCGCCGCCCAGGCGGCGGCGTCGCGCAGCAGCTCTCCGTCCTTCCCGCGCGGCACGCCCAGCACCCAGTCAGCCCCGGCATAGTCCTCGTGCGGCGGCTCGCCCACGCCGAGCCGTATCCTCGGGAAATCCTCCGTCCCCAGGGCCGCGATGACGCTCTTCAAGCCGTTGTGCCCGCCCGCGCTGCCCGAGGGCCTTATCCGCACCGCGCCCGGCGGCAGCGCCATCTCGTCCGAGAACACCAGTATCCGCTCCGGCGGCACCTTGTAGAACTTCGCCGCAGGCCCTACCGCCTCGCCCGAGAGGTTCATCAGCGTCTGGGGCAGCATGAAGAGCACCTTCTTGCCGCCGAGCTCCGCCACGCAGGTCAGCGCACGCCAGCGGGCCCGGTTTATCTTCAGCCCCAGCCGCTTGGCGAACACATCCGCCACCATGAAGCCCGCGTTGTGCCGCGTGCCGGCATACCTAGGCCCGGGATTGCCCAGGAACACGAAGATCCACTCGGCCCCGCCGCGCTTTTCAAACAGCATGGTATCAGTCGAAGAGCGAGGAGATCGAGACCTCCTCGTATATCCTCTCTATCGCCTCGGCAAAGATCGGCGCGACGGAGAGATAGCTTATCTTGCTGCACTTGGGCTTGTCCTTGGGATAGGGTATCGTGTCAAGCAGGATGAGCTCCTTTATCGGGCTCTTTTCTATCCTCTCGAGCGCCTGGCCGGAGAGCACGCCGTGAGAGGCGCAGGCGTAGATGTCCCTCGCCCCGCCTATCTCGACCAGCGCGTCCGCCGCGTGGCAGAGGCTGCCCGCGGTGTCCACCATGTCGTCGAGCAGGATGACGTGCTTGCCGCGCACGTCGCCTATGATGTTCATGACCTCGGAGGAGTTGGCCTTCTGCCGCCTCTTGTCCACGATGGCGAGGTTCATGTCCAGCTTCTGCGCGAAGGCGCGGGCCCTGGCCACGCTGCCCACGTCCGGGGACACGACCATGAACTCCTCATTGCCGCGGCCGAAGCATTTCCTGTAGTGGTTCGCCAGGATGGGCGCGCCGAAGAGGTTGTCCACCGGTATGTCGAAAAAGCCCTGTATCTGCGCCGCGTGCAGGTCCATCGTCAGGACCCGGTCGGCGCCCGCCTCGGTAATAAGGTTCGCCACGAGCTTCGCGGAGATGGGGTCGCGGCTCTTGGCCTTGCGGTCCTGCCTCGCGTAGCCGAAGTAGGGGATGACCGCCGTGATCCTGCCCGCCGAGGCGCGCTTCATCGCGTCTATCATGACCAGCAGCTCCATGAGGCTGTCGTTCACCGGCTTGCAGGTGGACTGGACTATAAAGGCGTCCGCGCCGCGGACAGGCTCCTGCAGCTCGAGCGACACTTCCCCGTCCGCAAAGGCGGAGACCTTGCATACGCCGAGCTTCTTGCTCAGCCTGTCGCATATCGCCTGGGCCAGCGGGATGTTGGAATTGCCCGCGAACACCTTTACCTCTTTCCCGTGTGAGATCAAATCAATCTTCCTCTCTCTGTATTAGCCCCTCCGGGGCCCTTACCTCTCTCGGAACACATTATAACAAACCCCGCTCAAAATTAATAGAGGCCAAAACAAGTTTTTTCGCGCCCAGCCTGTATTTTCCTGAAATAAGACCACCGCCCGCCGTACAAATATGCGGCGGGCGGGAATATATTGGCAATTTTGGCTTACTTTTTGTTCTTCGGCGGGATGATCTCCGCCTCGGCGCGCAGGCCGACCTCCGGGCCGGAGCGCAGGTAGCAGGCCAGGAACACCAGATCCGTGTCCCCGATGTTCATGGTGGAGTGGAAGCAGCTCTCGGGTATGGAGACGAGGTCGCCCGGCTTCATGACGGCCTTTTCAAAGCCGTTGTCCTCTGTCTCGATGGTCTGCTCGGCCGTGCCCTCTAGGAAGTAGATGAACTCCTCGCAGCCGGGGTGGTTGTGCCTCGTGTGGCCCTGGCCCGGCGCGATGCGCCCGACGCCGACGGCCATGTTCTCGGTGCCCGTGACGCGGGGCTCGTTGAGCCACTGGAAGGAGCCCCAGCTGAGGACCTGGGTCTCGACGTCGTCGGGAGTTACGATGTGCAGGAATTTCTTATCCATGTGCAGCTCCTTTCGTTTTTTCGTAATTCAGCGGGTGATGGCCTTGAAGGCCGCGGCCTGGGCCTTGATGCCGCGCTCGCGCTCGAGGTCCATGTTGTCGAGGATCTGGCTGGCCATCTCGCGCGCTTCCACCGCGCCGCACAGCTCTATCAGCCGGTCGGAGAGCGTGCTTTTGCCGTGGTCTATGTGGGCTATTATGCTGAAATTCCTGATGTGGTCCTGTCTCATTCCCTGTCTCCCTCAACAATGCGCTCGGCCCTCTCCGTCAGGGCGCGGAGCTCGGCCGCGAGCTCCTTTATCTCCGCCGCCATGCGCCCGCCGCCCCCGTCCGGGCAGTCGGTGCGGCCCAGCAGGTAATCCGCCGAGACGTTGTAATAGTCGCAGATGCGCGCGACAAAATCGAGCCCCGGCTCGCGCGAGCCGTTCTCGTAGTGCGAAAGCAGTGCCTGGCTGATGCCCAGCCCCCCGGAAACCTCCCGCTGGCTGAGCCCCGCCGCCTTCCTCAACGCGCTTATGCCCTGTGCAAATGCCGTGGACATACGCCACCTCCGTTTGATGCCGATAATATTACAGCTTGTATTATACCGTGAAGTTCCGGGTTTGTAAATAGGCTCAGCCCGCTGCATCCGCAGCGGGCTGAGCCTGTGAGAAGCGTTTTATATACGGCCAAAGCCGATTTGTGTTCCGAGTGCCGCCGTCGAGCGCGGCGTCGAACTCATGCAGGGTGTCCATATACTCTCCCGCCCAATACAGCACGTCGTAAATAGCATTGTTGTCGGAGTACGACGAAATACGCCACGAAGTCCTGCACGCGGACAAGCAGAGCGCCGGCGATTTGCGCTATTCCTCCATCACGAGCCATGCGTGTTCGATGACGCCGTTGTCCCAGACGCTTCTGCACACGTACACGCAGTTGAGCTCTGGCTCGTAGATCCTATAGTTCCCGCCGCGCTTTTCAAGCTGTACCTTTGTCCCGTACACCTCCGGAGGCAGGAGCGTCGTCTCATACTCCCAGTCGTCCGGTCCCGCAGGGAGGCTCTCCGCCGTCTCGAGCGAGAGCCGGTAGACGGCGACGCTGTGCGGCCGCTTCCTCATTTCGCCCTGCGAACAGGAGACGGAGAGATATTCCGTGTCCGCCGGGGCGTAAATTATGTTGTGCGCGTACTCTGGCATAAACAAGGTCCTTATATGCCCCAGCGACGGGAGATAGTAGGAGTCCGTTCCGGCCCCCTCGTCCGCGCCGCCTCCGCCGCTCAAAATCATGTCGGACCCTATGACGCGATTCATAAAGCTCATCTGCTCGCCGTAAAACTCCGAGTACACGAAGTCCGGCTGCGCCTCGTCCTCCACCAGCAGCTCGACCTCCGGCCTGGCATAGGACACCGTCAGCTCCCGCCGGAGCTGATATCCTCCGAACGCCGCCGCCGCAATGACAACGAGGACACACACGGAGATTAAAAGTTTTTTTAGGGCCATATATTATCCGAACGTCACAGTAACATCGTCTGTTTCTTCACTAGTGTCTATGTAAAATGAAACCGCTCCAGACAGAGGAATATTTTGTCTTACGTGGAATGTAGCATTTCCATAGCCGGTTATCGTAGCTGTTCCCGAGCTCATGGGCGGAGTAGGTCCCACGCCGAAAGTACATGCAACACCATAATATGTTCCCGATTCGTTTATGCGTATAGTTTGGTTGCAGAGGCCGTTTTCTCCCCCTACATGAATAAACGTGT